>JBBRUZ010000028.1:0-23991 GCA_038247355.1 Rhodobacterales bacterium
AACCAGCTAACACCTCGCTCTTTGAAGCAGACACCTTTGCCTTCGCTGCAACGACAGCCGCCGCACTTCTTCGCTTTTGAAAGCGAAATTGGATCTACAGGACTTGCGAACGCGGTGTCGCTGACGCTCTCCGGCCCGGAACTCGCGGCGCTGTTTCCCGCCTGCATGCGCGTCGATCCGGCGGGGCTGATCGAGGCGGCGGGGCCGTCGTTGCTGGCGCGCGGCGGTTCCGGGCTGGTCGGCGCGCCGTTCTTCGAACGATTCGTGGTCGAGCGGCCCGCGGGCGTCGCAGATATCGAAGGGCTGGCGCGATCCGGGCGTCCGCTGATGCTGCGGCTCGTGGCCGATGCGACGCTGCGACTGCGCGGCGTGGCGCTGCTCCGGCGGGAAGGCCTCTGGCTGCTGATGGGGCATATCCCCGATTTCGGGCGTGCCGACGGTGCGCCGCCGCTGACGTTCGCCGATTTTTCCCCAATCGACGGCACGCTCGACATGCTGCTCGCCGCGGAGATCCACGCAGGTCTCCTCGCGGAGGCCCAAGCGCTCGCGGAGGCGCTCGAGGCGCAGAAGAAGGCGGCCGAGCACGCGAACGTCGCCAAGAGCGCCTTTCTTGCGACGATGAGCCACGAAATCCGTACGCCGATGAACGCTGTGCTCGGACTCGCGACCATCCTCGCGGACACCGAACTGAGCGTGCCGCAGCGCGAGATGCTCGACGTGATGACGACATCGGGTCGGCTGCTGATGGAGACGCTCGACGATGTGCTCGACATCTCCAAGATCGAGTCCGGCAAGATGGACCTCGACGAGACCACCTTCGACGTCGCGGCGATGGCGCGCAGCGCGGGATCGGTGTTCGCCTCCGCGGCCCTGTCCAAGGGCCTCGACTTCGAGGTCGCCGTCGATGCGCCGCAGCCGTGGCGGCGCGGCGATCCGGTGCGCATACGCCAGATCCTCGTCAATCTGATCGCGAACGCCGTCAAGTTCACCGACGCGGGCGGCGTGCGCGTCCGGGCGACGATGATCGCGCGGGCGGGGGGGCCGGTGTTCGAGATCGTGGTCAGCGACACCGGCATTGGCATGTCGGCCGAGGCGATGGGCCGGCTTTTCACGCCGTTCGAGCAGGCGAGCGGCGCTACGACGCGGCGCTACGGCGGCACGGGCCTCGGGCTCGCGATCACGAAGCTGCTGTGCGACCGGATGGGCGGCTCGATCCGGGCCGAGAGCCGGCTTGGCCGCGGTTCGGTCTTCACCGTCGAGGTCCCGCTGCCCGAGGGCGCCACGCCGATCACCGCCGCTGCGGACGCGCCGGGTGAGGGGGGGCGCGCGTCGCCCATGCCGCACGTTCTGGTGGTCGAGGACAACCCGACGAACCGGTTCGTGCTGTCGCTGTTCCTGCAGAAGATCGGCGTGACGTTCGACATCGCCAAGAACGGCGCCGAGGCGCTGATCGCGTGGGAGCGCGGGCGCTACGACGTCGTGCTGATGGACATCGAGATGCCGGTGCTCGACGGGTTGGAGACGACACGCGAGTTGCGGCGGCGCGAAGCGGCGCGCGGTGGGCGGCGCACGACGATCATCGGGCTGTCGGCGGATGCGATGCTCGAGAGCGACCTGCGGGCGCGAAGGGCGGGCATGGACGATTTTGTCACGAAGCCGATCGACATCGACCGATTGCACATGCTGATCCGGCCGCGATTTGACGCGGGCGGGGGCGCGGGCGCGTCGCCCGCCGCCGACGCCGGAGCGGACGCATGCGCGGATGCTTGCGGGGCGGCTTGACCCTCTGTGCCAAGGCTTGCGAAGGTGCGAGATTAAGTAAAGCTTTTCAGTTATTTAGCTAAGATTAAAAATGTCACTAAATTGATATAGAAGCGTCAAGGCTCGCTTCTATGTTCATCGAACGTCGGCCGCGGATGGAAATTCGCTGGCCTCCCCCCATCAGACGCTCTGACGGACATCGACAACTCCGAGAGGATACTAAATGAAATTCGCCCTCTATGCCGGCGCAGCAGCGATCGCCCTGACGGCCGTCGCGGGCTCATCGGCCTTCGCGCAGTCGCGCGACCAGATCCGCATCGTCGGCTCGTCGACCGTGTTTCCGTACACCCAAGCCGTTTCCGAACAGTTCGCCGGCATGACCGGCGGCAAGGCGCCGGTCGTTGAATCGACCGGCACCGGCGGCGGCATGCAGATATTCTGCGGCGGCGTCGGACCGACGCATCCCGACATCACTGGCGCATCGCGCGCGATGCAGCAGTCCGAATACGAGACCTGCACCGCGAACGGCGTCGACAACATCACCGAAGTGCTGATCGGTTACGACGGTCTGTCGATCGCCCATGCGATGAGCGGGCCGGATCTCGACCTGACGAAGGCGCAGATCTTCCAGGCGCTGGCCTCCGAAGTCGAAATCGACGGCGCGATCGTCGCCAACCCCTACAAGATGTGGAGCGAGATCGACCCGGCCCTGCCGGCCACGCCGATCCAGGTCTTCGGCCCGCCGCCGACCTCGGGCACCCGCGACGCGTTCGTCGAACTGGTGATGCACGAGGGCTGCAACGAGTTCCCCACCATCGCCGCGCTCGAAGAGAGCGACGAGGACCGCTGGGATGCGGTTTGCGGGCGCATGCGTCAGGACGGCCCTTTCATCGAAGCGGGCGAGAACGACAACCTGATCGTCCAGCGCCTCGGCGCCGATGCGAACGCGCTCGGCATCTTCGGCTATTCGTTCCTATTCGAGAACACCGACAAACTCAAGGCGGTGGCGATCGACGGGGTGGTGCCGAACGCGGAGACGATCGAGTCCGGCGACTACGCCGTGTCCCGACCGCTCTTTTTCTATATCAAGAACGCCCATCGCGGCGTGATCCCGGGCCTCGAAGACTTCGTCTCCGAGTACGTTTCGGAAGAATCCTTCGGTCCGGGCGGCTATCTCGCCGAGCGCGGTCTGATCCCGCTGCCCGACGACCAGCGCGAAGCCGTGCGGACGGCCGTGGAATCCGGCACGCATCTCGAGCGGTTCAACTGACCCTTCGCATCCGGGGCGCCCTTTGGGCGTCCCGGGTTTTTCTGTCGACGTCGCTGCGGGGGTTCAGGTGCTTGGATATCTCTTTCTGACGATCATCGCGCTCTCGCTCGTCGCCTATTATGTCGGAGCCCTGTCGGGCAAGAAGTTCGCCGCGGCCGGCGGCAGCGAGGTGCATTCGCTGCCGAGCTATCATGGCGCCTTCGTCGCGATCTGGGTCGGCGTTCCGGCCCTTATCCTCGTCCTGCTCTGGTCGGCGTTTCAGGGCGGGGTGATCGACAGCCTGATCTATTCGAGCCTGCCTGCTGCGCTGACGGACGGTCTTTCCGAGGCGCAGCGCAACCTGACGCTGTCGGAAATCCACAACGTCGCCACCGGACAGATTTTCGCCGAACCGGCGCCCGAGATCACGCTGGCGGCCGAGCGTCTCAACCGCTGGGAGACGATCGTGCGCATCGCGCTGTTCGTGGCGACGCTCGCGGTGATGATGCTCGGGTTCTTTTTCGCGCGCTCCAAGCTCGCACCGAGGTTCCGCGCCCGCAACGGGGTCGAGACGGCGCTGTCGGTGTTCATGGTGTTCTGTTCGGTCATCGCGATCCTGACGACCGTGGGCATCGTCGTCAGCCTCGTCTACGAGGCCTGGGCTTTTTTCGCGCTGGTGCCGCCGTCGGAGTTCTTCTTCGGCCTGCGCTGGGAGCCGCAGATCGCGATCCGTCCCGATCAGATCGCCGGCGCAGGCGCGTTCGGCGCCGTTCCGGTTTTCGTCGGCACGCTGGTCATCTCGACGATCGCCATGTGCGTCGCGATCCCGATCGGCCTTTACACCGCAATATATCTGGTGGAATACGCCTCCGACCGGGTGCGGCAGATCGTCAAGCCGCTGATGGAGATCCTCGCCGGCGTCCCCACGGTGGTCTACGGGTTCTTTGCGGTATTGACCGTGGCGCCGGCTATTCGAAACGCGGGCGGGCTGGTCGGCGTTGGCGTGTCGCCGAACTCGGCGCTCGCTGCGGGTCTGGTGATGGGCATCATGATCATTCCGTTCGTCTCCTCGCTGTCGGACGACGCGCTGCGCGCGGTGCCGCGCTCGATGCGCGACGGCTCGCTCGCGATGGGCGCGACGCGCGCCGAGACCATGAACCGTGTCCTGCTGCCTGCGGCGTTGCCCGGCATCATGGGCGGCGTGCTGCTCGCGCTGAGCCGCGCGATCGGCGAGACGATGATCGTCGTGATGGCCGCTGGTCTGATCGCCTCGATGAACGTGAATCCTCTCGAGTCGGTTACGACCGTGACGGTGCAGATCGTGTCGCTGCTTATCGGCGACACCGCCTTCGACAGCCCCAAGACGCTTGCGGCCTTTGCGCTCGGGCTGGTTCTGTTCGTCGTGACCCTGATGCTCAACGTGGTGGCGCTCACCATCGTGCGTCGCTACCGCGAGCAATACGAATGATTGGCCCGGCCAGGAGAGCCTCGACATGACCGACGCCGCCGCCACAGCGAGCCCGCACTATTCTTCCTCCGAAGCCGCGGCCGCCAAGCGCCGCCGGCGCTATGCCGCCGACGCAAGATTGCGGGGCTACGGCATCGCCGCGATCTCGCTGGCGCTCGGTCTGCTCGGCGTGCTGATCACCACGCTGGTCGTGGGCGGCTATCCCGCCTTCACCCAGACCATGGTCCGGGTCGATTTCCCGATCTCGACCGAGAACGTCGATCCGGCCGATCCGGCCGCCGGCAACTTTCGCAGGGTCATGTCGGCGGGCGTGTCCGAACTGCTGCCGGGCGCGGAAAGTCTGGCCGAGGTCCGCGCCATCACCTCGATCCTGACCAACAACACCCAGTTCATCCTGCGCAACGCGGTAGTGGAAGACCCGAGCGTGATCGGCGGCACGCTGGCGCTCAAAGTGCCGGCGTCCGATCCTTTCGACCAGCTCAACAAGGGCTTGATCAACCGCGACACGCCCGAAGACGTGCGCCGCCTCAACGATCAGCAAATCGCCTGGTTCGACAGCCTCAGGGAACAGGGGCGCATCTCGACGCCGTTCAACTGGGGTCTGTTCACCAACTCCGACAGCCGGTTCCCGGAAGTCGCGGGTCTCGCGGGCGCGATCGTGGGATCGGCTTACGCGCTGATGGTCTGCTTTCTGATCAGCTTTCCGGTCGGCATAGCGGCCGCGATCTATCTTGAGGAATTCGCGCCGAAGAACCGCGCCACCGACGTGATCGAGGTCAACATCAACAACCTCGCGGCGGTGCCGTCGATCGTGTTCGGTCTGCTCGGTCTCGCGGTGTTCATCCAGATTTTCGGACTGCCGCGTTCGGCCCCGATCGTCGGCGGCATGGTGCTGTCGCTGATGACGCTGCCGACGATCATCATCGTCACGCGCAACGCCATCAAGGCGGTGCCGCCGTCGATCCGCGAAGCAGCCTACGGCGTCGGGGCGTCGAAGCATCAGGTGACGCTGCACCACGTGCTGCCCCTGGCCTTGCCGGGCATCCTGACGGGGACGATCATCGGCCTTGCGCAGGCGCTTGGCGAGACGGCGCCGTTGCTGCTCATCGGCATGAACGCCTTCATCACCAGCCCGCCGGGTGGCGTGTTCGAGGCCTCCACCGCATTGCCGACGCAGATATTCATCTGGGCCGACAGTCCCGAGCGCGGTTTCGTCTCGCGCACCTCTGCCGCGATCCTGGTGCTTCTCGGGTTTCTGATCATCATGAACGGCATCGCCGTTTTCCTGCGCCAGCGCCTCGAGCGAACCTGGTGAGCGCCGACAGAGGAGACTGCAATGAACACCGTGGTTGACGACATCATGATGAAGCCGATGAGCCCAGTGGCGGCGGCGCCAGCGGCGAGCAACCGGCCATCGAAGGTGTCGGCGCGCAATGTCACCGTGCACTACGGCGTGAAGCAGGCGCTGTTCGACGTCAACGTCGACATTCCCGCCAACCAGGTGACGTCGTTCATCGGACCTTCGGGCTGCGGCAAATCGACGTTCCTGCGCTGCCTGAACCGGATGAACGACACGATTCCGATCTGCAAGGTCGCTGGCGAGATGAAGCTCGACGATATGGACATCTACGATCCGCGCATCGACGTCGTCGAATTGCGCGCCCGCGTCGGCATGGTGTTCCAGAAGCCGAACCCGTTTCCGAAGTCGATCTACGAGAACGTCGCCTACGGCCCGAAGATCCATGGCATGACCCGCAACAAGACCGAGCTTGACGAGGTCGTCACCGGGTCGATCAAGCGCGCGGGGCTGTGGAGCGAGGTGAAGGACCGGCTGAACGAGCCCGGAACCGGCCTGTCGGGCGGCCAGCAGCAACGGCTGTGCATCGCGCGGGCGATCGCGACCAAGCCTGAGGTGCTGCTGATGGACGAGCCGGCCTCGGCGCTCGACCCGATCGCGACCGCGATCATCGAGGAGCTGATCGACGAGCTTCGCGCCAACTACACGATCATCATCGTCACCCATTCGATGCAGCAGGCCGCCCGCGTTAGCCAGCGCACGGCGTTCTTCCACCTCGGCAAGCTGATCGAGGAGGGGCGGACCGAGGACATTTTCTCGAACCCCAAGCACAAGCAGACCGAGGACTACATCACCGGCAAGATCGGCTGAACCGGCCGCGCGCAGGCATCCTGTCGAAGCGGTCGGGCGGGCGCGGGCGTCGGCTTCCACGCGACACGCCTTGCCGTCGTGGCAGGGCGCTAGGGGCCGTGGCTCCGGGCTAGGAAGCGAATACCTGAACGACGACGGCCGCGACGTAGATCGCGAGCAGCAACGCGCTTTCGCCGCCAATGCGGGCGAGACCCTGTCGCTCGCGCAGCACAAGCCCGCCGAGCAGCACGCCGGTCGTGAGCATCGCCACGGCGACCCAGAAATAGTCGCCGAGACCCACGGCTTGATACAGCGAACCCTCGCGATAGGCGATGTCGGCCGCAGGAAGGAACAACGTGTCGAAGGTGTTGCCGTCGATGATGCCGCCAAGCGCGAGTTGCAGGGCGCCGCGCTGCACCGCGGCCACGGTGGTCACCAGTCCCGGCAGCGAGGTGACGACCGCCGTGGTGAGCGCCCCGACCAGAGTAGCCGAGATCGCCAGGCGGTCGATGAGAGCGAAGGACGCTTGCGCGATCATCCAGCCCGCGGCGCCCATGAGAACCATCAGCGCGCCGAAGCCGGCGAAGATCGTCGACGTGCGGGTCGTACCCCGCCATCCTCGTCTTCATCGTCGGGCCGGTCGATCCGGGTCTCCCTGGTCTCGACGGGCGTCCACATCGGCGCCCGGTTTACCGAGCGTGTCGCGACGAGGCCGAGCGCATAGGCGGCAGGGATCGCGAACGACACGGGATGGATCGCCCAGATCGTCACGTCGGGCGTCGTCAAAGCGACGAGCGGGAGCGTGAGCAGCACCATCAGCACGAGGCCCTGAAAGATGTTTGCGAGATCGGCCGCGGCATGTTCGAGGTTGGCGCGACGATGCACGAGGTCGGCGAACGCGAGAAAGACGGTTTGCGCCGCGATGCCGCCGATACTGTTGGAGAAGGCCAGCGAGGCGCGCCCGTCGAGAACCGCCGTGATCGATACGATCGTGACGCTGAGCGAGGTCGCCGATCCGAGCAGGACGCCCCCGATCAGCGCCTCGCCGATGCCGGTCCGATCGGCGATCCGGTCCGCGAGTTCGGTGATCCGCAGGCCAAAAAAGAAAATGACCCCGCCGGCGGCGAGGAAAACGAACCGAAGCGCGTACTTCGGCCAGTCCGTCGCCAGGGGTCGCTCTTCGTCCAGACCCACCCACGACTGGTCTCGGCGGAGCGGCGCTTAAGGTCGTTCAGTAAGCGCGAAAGGGCGTTCGTGGTTCCGTCGGCCTAGCGAGGGGCCCTCGAAGCTTCCGGTCGGAGCGGTCAGCTATCCGATGGGGTTTACGCCAATGACCGCCAGATAGACCGAATAGAGCGACGTGGTGCCGCAGATGAACAGGCGGTTCAAGCGCGGCCCGCCGAAGCAGACGTTGGCGACCAGTTCGGGGATGCGGATCTTGCCGATCAGCGCGCCCTCGGGCGTGTAGCAATGCACGCCGTCGGCGGCGCTGGTCCAGATCCGGCCGTCGGTGTCTAGGCGGAAGCCGTCGAAAAGCCCGGCGGTGCAGTCGGCGAAGACGCGGTTCGCGCCGAGGCTGCGCCCGTCGGGGTTGACGTCGAAGGCACGGATGTGCCGAGGTCCGGCGGGGTCGTGCGAGGCGCCGGTGTCGGCGACATAGAGCAGGCTCTCGTCGGGCGAGAACGCGAGGCCGTTGGGTTTGTCGAAGTCGTCCAGCACCACGGCGATCGCGCCACTGGCGGGGTCGATGCGGTAGACGTGGTTGATCCCGATCTCGCTCTCGGCCTTCGCGCCCTCGTAGTCGATCAGGATGCCGTAGGGCGGATCGGTGAACCAGATCGAGCCGTCGGATTTCACGACGACGTCGTTGGGCGAATTCAGCCGCTTGCCCTCGTAGCTGTCGGCGAGGATCGTAACCGAGCCGTCGTGCTCGGTGCGGGTGACGCGCCGTTCGCGATGCTCGCAGGTGACGAGGCGACCCTCGCGGTCGACGGTGTTGCCGTTCGAGTTCATCGACGGGTGGCGGAACACCGAGACCGAGCCGTCGCACTCGTCGTAGCGCAGCATCCGGTCGTTCGGGATGTCGGACCAGACGAGGTAGCGCCCGGCGGCGAACCAGGCCGGTCCCTCGGCCCAGCGCGACCCGGTCCACAACCGCTCGACCCGGACGTGGCCGATCATGCAGGCGTTGAAGCTCGGATCGATGACCTCGAAACCGGTCCCCTCAGGCGTGCCGTAGAACATTCACTTCCCCCGTGTGGGCCGGATCTCGCGCCCGGCTGACAGAGGGGAGACTAGAAAGCCGCTGAGCCGTGGGCAACCTAATTCCGCCGCGTCACGCCCCAGCAAACCGCGCTTCCAGTTCGGACCGGCGGGCGTCGTCGAGTTTGGCGAAGAGGACGGGGGGGACGTCGAAGGGGTGGCCGCCGGGGAGGGTTGCGAGCGCCGAGCCGGCGTCTTCGGGCCAGTCGGCGGCTTCGAGGTGGAGGGCTGTGAGCATTGCTTCGGCGGCGTCGGGGATGAAGGGGCGGGAGAGGGCGGCGTAGAGCCTGATCAGGTTGAAGGCGAAGCGGGTGATGGCGGCGGCGCGGTCGGGGTCGGTCTTGATCGCGGTCCACGGGGCGGCGGCTTGCAGGTATTCGTTGCCGACGACCCAGATCGCGCGCAGCTCCTGCGCGGCCTTGCGCAGCTCGATGGCGTCGAGGTTGTCCTGATAGGCGGCGAGGCGGCGGGCGATCTCGGCCGTCACCGCGGCTTCCGCAGGGCCGTAGACGCCGCCGGCGGGGATCATCTCGCCGAAGCGGGCTCGGGCGAACTTGGTGACGCGGCTGACGAAATTGCCGAGCACATCGGCGAGATCCTTGTTCACGCCGGTCTGGAAGCTTTCCCAGGTGAAGTTCGCGTCCGAGCTCTCGGGGACGTTCGCCATCAGCCACCAGCGCCAGTAGTCGGCGGGCAGGATGTCCAGCGCCTCGTCCATGAACACGCCGCGGCCCTGGCTCGTGGAGAACTTTCCGCCGTCGTAGTTGAGGTAGTTGAAGCTCTTGATGTAGTCGACGAGTTTCCACGGCTCTCCCGACCCGAGGATCGTCGCGGGGAAACTGAGGGTGTGGAAGGGCACGTTGTCCTTGCCCATGAACTGGAGGTAGCGCACGTCGGCAGCGCCCTCGTCGGTGCGCCACCAGCGGCGCCAGGCGGCTTCGCCCAAGCCGTGGGCGTGCGCCCATTCGGCGCAGGCGGCGATGTATTCGATGGGTGCGTCGAACCAGACGTAGAAGACCTTGCCCTCCATGCCCGGCCAGGGCTCGGTCCCGCGCATGACGGGGATGCCCCAGTCGAGGTCGCGGGTGATGCCGCGGTCGCGCAGGCCCTCGCCGTCGTCGAGCCATTTGCGGGCGATCGAGGTGGTCAGGATCGGCCAGTCGGTCTTGGTGTCGATCCAGGCGCTGAGGTCTTCGCGCAGGGCCGATTGGCGCAGGTACAGGTGCTTGGTCTCGCGCACTTCGAGGTCGGTCGAGCCGGAGATCGCGGAGCGCGGGTTGATCAGGTCGGTGGGGTCGAGCTGTTTGGTGCAGTTCTCGCACTGGTCGCCGCGGGCGCGCTCGTAGCCGCAATTCGGGCACGTGCCCTCGATGTAGCGGTCGGGGAGGAAGCGGCGGTCGGCGAACGAATAGACCTGCTTCTCCATCACCTCCGCGATCAGGCCGGCCTCGGCGAGGCGGCCCGCGAAGGCTTGGGTCAGCACGCGGTTCTCGGTCGAAGACGAGCGGCCGAAATGATCGAAGCTGAGGCGGAAGCCGTCGGCGAGGGATTTCTGAACCGTCCACATCCGGGCGCAGTAATCGGCGACCGGCTCGCCGGCCTTGGCGGCGGCAAGCTCGGCGGGGGTGCCGTGCTCGTCGGTCGCGCAGAGAAACAGCACGTCGTGGCCGCGCGCGCGGGCGTAGCGGGCGTAGACGTCGGCGGGGAGCTGGCTTCCGACGAGGTTCCCGAGATGCTTGACGCCGTTGATGTAGGGCAGCGCGGAGGTGATCAGGATGCGGGCCATGGCGTGTCCGGTGCGAGGATGCCGTCGGGATAGGCGAATTGGCGGGGGCATGCCAGTGCCGCGCCCGAAAATCGCGCGACGCGGGCGGCAGGTGGGACAGGGAACGGTGAGCCGCGTGGGGCGCTGGACATTCGGCCCGCGCCCGCCCAGCTTGAGCGGCGAGCCCCTCGGGAAAACGCATGATGGACCGGACCGAAACCCTGCGGCGGGCGCTGCATTCGCGGCGCGACCGGCTGATCGCACTGACGCAGGCGATGATTCGCATTCCCACGCTGAACCCGCCGGGCGAGTTTTACCGCGAGGCCTGCGAGCTAATCGCGGCCGAACTCGCGCCGCTCGGGTTCGACTGCCGCATGTTGCGCGCAATCGGCACGCCCGGCGACAGCGACCGCCATCCGCGCTGGAACCTCGTCGCGAGGCGGACCGGCGCGCGCCCCGGCCCGTGCGTTCACTTCAATGGCCATACCGACGTGGTCGAAGTCGGGCAGGGCTGGACCACCGACCCGTTCGGCGGTGCGCTGATCGACGGGCGCATCCATGGCCGCGGCGCCTGCGACATGAAGGGCGGGATCGCCGCGGCCATCGTCGCGGTCGAGGCCTTCATCGACCTCCATCCCGACCACCCGGGCGCGATCGAGATTTCGGCAACCGCCGATGAGGAGACCGGCGGCTACGGCGGGGTCGCCTGGCTGGCCGGGCTCGGCATTTTCGCCCATGTCGATCACGTCATCATCCCCGAGCCGCTGAACAAGGACCGGGTCTGCCTCGGCCACCGCGGGGTCTGGTGGGCGGAGGTAGAGACGTTCGGGCGGATCGCGCACGGCTCGATGCCGTTCCTCGGCGATTGCGCGGTGCGCCACATGGGCGCGATCATCGCCGAGATGGAGGCGACGCTTCTGCCCGCGCTGGCGCGCAAACGCACGGCGATGCCGGTCGTTCCCGAGGCGGCGCGCGCGTCCACGCTCAACATCAACTCGATCCACGGCGGCCAGGCCGAACCGCCGCCGGACTTCACCGGCTGGCCTTCCGCGGTGGTGCCCGACCGATGCCGGATGATTGTCGATCGCCGATTTCTCGCCGAGGAGCCGATCGCCGAGGTCAAGGCCGAGTTCCGCGCCACGCTCGAGCGCGCCCGCCAGCGCCGGCCCTTCGCCTACGCGGTTCGCGACATGCACGAGGTCGCGCCGAGCATGACCGACCGCGACGCGCCGGTCGCCGCAGCGCTCGCCCGCGCGATCGGCGCGACGCTGGGGCGCCCGGCGGAATTCGTCGTTTCGCCCGGCACCTACGACCAGAAGCACATCGACCGGATCGGCCGCCTGAAAAATTGCGTCGCCTACGGACCGGGCATACTGGATCTCGCGCACCAACCCGACGAATATGTCGGGGTGGACGACATGCTCGACGCAGGCCTCGTCATTGCGCTTGCGCTCGCCGATCTGCTCGGCGTCCATGCGGGTTGAACGACGGGCGATGCGACCGTCGGCCCGACTGCGGAGGCTGCGATGAAGCATATCCTGACGGCGCTGGCGCTGGGGCTCGCGACGCTGCCGGCTCCGTCCGTGGCGGCCGAGACCGAGATCACCATCGGAATGCAGCTCGAACCGCCGATCCTCGATCCGACGGCGGGGGCGGCGGCGGCTATCGACGAGGTCGTCTACGCCAACGTTTTCGAGGGCCTCACCCGCATCGGTCCGGACGGATCAGTGCTGCCGGCGCTGGCCGAGAGCTGGGATGTCGCGCCCGACGGGCTGTCCTGGGTGTTCCACCTGCGCAACGGCGTAACGTTTCACGACGGGATCGCGCTCACCGCGGAGGACGTCGTCTATTCGTTCGACCGCGCGATGGCCGAGGGGTCGCTGAACGCCCAGAAGGCGCTGTTCGACGGCATCAACGAAGTCACCGCCATCGACGACGTCACGCTCGAGATTGGCCTCGACGCGCCTAATGGCGCGCTGCTGTTCAACCTCGCCTGGGGCGACGCGGCGATCGTCTCGCCCGCCACCGCCGACACCAACACGACGAACCCGGTCGGCACCGGCCCGTTCAAGTTCGAGCGCTGGGTTCAGGGCGACAGCGTCTCGCTCGTTCGCAACGCCGAATACTGGGGCGAGGCGCCCGCGCTCGGGCGCGTCGTCTTCAAGTTCATCTCCGACCCCTCGGCCGCATTCGCCGCGATGATGGCGGGCGACATCGACGCCTTCCCGGTGTTTCCGGCGCCCGAGAACCTGGCGCAGTTCGAGGCCGATCCGCGCTTCGCGGTCATCGTGGGCTCGACGGAAGGCGAGACGATCCTCGCGATGAACAACGCCAAGGCGCCGTTCGACGACATCCGCGTGCGGCGCGCCATCGCCATGGCCATCGATCGTGGGTCGATCATCGACGGCGCGATGTTCGGCTACGGCACGCCGATCGGCAGCCATTTCGCCCCCCATCACCCGGCCTACGTCGATCTCAGCGCGACCAACGCCTACGACCCCGCCGCCGCCAAGGCGTTGCTCGCCGAGGCGGGCTATCCCGAGGGCTTCGCGACCACGCTGGCGCTGCCGCCGCCGTCCTATGCGCGGCGCGGCGGCGAGATCGTTGCGAGCCAGCTTCGGGAGATCGGCGTCGAGGCCGGGATCGTCAACATGGAATGGGCCCAGTGGCTCGAACAGGTTTTCGGCGCCAAGGACTTCGGCATGACGATCGTCAGCCACACCGAACCGATGGACATCGACATCTATGCGCGCGACGACTATTACTTCGGCAGCCACGATCCGGTGCTCCAGGCGATGATGAAGGGCCTCGAGAGCGTGACCGACGCCGAGGATCGCGCCGCGGTGCTCCGGGCGATCCAGGCGCGCATCGCCGAGCAGTCGGTCAACGTCTTTCTGTTCCAGCTCGCCAAGACCGGCGTCGCCGACGCCCGCATCGAGGGGCTCTGGGCGGACGCGCCGACGCAGGCGAACGACATGACGGCGGTGCGCTGGCGCGAATGACATCGAGGCGCCGGGGGTCGCCGCCCAGTCCCGGTCCCGCGGTCCGCTACCAGCTCGATTTTCGTCGATCTGCGCTACTATGCGTTCGTCGTCGGCACTTCGGCGTCGGTTTCGGACGTCGCGATCACGTCGCGCCCGATGCAAGTCGCGACGATGACCCATTCGATCGCCTCGTTCACCTTCAACGCGGTGCTCCTCGCCATCGCCGTCAACGCGGCCATTAACATTGTGGGCGCCTGAGGCGCGGCGCCGGTTCGGCCCGGCCGGACGCTCGTCAGCGCCAGATGGTCCGCCACGTGCACTCCGCCCGCCACCGGTCCGGCTGGATAACGCCGGCCACCCGGCCTAGGTTAGCGGCGATACTCATCGAGGGGACCCTGCGGCTGTGATCCGATTCGCGTTCATGAGGATTGCGTCGCTCGCCGTCAGCCTCGTCGCGGCGAGCCTGGTGGTGTTCGCCGTCATCGAGGTCGTGCCCGGCGACCCCGCAGCCTATATGCTGGGCATGAACGCGAGCCCCGAGGCCGTCGCGGCGCTTCGCGCGGAGCTTGGACTCGATATGGGGCCCGTGGCGCGTTACGTCGCCTGGACCACGGGGATGCTCCGGGGCGACTTCGGCGTCTCTTATACGTACCGCACGCCGGTGGCGGGAATGATCGCCGACCGTCTCTGGATATCGCTGCCCCTCGCGATCTATGCGCTGGCGCTCTCGACGCTGATCGCGTTTCCCGTCGGCGTCTGGGCGGCGGCGCGTCGGGGCGCGGCGGTCGACGCCGGCGTGATGGGCGCGACCCAGCTCGGCGTCGCGGTGCCGAACTTCTGGTTCGCCATGCTGCTCGTCCTCGTCTTCGCGGTGAACCTGCGCTGGTTCTCGGCGGGCGGGTTTCCCGGCTGGGAGGCGGGCCCGCTCGCCGCGATCAAGGCGCTGACGCTGCCGGCGATCGCGCTCGCGCTGCCGCAGGCGAGCATCCTCGCGCGTGTGATGCGCTCGGCGCTGCTCGACACGCTCGACGAGGATTTCATCCGCACCGCCCGCGCCAAGGGCCTCAGCCGCGGCCAGGCGCTGCGCCGCCATGCGCTGCGCAACGCGCTCATTCCGGTGCTGACGATCATCGGGTTGCAGTTTTCGTTCCTGCTCGCCGGCGCGATCATCATCGAGAACGTGTTCTTTCTGCCCGGGCTCGGCCGGCTGGTGTTCCAGGCGATCAGCCAGCGCGACCTGATCGTGGTCGAGTCGGTCGTGATGCTGCTGGTCTTCGCGGTGATCCTCGTAACGTTTGTCGTCGATCTCGCGTATGCGGCGGTCGATCCGCGCCTGCGCCGGCCCGTCTGATGCGCGCGCTCTGGATCGGCGCGGCCCTCGCCACGGCGTTCGCCATCGCGGCGCTGGTCTCGTTCTTCTGGACACCCTATGACGTCGCGAGCCTCGACATCGCGTCGAGGCTCCAGCCGCCGTCGGCCGCGCACTGGTTCGGCACCGATCATTTCGGTCGCGACGTCCTGTCGATGATCATGGGCGGCGCCCGCGTCTCGCTCGCGGTGGCGCTGGTCGCGGTCGGCATCGGCATGGGGCTCGGCGTGCCGCTCGGGCTCGTCGCCGCGGCGACGCGCGGCTCGCTGCTCGACGAGACGATCATGCGCGGCAACGACCTCGTCTTCGGCTTTCCGGCGCTGCTGATCGCCATCCTGATCACGGCGGTCTTCGGTCCCTCGGCGGTGAACGCCATCATCGCCATCGGCGTCTTCAACGTCCCCGTCTTCGCCCGCGTCACCCGCGGGGCGGCACTTTCGCTGTGGCGGCGCGACTTCGTCCTCGCCGCCCGGACCGCCGGCAAGGCCCGCGCCCGCATCTCGGTCGAGCACGTGCTGCCCAATCTCGCGAACCTGCTGATCGTGCAGGGCACGATCCAGTTCTCGCTCGGGATCCTCGCGGAGGCGGGCCTTTCGTATGTCGGCCTCGGCGCGCAGCCGCCGACGCCGTCCTGGGGCCGGATGCTGGCCGAAAGCCAGACGATGATCGCCTTCGCCCCGTGGCTCGCGCTCGCGCCCGGTCTCGCCATCGTGCTGAGCGTGCTGGGCCTGAACCTGATGGGCGACGGGTTGCGCGACCTGATGGACCCGCGCATCCGCAGGGTGCGCGCGTGACGCTGCTGGCGGTTTGCGACGTTTCCGTCGCCATCCACGACGCGCCGATCCTGCGCGCGGTCTCGCTCGGGCTCGCCTCCGGCGAGGTGCTCGGGGTCATCGGGGAAAGCGGGTCCGGCAAGTCGATGACCGCCCTCGCGATCATGGGGCTCCTGCCGCAAGGCGCCCGGGTTTCGGGGCGCGTCCTCCTTGACGGCGTCGACCTTTTCGCCCGCACCGAGGCGGAGATGTGCAAGGTCCGCGGTCGCGACGTCGGCATGATCTTCCAGGAGCCGATGACCGCGCTCAACCCGCTGCAGACCATCGGCGACCAGGTGGCCGAGACCGTCCGCATCCATGGCGCGGTTTCGCGCGCCGAAGCGGTGGGCGTCGCGCGCGCCACGCTCGACCGCGTCGGGCTCGCGGCGTTCCCGCTCGCGCGCTATCCGCACGAGCTGTCCGGCGGCCAGCGCCAGCGCGTCGGCATCGCGATGGCGATCGCGCTCCGCCCCAAGCTGCTGATCGCCGACGAGCCGACCACGGCGCTCGACGTCACGACCCAGGCCGCGATCCTGACGCTGCTGCGCCGCCTCGTCGCCGAGGACGGCATGGGCCTCGTGCTGATCACCCACGATCTCGCGGTCGTCGCCGAGACCGCCGACCACGTCGCCATCATGACCGAGGGGCGCGTGGTCGAGGCGGGACCGACGCGCGTGGTGCTGCGCCAGATGCGGCACCCTTACACGCGCACATTGCTCAGCGCGTCCGCGCACCAGCCCAAGCGGCTGCCGCGCATCGCCCGCACCCCGCTGCTGAAGGTCGAGAACCTGGTGTGCGACTATCCCGGTCCACGCCGCGGCCTGTTCGGTCGCGCGCCGGCCTTCCGCGCCGTGCGCAACGTCAGCTTCACGCTCCACGCGGGTGAAAGCCTTGGGCTCGTCGGCGAGAGCGGCTGCGGCAAGTCCACGTTGACCCGCGCGATCCTCGGCCTCGACGAGGTCCAGGGCGGGCGGATCACGCTCGACGGCGAGGAAATCCACGCCGACGCGCATATGCCAAGGGCGTTGCGCGCCAAGATGCAGGTCGTGTTTCAGGACCCCTACGGCAGCTTCAACCCGCGCCACCGCGTCGCCCGCCTGATCACCGAGCCCTATCATCTGCTCGCGGACGCGCCGCACGGCCTCGCGCGCGCGGCCGCCGTCGCGCAGGCGCTGGAGGCCGTCGGTCTCCACGCGTCCGACGCGACGAGGTTCATCCACGAGTTCTCCGGCGGGCAGCGCCAGCGCATCGCCATCGCCCGCGCGCTGATCATCCGGCCGAAGCTCATCGTTCTGGACGAGGCGGTGTCCGCGCTCGACGTCCAGGTGCGCGCCCAGATCCTCGACCTTCTGGCCGATCTCTCCATCCGCCTCGGGCTGAGCTATCTGTTCATCACCCACGACCTCACCGTCGTGCGCGCGAGAACGGACCGGGTCATGGTGATGAAGGCCGGCGAGATCGTCGAGACCGGCCGAACCGCCGCCGTCTTCGCCGCTCCGCAGCATCCCTACACCCGCGAGCTGCTCGCCGCGGCGCCCGTCCTCGAGATGACGGCCTGAGCGCGGGCCGCGGCTCGCCGGCGCGCGAGCCGATTGTCTGCCGGCGTCACCGGCTGCGCGCCGCGCACGCCGGCCGCTTCGCGCTTGCGTCCGGCCGGCGCACCGACCAGTGTCGTGCGACGCGGGAGGTGTCATGCGACTGAGCGGCAAGACGGCCCTGATCACCGGCGGCGGTTCGGGCTTCGGGGCGGGCATCGCGCGGGCCTTCCGCGCCGAGGGCGCGCAGGTCATGCTCGCCGACGTCAACGCCGAAGCGGTCGAGGCGATGGCGGTGATCCTCGACGCGTTCTGGGTCGTCGCGGACGTCGGCGACGACGCGTCTGTCGATCATATGGTCGCCGCCACCTGCGGCGCGCTCGGCCATCTCGACATCCTCGTCAACAACGCTGGCGTCACCCACCAGCCGCAGCCGCTGGAAGACGTGGCCGAGGACGAATTCGACCGCGTCTTCCGCGTCAACGCGAAGTCGGTGTACCTGACCGCCCGGCATTTCGTGCCGCTAATGAAGGCGCGCGGGCAGGGCGCGATCCTCAATATCGCCTCCACCGCCGGCATCTCGCCACGCCCGAAGCTGTCGTGGTACAACGCGTCCAAGGGCTGGATGATCACCGCGACCAAGGCGATGGCGGTCGAGCTCGCGCCGTTCGGGCTGCGCGTCAACGCGCTGTGCCCGGTCGCGGGCGAGACCCCGCTGTTGAAGTCGTTTCTCGGCGAGGACACGCCCGAGATGCGCGCCAGGTTTCTCGCGACGATCCCGCTCGGCCGGCTCTCCACGCCGCAGGATCTTGGCGCGGCCGCGACCTTCCTCGCCTCGGACGAGGCCGCGATGCTGACCGGGGTCGCCCTCGAGGTCGATGGCGGTCGCTGCATATGAAGGCGGTCAACCTCGCCGACAAGCTTGCGACGTTCGCCGATCGCTGGTCCCCGCGCATCGTCGCCCGCTACAACGGCGATGACGTGATGGTGGTCAAGGTCGAGGGCGAATTCGTCTGGCATTCCCACCCCGACACCGACGATCTGTTCCTCGTGCTCGCCGGCGAGATCGACATCGAGATGCGCGACGATGTCGTCACGCTGCGGCCGGGCGAGCTGTTCGTCGTGCCGGCGGGCGTCGAACATCGCCCCGTCGCCCGCAGCGAGGCGCATCTGCTGCTCATCGAGCCCAGCGGCACACCCAAGACCGGCGATGTCGCCACGGCAACGGCCAAACCGGCGATCTGATGCGGCCCGGTCCGCGCTACCTGATCACCGACGTCGCGGGCCTGCTCGTCGGCCACGCGTCCGACGTCGCGCTGAAATCGGGGGTCACCGTGCTGACCGCCGATCGGCCGTTCACCGCGGGGGTCCATGTGATGGGCGGCGCGCCCGGCACTCGCGAGACCGATCTGCTGGCGCCCGGCCTGCTGGTCGAGGCCATCGACGCGCTGGTGCTCGCGGGGGGCTCGGCGTTCGGGCTCGATGCGGCCTCTGGCGTCGCCGACGCGCTGGCCGCGAGCGGGCGCGGTCATGCGGTCGGGCCGCTGCGCGTGCCGATCGTGCCAGCGGCAATCCTGTTCGATCTCGCGAACGGCGGCGACAAGCGCTGGGCGGTCAATCCGTACCGCGCACTCGGCGCCGCCGCTCTCGCCGCCGCCCGCGCCGATTTCGCGCTCGGCTCGGTCGGTGCGGGAACCGGCGCGATGACCGCGTCGCTGATGGGCGGCCTCGGGTCGGCCTCGCTGGTGCTCGACGGCGGCGAGACGGTCGGCGCGCTCGTCGCGGTCAACGCCAGCGGTGACGTCGTCGTGCCGGGCGGGCGCGAATTCTGGGCCGGCGCCTTCGAGATCGGCGACGAATTCGGCGGCCTCGGTCCGGCGGCGCGGCGCGTTGCGCCCGGAATGCCCACCCGACGCAAGCCCGGCCCGGCGACCGGAACGGAGAACACCACCATCGCGATCGTCGCCACCGACGCGGGTCTCGACAAGGCCGGCGCGCGGCGGCTGGCGGAAGCGGCGCAGGACGGCATAGCGCGCGCAATCGTGCCCGCCCACACGATCACCGACGGGGATCTGGTGTTTGCCGTCGCCACCGGCGCCCGTTCGCAGCTCGCCCCTGACATCCGCTCCGCGCTCGGCCATGCCGCGGCGATCTGCCTGTCGCGCGCCGTCGCCCGTGCCGTCTTCGCCGCACGCCCGGCGCCGGGCGACCTGCTGGCGTGCTGGCGCGACACGTAAGGGCGGCGCGCGCTTACGCAGTTTCGGACGCGGATGTTGCGCAAACGTAAAGCGAGCCCGTTGGATTGTCGACATTCGACCGGCGTGAAGCCGGCTGACGGGCGTCGCCGCTAACCGCGGTTCAAGACTTTTGTTCCCTTAGTGTGGGCGGCGATCGGGGGGCCGAGACATGGCGCGAGCGGACACCAAGAACATAACGATCATCAAGCGCAAGAAGGTGATCGCGGCCGCTCACCACGGCGGCGCCTGGAAGGTGGCCTATGCGGATTTCGTGACCGCGATGATGGCGTTCTTTCTGCTGATGTGGCTGCTGAGCGTCAGCGACAACGAAACAAAGCTCGGTCTCGCCGACTATTTCAGCCCGAGCATTCCGATCCACTCGACGCGCGGCGGCGGCGACGGACCATTCGCCGGGTCGAGCATGCTGAGCCAGGACGTCCTCGCCCGCGATGAAACCGGGCAGAAGGGCGACCCGACGAAGATCGATGTGCCCGGGAGCGACGATGCCAGCCTCGCGGACATCGAGAACGCACTGGTCGGCGCCACCGGCGATGCGGTCGATGCCGATCCGCTGCTCACGCACATCCGCACCCGTGTCACCGACGAGGGCCTGATCATCGAGATCTTCGACGTTGCGGGCTCGCCGCTGTTCGCCGACGACACCGCGACGCCGAACCCGATCATGGAGAGCCTGCTGGCGATGCTCGGCCGCGTGCTCGCCAGCACCGGGAACGCCGTGGCGATCACCGGCCACCTCGCGTCAAGCGACGTGGGCGAGGGCCGCGCCGATCCGTGGCGGCTGTCGGCGGATCGCGCCCAGTTGACCCGAAGCCTCCTCGTCGCGGCGGGCCTCGCCGACGCGCGGCTCGACCGGGTCACCGGCAAGGCCGACCGAAGCCCTTCGGGTGAAACGCCCGACGACCAGCGCAATCGCAGGGTCGAGGTCACGCTGCTCCGCGAGTTCACGCCCTGAGGCGGCGACCGTCGCGGCGTTGACGGGAAATTAAGCTTGGCCATTCAAGAGTTCGGCGCATGGCGCGACGACGCAACTCCGACCCCTCACGGACAAAGGACAGAGCATGAGCATATCTTCTTCGATGAACGCTGGCGTCTCCGGGCTGACCGCGAATTCGAACAAGCTCGCCACCATCGCGGACAACATCTCGAATTCGCAGACCTTCGGTTACAAGCGGGCCGGAACCGATTTCGCCTCGATGGCGGTGAGCGAGAACGTCGGCTCCTATGTCGCCGGCGGCGTTGCGACCAAGATGATCCGCAACATCGAAGGCAAGGGCGCGCTGGTCGGCAGCGAAAACGCCACCGACATCGCGATCTCAGGGCGCGGAATGCTGCCAGTGACCGGCATCGCCTCGGTCCAGGCCGGAGATCCCAACCTGCCGCTGATGCTCACCTCGACCGGATCGTTCCAGTCCGACAAGAACGGCGTGATGCGCACGCCGAGCGGCCTCGTGCTGCTCGGCTGGCCGGCCAATCTGGACGGCAAAGTCCCCGAGCCGCCCCGCGACACGGCCAGCGCCCTGCGGCCGGTGACCGTCAATCGCGGCGCGGTCGCCGCCGAACCGACCTCGCTCATCACGCTGCGCGCCAATCTGCCGGCAAGCGCCACCAATCCGGGCGCCGACCTCGCCGCGATCTATCCGATGACCGTCGAGTATTTCGACACGCTCGGCGCGTCGCAGACGCTCGCGTTCAACTTCACCCCCGTCAGCGACGGGGCGACGCCGCCGCTCCCGGTGCCGAACCAGTGGACGCTGGAGATCACCGACAACAAGTCGGCGACCGTGCAGGGAACCTATGCGATCACTTTCAGCAAGGTCGACGGCCTGGGCGGATCGATCGAGACCGTCGTTCCCGGCGCGGGATCGGCGCCCTATGACGCCGACACCGGCGTGCTGACCTTGCCGCTCGACGGCGGACAGGACATCGCTGTGGGCATCGGCGCGGAGGGGGCCAAGGTTCCACAGTATCTGAGCCAGCTTTCGAGCGTGTTCTCGCCGGTCGGGATCCTCAAGAACGGCTCCTCGGCGGGCAACTTCACCGGCCTCAGCATCGACGAGAACGGGTTTCTCAGCGCCAACTACTCCACCGGTTTCAGCCGCGTGATCTATCAGATCCCGGTCGCGGACGTGCCGAACATGAACGGCTTGCGCGCGCTCGACAACCAGGCCTTCGCGATCAGCGCCTCCAGCGGCTCGGTCTATTTCTGGGACGCCGGCGCAGGGCCGACGGGCAGCGTGCTCGGCTTCTCGCGCGAACAGTCGACGACCGACGTCGCCCAGGAGCTAACCCAGCTGATCCAGACCCAGCGGGCCTATTCGTCGAACGCCAAGATCATCCAGACGGTCGACGAGATGCTTCAGGAAACCACCAACCTGAAGCGCTAATCCTCCGACCTCTGAGACAAGGATCGCACGATGAGTCTATCCGTCGCCCTGAACAACGCCTCCCTCGGCCTCGTCGCAGCGTCGCGGCTTGCGGAGACCGTGTCCAACAACGTCGCGAACGCGACGACGCCGGGCTATGGCCGCCGCGTGACCGAGCTCAGTTCGGTCGGCCTCGGCGGCTATGGCGGCGGGGTCCGGGTGACCGGCACGACGCGCACCGAGAGCCCGTTCGTGACGGCCGAGCGCCGCGCGATGGACGCGTCGCTCGGCGCGACCGGAACCTTGTCCGCGACCTACGAGCGGATCGTCGGGGTTCTCGGCGAACCGGGGTCCGCCGGCTCGCTGGTGTCGCGCGCCACCGCGCTCGAAACCACGCTGATGGCTGCTGTCTCCGAGCCGCAGTCGCTCAGTCGGCTGTCGGACGCAGTGGCCGCCGCCAAGGGGCTCGCGCAATCGGTCAACGCCGTCGCTGCGGAAAACGTCCGGCTGCGTACCGAGGCCAACGCCGAGATCGCGCGGCAGGTCAGGGTGGTCAACGACGCGCTTCACGCGGTCCGTGAGGTCAACGAGAAGATCGGGGACCTGCAGCTCCGCGGCCAGGACGTCAACGGGCTGATCGACGAACGCGACCGCATCATCGACCGGATCGCCACGATCGTTCCGATCCGTGCGGTCAACCGCGACGTCGGCGAAGTGGCGCTCTACACCGCGAACGGCGGCGTGCTGCTCGACGGTCGCGTCTTTGAACTCCGGTTTGATCAGGGTCCGTCCGTGGTCGGCCCCCAGATGACGGTCGGAGGTCAGCTCAGCGCGCTGTCGCAGGATCAGGGCATGGTGACGCCGGTCGTCATCGCGGCGGGCTCGGGCGCGGGCTTCATGGACGGCGGTTCGCTCGGCGCGCTGTTCGAGGCGCGCGACCGGACCGTGCCCGAATTCGACGCGGAGATGGACGCCTATGCGCAGGATCTGATCGACCGGTTTCGCGACCTGATGCCGGCGGGGGCGCTCGATGCGGCGAGCGACGGCCTGTTCGTCGACAGCGCGCCCGGATCGGGCGCCGGTCTCGCCGGACGGCTCGTGGTCAACGCCGCCGCCGACCCCGCGCAGGGCGGATACGCGTGGCGACTGCGCGACGGCCTCGCCGCGGTAGCGCCGGGCGACGAAGGCTTCGGGACGTATCTGCAGGGACTGGCGGACGCGATGACCGCCGCCCGCACGCCCAATGGTTTCGTGTCGCAGAATGCTGCGAACGGCGCCGCGCTGATCGCGTCCGAAATCACCTCGTTCTTTGCGGGCAAGTCGGCGCGCAGCGATGACGCGCGCGCGTATCTCACGTCGCGGCAGACCGTGCTCGCCGACAGCGAGGCCAATCTTATCGGGGTGAACACCGACAACGAGCTTCAATCGCTGATGGTCATCGAGCAGGCCTATGCGGCGAACGCCCGCGTGCTGACGACGATCGACAGTCTTCTCAAACTGCTTTTGGAGATGTGATGCGATGAAAATCGGCGCCTCATCCGATCTCGCGCGCCTGAACGCGCTGCAGCGCCAGGCCGTCACGGCGCGCAACAATCTCGATCTGTCGGGTGCGGAGCTCACGACCGGCGAGAAGTCGAGCCGCTTCGACGCCGCGGGGGGCAACCTCACCCGCCTATTCTCGCTCGAACGCGCGCTAGAGCGCAACGCGATCTATTCCGACGCGATAGTGCTCAGCGAGATGCGGCTTTCGATCGCGCAGGAGTCGCTGACGCGCGTCTACGGCACGGTCGAGACGCTGTCGGTCGACCTCCTCGGCGCGGTCGGCTTTGGCGACATCGCGGCGGCGCGTCTGCATGCCCAGACGGCGCGGCGCGGCTTCGTCGAGACCGTGAGCACGCTGAACGCGCGCGTCGCGGGGCAAGCGCTGTTCGCCGGCACCGCCACCAATGGCACGGCGTTGCAAAGCGCCGAGACGATGCTCGCCGAGATCAGCGCGCTGGCGGCGCCGCCGGCCACGGC
>JBBRUZ010000029.1:0-23640 GCA_038247355.1 Rhodobacterales bacterium
CGCTGGGGTCAAGGTGCCGGTGCAACGCAACCGATGCTCCCATGACCCCAGTTCGCTCAGCGCCACGGAACTCGTCGCCAGACTCGATATCCCTGTGAACTGGCTTTACGTGGAGATCAGGCAAAAGCGCCTTCTGATCGATCGTCAGCCAACCGGAGCCTACCTGTTCCCAAAATCTCAATCCGTGATGGATGCGATCCGCAACGTCCGCGAGCACACCATCGCACACCTGGACTTGAGAATCTGTCAGCCTCACCAGAAGGGGCATCAACATGCGTGATCGAACAATGCTTCGAACTGCGCCCGGGACAGCCGCATCACCCCGTCCTGAACGTTCGGCCAGGCGAAGCAGCCCTGTTCCAGGGCCTTGTAGACCAGCACGAGACCCGTTCCATCCCAAACCAGAATCTTCAGCCTGTCGCCCCGTTTGGAACGAAACATGACCGTCACCCCGTATGCGGATCGAGCTTCAACCCGGTCGGCACCAGAAGCGTCAGCGCCCGATGCCCACAGCAAAAGTCCACCGGCCGCGTCGCAATCAGGATTGGCAGGCGCTGTCCTGCGGCGATCATGCCGACCCTCGTAGTGCGCGCGCCACCGCCGCAGCCCGCTCTGCCGGAACATCGCCCGGCGCCCGCAGCACGAGATCGTTGCCGATCTCGATTGTGATGACACCGCCGGTTCAATCGGCATCCACCGACGGCCCGACGTCCTCAGTTGACGCGGGTTTCTCAGCCATATCCGCCCCCGCCCGGCGTATCTAGCCACCAGACGTCGCCCGCCACGACCTCGGCGCGATCGGCCGCCGCCAGCGTCTCCACCGTCCCGTCCGCGCGGACGATCCGGCTCGCTCCGACCTCGCCCGGTCCACCGCCCGCCAGCCCCGGCGGCGGCACGCTTCGGTGCCCCGCGAGGATCGCGAGCGTCATCGGCTCGAGAAACCGGATACGCCGCGTCACCCCGTCACCGCCGCGAAACCGTCCGGAGCCCCCCGATCCCGCACGAATGTGGAATTCCTCCAGCACGACGGGAAAGCGCCATTCGAGCACCTCCGGATCGGTCAGCCGCGAATTGGTCATGTGGCTGTGCACGCCGCTGGTCCCTTCATGCCCGGTGCCGTCCGAGCGCACGCCCGCCCCGGTCCCGCCGCAGACGGTCTCGTAGTACTGATACCGCGCATCGCCCCAGGTCGTGTTGTTCATCGTCGATTGCGCCGCCGCCTGCACCCCGAGCGCCAGAAACAGCGCCGAAGTCACCGCCTGGCTCGTCTCGACGTTGCCCGCGATCACCGCCGCCGGATACGCGGGCGACAGCATCGTGCCCTTCGGCAGCACCACGTTCAGCGGCTTCATCACGCCTTCGTTCATCGGGATGTCGTCGTCCACGAGACAGCGGAACACGTAGAGCACCGCCGCTCGCGTCACCGGCTCGGGCGCGTTGTAGTTCGTGGCGAGCTGCGCCGTCGTGCCGGTGAAATCGATGGTCGCCGACCGCGCCGTCCGGTCCACCGTCACCTTCACCTTGATCGCCCGCGGCGTCCCGTCCAGGTCGTCGTCCATCGGATAGACGATCTCGGCGTCCTTCAGCGCGCCGATGACCCGGCGAACGCTCTCCTCGGCGTTGTCCTGGACGTGCCGCATATAGGCTTGCACGACGGGCAGCCCGAAATGCGCCACCATCCGGCGCAGCTCCGCCGCCCCCTTGGCGCAAGACGCCACCTGCGCCTTCAGATCGGCAATGTTGATGTCCACCGACCGCACCGGATGCTGCCCTTGAAGCAGCAGCGCGCGCGTCTCCGCCTCCCGGAACCGGCCCTGCTCGACCAGCGTCCAGTTGTCGATATAGGCGCCCTCGTCGTGGATCGACCGGCTGTCGGGCGGCATCGACCCCGGCGTCAGGCCCCCGACATCGGTGTGGTGCCCCCGCGCCGCGGTAAAGAACAGCACCGTCGCGCCCGCCTCGTCCCAGACCGGCGCCACCACGGTGATGTCGGGCAGATGCGTGCCGCCGTTATAGGGCGCGTTCAGCGCGAAGACGTCGCCGGGCCGCATCGCTTCGTTCTGCGCCACGACCGCCTTTACGCTCGCGCCCATCGAGCCGAGATGCACCGGCATGTGCGGCGCGTTTGCGATCAGGTCGCCCGCCGCGTCGAACACCGCGCAGGAGAAATCCAGCCGCTCCTTGATGGTGACCGACGCCGCGGTGTTTTCCAGCACCGCGCCCATCTGCTCGGCGATCGACATGTAGAGGTTGTTGAACACCTCCAGCATCACCGGATCGGCGTTGGTTCCGATCGCGTCCGGGGTTTCGCGCGCCGCGACGCGGTTCAGCAGCACGTGGTCGTGGCCGGTGATCCGCCCGGCCCAGCCGGGTTCGATCAGGATCGCGGTATGCGGCTCCACCAGCACCGCCGGGCCGGTCAGCGTATCGCCCGGCCGCATCGCCGAACGTCGCACGAACCGCGCCTCCACCCAGGCGCCGCCGATAAACACCGGCGCCGTCATCGCGGTCGCATAGTCGGTCTCGGGGCGCGCGACCTCCGCCGTCTCCTGGTCCGACAGATCGGCGGCGTCGCCCACCGCCTCTACCTCGGCGACCGCGATCACCAGCGCCGCATCGCCCGGATCGAAGCCGAACCGCGCGAGGTGCGCCGCCGCGAACGCCGCCCGCAGCGCGGAAAGACCCGCGAACCGGATCGGCAGCGCGGTGTCCGTGCCCTTCACCTTCAGGTGCAACGTCTGGGTCAACGCGATCCGGGCCTCCGCCACCCCCTGCGCCTCGACCTCGCCGAGCGCCGCCACGCCCAGCCCGTCGAGCAAAGCCGCAGCGCCCAGCCGGCTCGCGCCGTCGAGCTCGGCCTCGACCGCCTGCGCCCGCGTCGCCCGGATGTCGGCGAGCCCCATGCCATACGCCGACAGCAGCGACGCCATCGGATGGATCAGGCACGTCGTCATTCCCAGCGTGTCGGCGACGGCGCAGGCGTGCTGCGCACCCGCCCCGCCGAACACCGTCAGGCAATAGTCGGTCACGTCATAGCCACGCTGCACGCTGATCTTCTTGATCGCGTTCGCCATGTTCTCGACCGCGATCCGCAGGTATCCGTCCGCCGCAGCCGCCGGCGCCATCCCGATCGCGCCGGCCAGCGTCTCGAACGCATCCCGCGCCGCCGCAGCGTCGAGCGGCCGGTCGCCCTCCGGCCCGAAGATCGCCGGAAAGAACTCCGGTCGCAGCCGCCCGGTCACGACGTTCGCATCGGTCACCGCCAGCGGCCCGCCCCGACCGTAACAGGCCGGTCCGGGATCGGCGCCCGCGCTCGCGGGACCCACCCGCATCCGCGCCCCGTCATAGGTGAGCAGACTGCCGCCCCCCGCCGCGACGGTATGGATGTTCATCATCGGCGCGGTGATCCGCACCCCCGCGATTTCCGTCGACAGCACCCGCTCGTACGCGCCCGCGAAATGGCAGACGTCCGTTGATGTCCCGCCCATGTCAAAGCCGATGATCCGCCCCTGTCCGGCGATCGCGCTGGTGCGGACCGCGCCGACCACGCCCCCCGCCGGCCCGCTCAGGATCGCGTCCTTGCCCTGGAACATCCGCGCGTCGGTCAGCCCGCCGGAGGATTGCATGAACATCAGCTTGCCGCCCATGTCCCCGTCGAACGCCGCCGCCACGCGGTCCACGTACCGCCGCAGGATCGGCGTCAGATAGGCGTCGACCACCGTCGTGTCGCCGCGACTGACCATCTTCATCAGCGGGCTGACGCGGTGGCTGACCGACACCTGTGCGAACCCCGCAGCCTGCGCGATCTCCCCCGCCCGCACCTCATGCGCCCGATGCCGGTAGCCGTGGACGAAGACCACGGCGCATGCGTTCAGCCCCTCGGCCTTCGCCCCCTCCAGCGCCGCCGCCAGCCGCGCCTCGTCCAGTGGAACCTCCACCGTCCCGTCCGCCCGCACCCGCTCGCGCGCCTCGATCACACGGGAATGGAGCATCCGGGGCAGCACGATATGCCGGTCGAACAGCCGCGGCCGGTGCTGATACGCCAGCCGCAACTGCTCGCCCAACCCTTGCGTCGTCACCAGCACGACCGGCTCGCCCTTGCGCTCCAGCAGCGCGTTGGTCGCGACCGTCGTCCCCATCTTGACCGACGCCACGCGATCCGCCGGGATCTTTTTCTCCGCCGTCAACCCCAGAAATCCCCGGATCGCGTGGAGCGCCGCATCGGCGTAACGCTCCGGGTTCTCCGACAGCAGCTTCGCACGGTGCAGCGCGCCACCCGCGTCGCGCGCCACGACATCGGTGAAGGTGCCGCCCCGATCGATCCAGAAATCCCACATCGCGCCCCGCACTCCCGCCTCCCCCGCCAGGCGCTCGCGCGGGCGCAGCCTGTGCGGTTCCGCCAGCGATCGACGGCGCAGCGCCCCCGATCAGACATGCGCGTCGGCAAGTTTGCAAGCGCCGTCGCCTTCGCCCAATCGTCGCTGGCGTCCGCATCCTTCAGCTCGGCGCGGCGCGGAAACCTCAGGCGCGCTCGACGTACTCCATCGTCTCGGTCGAGACGATGATCGCCTCGCCCTCGCCGACGAACGGCGGAACCATCACGCGCAGGCCGTTGTCGAGGACGGCGGGCTTGAAGCTGTTGGCTGCGGTCTGGCCCTTCACCGCCGGTTCCGTCTCGACGATCGTGCAGGTGACCTTCTCGGGCAGATAGACGTTGAGCGCCTCGTCGTCGTAGTATTCGATCTGAACGGTCGTGCCGTCCTGCAGGAAAGGCCGCCGCTCGCCGAGAATGTCAGCGGGGATTTCGATCTGCTCGAACGTCTCGGCGTCCATGAACACCAGCATTCCATCGTTCTCGTAGAGAAACTGCTGATCTTTCTGGTCGAGACGGACGCGCTCGACCTTGTCGGCGGAACGAAAACGTTCGTTCAGCTTGCGACCGTCACGGATGTTCTTCATCTCGATCTGCGCGAAGGCGCCGCCCTTGCCGGGCTTGACATGCGCCACCTTGACCGCGGCCCACAGGCCGCCGTCGTGTTCGAGGATGTAGCCGGGCCGGATTTCGTTGCCGTTGATCTTGGGCATCTGCGACTACCTGCGTGGTTCCGTCTCTGTGGATTGCGCGGTCTATAAGGGCCGCTCGAAGCGCTGGCAAGTTGTGCACCGCTACATGGGGCTTGGCCGAACGGCTGGCGGCGGCTAGGGTCGGCCGATCAGCGCCTTGCGGGGAGTCCGCAGATCGTCATGCAGCGTCCCGGCTCCTCGATGGCGGACCGTCGCGGCGGCGGCGCGTGAAACTCTCCGATCTCGAAGTGTTGGTCGTCGGCAACCCGCCGCCCGGTTTCGGCGGGCGGTACTTTATATTCGTCAAGGTCATGACCGCCTGCGGGATCGTCGGCTGGGGCGAGGTTTATGCGGCGACGGTCGGGCCGGAGGCGATGCGCGCCGTGATCTCCGACGTGTTCGCGCGGCACATGGCCGGCGAGAATCCCGAAAACGTCGAGCTGATGTTTCGCCGCGCCTATTCCGCCGGGTTCAGCCAGCGACCCGATCCGACGGTGATGGGGGCGTTCTCGGGGCTGGAGATCGCCTGCTGGGACATCCTCGGCAAGGCGCGCGAGCGGCCGGCGCATGCGCTCTGGGGCGGACGGATGCGCGACCGGCTGCGGGCGTACACGTATCTCTATCCCGACGCGCATCAGGACCCGGCGTCTTTTTACAACGATCCCGACGCCTCGGCGGCGACGGCCGCACGGATGGCGGCGCTCGGCTTCACGGCCGTGAAGTTTGACCCGGCGGGCGCCTACACGATCCACGGCGGGCACCAGCCGGCGCTGGCCGATCTCGACCGGTCGGAGGCGTTCTGCCGCGCGATCCGGGCCGCCGTGGGCGACCGCGCCGATCTTTTGTTAGGGACGCACGGGCAATTCACCACGTCGGGGGCGATCCGGATGGCGCGGCGGATCGAACCCTACGATCCGCTGTGGTTCGAGGAGCCGATCCCGCCGGACAACGCGGCCGAAATGGGGCGGGTCGCGGCGGCGACGCGCATTCCCGTCGCGGCGGGCGAGCGACTGAGCACGAAGTATGAATTCGCCGCGCTGCTGCGCGCGGGGGGCGCGGCGATCCTCCAGCCGAGTCTCGGGCGGGTCGGCGGGCTCTTGGAGGCGCGCAAGATCGCGGCGATGGCCGAGGGATTCAACGCGCAGGTGGCGCCGCATCTCTACGCCGGGCCGGTGGCCTGGGCGGCGGGGATTCAACTGGCGGCGTCGATCCCGAACTTCCTGCTGATCGAGAGCATCGGCGACGGCGGCGGAATTCACGGCGATCTGCTGGTCCGGCCCATCCGGGTCGAGGACGGGTATGTGCGGCTACCCGAGGGGCCGGGGCTGGGGGTGGACGTGAACGAGGCGGTGGCGCGGGCGCATCCGTGGACGGGAGACCGGCTGCATCTGGAGATGAGCGCGGCCCCGCCCGATCCGCGCGGGACCGAGAAGTTCGGCGGCGGCTGATGCGCCCCCGCGTCAGCGCTTGAGCCGGTAGCCGGTGCGAAACATCCAGGCGATGACGGCGAGGCACGCGAGCAGAAAGCCGAGCGTCGCGACAAGGCTGACCGCGACGCCGACGTCGCCGGTCCCGAAAAAGCTCCAGCGAAAGCCGCTGATCAGATAGACGACCGGGTTGAACAGCGTCAGGGTCCGCCACGGTTCGGGCAGGATGTCGATCGAATAGAACGCGCCGCCGAGGAAGGTCAGCGGCATGACGACGAGCAGCGGCACGACCTGCAATTGCTCGAAGCTCTTCGCCCAGATCCCGATGATGAAGCCGAAAAGACAAAAGGTCGTCGCGATCAGCACGAGGAACACGAGCATCCAGACCGGATGCGCGATGTCGAGATCGACGAACAGATGCGCGGTCGCGAAGATCACGAGCCCGAGGACGATCGACTTGGTGGCGGCGGCGCCGACATACGCGAGCACCGTCTCGAAGGCCGAGATCGGCGCCGACAACAATTCATAGATCGTGCCGGTGAACTTCGGCATGTAAATCCCGAACGCGGCGTTCGAGATGCTCTCGGTGAACACCGACAGCATGATCAGGCCGGGCACGATGAACGCCGCATAGGGCACGCCGCCGATCTCGGTCATCCGCGAGCCGATGGCCGAACCGAAGACCACGAAGTAGAGCGACGTCGAGATCACCGGCGTCAGAAGGCTGGTCATCAGCGTGCGCCGGAAACGCGCGAGCTCGAAGCGATAGATGGCGAGGACGCCGTGACGGTTGAAGTTCATCGCGCATCTCCGCTCGCATCGGTCACCAGGCTGACGAAGATGTCCTCCAGCGAACTCTGCCGCGTGTTGAGATCCTTGAACGCGATGCCGAGGTCACTCATCCGGCGCAGCAGCGACGGCACGCCGGTGCGATCGGCGGTGACGTCGAACTCGAGGACGAGCTCCGCGCCGTTCGCGCGCAGCTCGAGCCGCCAGTCGGCGAGGCCCTCGGGGATCGCCGCGAGCGGCTTGACGAGGTTCAGCGTCAGCTGCTTCTTGCCGAGCTTGCGCATCAGGACCGAGGTCTCCTCCACGAGGATGATCTCGCCCCTGGAGATCACCCCGATACGGTCAGCCATCTGCTCGGCTTCCTCGATGTAATGCGTGGTCAGGATGATCGTCACGCCGTTGTCGCGCAGGCCGCGCACCAACGCCCACATGTCGCGGCGCAGTTCGACGTCGACGCCTGCGGTGGGCTCATCCAGAAAGAGGATGCGCGGCTCGTGAGACAGCGCCTTGGCGATCATCACCCGCCGCTTCATGCCGCCGGACAGCTCGACGATCTTGGCGTCGCGTTTCTCCCACAACGAGAGATCGCGCAGGATTTTCTCGATACAGGCCGGATCGGGCGGCCGCCCGAACAGGCCGCGGCTGAGACGCACGGTCGCCGCGACCGTCTCGAACGCGTCGGTGGCGAGTTCCTGCGGGACGAGGCCGATCTTGGCGCGAGCGGCGCGGTAGTCCGCGGCGATATCGTGGCCGTCGGCGATGACGCGGCCGCCGGTCGGGGTCACGATGCCGCAGACGATGCTGATGAGCGTCGTCTTGCCGGCGCCGTTCGGGCCGAGCAGCGCAAAGATCTCGCCCCGGCGGATATCGAGATCAACGGCGGAGAGCGCACGCAGACCGTTGGCGTAGGTCTTGCAGACGCCCCTGATCTCGATGACGACCTGCGTTTGCGCGGCAACCGCGCCGCCGTCCATCGTATCGTCGCCGCGCATCTCGTCCATCCCGCTTGCGTCGCTGCTGATCTAGTCACAGTACGCGGGGAACGCCAGCGGCCGGCGTCAGCCCACGGTGGCGAGGGGCGCTTCACGTGCGGATATCTCCTCCCAGGCGGCGTTGATCGCGGCGAGGCGGGCGTTGGCGAGCGCCACGCTTTCGGGGGGCAGCCCGCGGGCGATCATGCGGTCGGGATGGTTCTCGCGCACCAGAGTCCGCCAGCGGGTGCGGACGGTGGCGAGATCGGCGCCGCGCGCCACGCCGAGCACCTGCCAGGGGTCGCGGGCACGACCTTCGACATGGCGCGCCTCGACGCAGGCGAAAGCCGCGGGGGCGATGCCGAAAATCTCGGCGACGCGGCGCAGGAAGTCCGCCTCCGCCTCGTGGTAGCGGCCGTCGGCGATCGCGATGTGAAAGAGGCCCTCCAGAATGTCCTCGAGTACGCGGGGCTGGCGCCGGAACATGCCCGCGATCCTGGCGGCGTAGGCGTCGAAGCCGGCAATGTCCTGGCGGGCGAGATTGAAGACGCGGGCCGCGGCCGCCTCGTCCTCGGGCGCGATCTGGAACACCCGGCGAAACGCCGCGACTTCGGCGGGCATCACCCGCCCGTCGGCCTTCGCCATCTTGGCCCCGAGGCTGATGACGGCGATCGTGAAGGCGACGCTTCGCTCCGGGCGAAGGTTGCGGCGATCAAAGACAGCGATCAGCTGGTCGCCCCGCGCGAGCAGGGCGGCGACGGCTTCGGAAATGCGGGACCACAGCGACATCCACCGAGCCTAGCAAGCCGGGCGCGCGCGCGGAACGGAAAATCGCGGATGCCGGATCGACCCGGCGGGCGCTTCGACCATGCCGCCCCGGCGTCCCTATACTCCACACGTGTCGTGGCCGCCGACGCAAATGACGTCACGAAGCCGTCCTTGGTACCAGCGCGCCGCGTCACGGCGTCCAAGGTCCGGTCATCCGGAATTCAGAGACGCTGACTTGACCACATCGTTCGACGGGAGGACAGCGACGCCGTCGCGCGACGCGACCGAGCCCGGCGGAAACCGATGCGACTTCCAGTTCGGGACGCTCGCCTAGAGCCGCGCCAGCAGTTCAGCCTTCTTCGCCCCGAACTCGTCGTCCGAGAGGACGCCGTTGTTGTGCAACTCGGCGAGGCGCTCGAGCTTGAGAAAGACGTCGTTCTCGCCTCCGCCCCCCCGAACTTCGGGCGCCGGCCCGCGCGGCGCTTGCAGCGCCTCAGGGACGCGCTCGGCCAACAACTCCGGCACGATCCGCGATTTCTCCGGCGGCCCCTCCGACTCTCCTGTGACCACCGGCATATCCGCGATCTCTACCAGCCCGTGCTGGCTCGTGAAGCTCAGCAACTGTTCGCCGCCCTGCTGTTGGGACACCCCGCCGATCCGGTGATCGCCGGTGTCATGCACCGTCACTCGCCCTCGCTGCTCCACCGCGAGCCGCCGCGTCTCGGGAAACACCGCATAGCGCATGTCGTTCTGCGACCCGCTCGACCCGGCCCTTCCCAGCCCTTCAGGCCACCAGTTCCCAGACCCTCCACCCGAAGCTGCCTGACCCGCTCCCTGCGCCTTCCGGCTCGGCGCATAGACCTGCGTCGTCCCCATGCGCCCGGCCAGATCGGAGCACAACGCATCTACTTGCGCCTTCAGCCCGGAGTTGAACATGTCGCCCACCATCGTCATCCCGGCGCGCGACCACTGGCCCATGCCGCCAAGTTCGCGGATGTTGAACTGCGCCTGCCCGCCGCCACCCGAAACCAGCGCGCTCAGGAGCAACTCCACCGTCTCGACGCTGACGCCATGCCGCTCGGCAGCGTCTTCGACAATCCGCCGCCCCTCGGCGCTCAACTCCTGCATGACGCGCATCCTTCCTCGCTGTCGGCCGTTCGCGCCGGCACTATCACGCCCCATCGGCGCCCGGCAAACCCGATTGCGCGTCGCCCGATCGTGGCGAACCCGACCCCTGCGAACCCGACCCGCCCGCGCGAAGCGGATAAATCGCCAGCGTTTCGTAGATCGGCCCAGATCGACCCAGCCGGGAGCGCATCAGCGCGAACTCCGCGACCTCGAACGGCCCGGCGCGAAACGACGCCCCCCTCGCCACGAACGCCCGCACGCGCTCGGCCTCTTCGCCGATCAGCCCGGCGTTGAACCTCGCCAGCGTCACATGCGGTCGATACCGCCGCCGCTCGAACGGCAGACCCGCGTCGCGCGCCGCCTGCACCACCTTCTTGCGCAACCGGCTGAGCCCCGTCGCCACCCCGACCCCCACGTGAAGCACGCGCGGCCGCCCCTCGCCCGACAACCCCAGCCCCTCCAGCCGCAGCGCGAAGCGCTCTCCCCGGATTGCCGCGAGCGCGTAGTGAACGTCCTCGACCACCGGCTCGGGCCGCTCGCCGAGGAACGCCAGCGTCAGATGGAACGTCGCCGCTTCCACCGCCCGACCCGCCGGCAGACCGGCTTGCGCGGCGACCAGCGCCCCGACCACCGCATCGGGCAAAGCCAATGCCACGAACGCCCGGATCACCGCGCCAGCAGCGCCTCGACCTCCGCGAGCCGCGGCATCGAGGCGGCCGACCCCGACCGCGTCACCGAAATGCCCGCCGCGGCGCAGCCGAACCGCACCGCCTCCACCGGCACGACCCCTCGTGCGAGCGCCGTGGCGAGCCCGCCGTTGAACGCGTCCCCGGCGCCGGTCGTCTCGATCACCGGGCCGGCGCGGACCGCCGGTACCACCTCCGACCGCCCGACCGTGTGATAGAGCGCGCCTTTCGCGCCCAGCGTCATCACGACCGCCTTCACACCGCGCGCCAGCAGCGCATCCGCAGCCGCGCGCGCCGCCTCGATCCCGTCGACGCGCACGCCGGTCAACTCTTCGGCCTCGGTCTCGTTCGGCGTGACGTAATCGCACAGCCGCAGCAGATCGTCGCCCAGCGCCTGCGCCGGCGCCGGGTTCAGGATCGTCGTCACCCCGGCCTTGTGCGCGATCAGCAGCGCCCGCGCCGCCGCCGCCAGCGGCTGCTCGAGTTGCGTCACGAACACTCCGGCCCGCCGTATCAGCCCCGCCCGACCGTCGATGTCGGCCGGCGACAGCGTCGCCGCGGCGCCGGGGGCAATGATGATCGCGTTGTCGCCCGTCGCCGCCTCGAGAAAAATGAACGCGGCGCCGGTGTAGCTCGCCGGATCGCGCGTGACCGCCGGCTTCACCCCCGCCTCGGCCCAGACCGCCAGCGCCATGTCGCCAAAGGCGTCCGCCCCCAGCCGGCTGATAAAATGCACGTCCGCCCCCAGCCGACCCGCCGCCACCGCCTGGTTCGAGCCCTTGCCGCCGGGTCCGAGCGCGAAGCTCTGCCCGAGGATCGTCTCGCCGATCCGTGGCATCCGCTCCGCGCGGTAGGCCGTGTCGGCCACGAACACGCCGAGTATGACGACCGGCTTCTGCTCCATCGCCAAACCCCGCTCACATCTCCGGCGCGATCACGCCCATCCGAAACGCGAAGCAGGCGTAAAAGCGCCGCTCGCCGGTCTGGATCACTGCAAAGGCCCGCCTTGCCCGCTCGTAAAACTCGAACCGCTCGATCGGGACGAGTGGCCAGGACCGCCCCTCCGCGGCATCGACCTCGGCCTGAACCTCGACATGGACCGGCAGAAGCGTGTCCGGTTCGTCGGCGAACTGCATCCGCCCGGCCGCATCATCGACGTAACTGTCGAGCGGCATCACGGAAAGCACCGCCCGCGCCACACGCGGCATCGGCTGCTCGATCCGCAGCAGCCGCCCAAGCCGGGTCGCCGCAGCGATGGCATCCGCCGGAAAATTGCAGTCCGCGATAATCAGATCGTCGCCATGCCCCATCGCGCGAAGCGCGCCCAGCACGTCGGCGTTCAGCATCGGATCGATTCCCTTGAGCATTCCCGCCCCCTCTCAAAACGCCATCGACTGCACGACTTTCGCCACCGCGCGCCCCAGCGTCGCATGCGCCCCCGCGTCGAAATGAACGCCGTCGATCGGGCTCGACGCGATCACGCGCCCGGCGTCGAGAAAGGCCGCCCCCTGCTGGGCCGCCGCCGCCGATACAAACACCGCGAGCCGCGCCGACTTCGCCGCCCCGCCCTCGAAAATCTCCGCCAGACACCCCGCCTCGAGCACCGGCGGCGGCGAGACGACGAGCACCGCAGGCGCGCGCTGCGCCGGCCCGCAACAGCTCTGGCGGATCGCCAGCACCAGCTTCTCGATCGACACGGCGATCTCCACCGGCGGAACCGCGAACCGCGTTTTCAGATCGTTGGTACCCAGCATCAGCACCACGACGTCGACGGGGCGATGCGTCTCGAGCACCGCAGGCAACACCCCGAGCCCGTTCTTGTGGATCCCCGCGATCGGATCGGGATGGACGGTCGTGCGCCCGGGCAAGCCCTCCTCGATCACACGCCATTCCGGCCCAAGCTCCGCCGCCATCACCCCTGGCCAACGCACCGCCGGGCCGTAACGCTCCATCGCGAGCAGGTCCGGCAACGGCGCCGTGCCATGGGTGTTGCTGTCGCCATAACACAGCGCCACGCGCGTATCCGTCATGGCCACACCCCGACCCGTGCCCGCTCACCCGCCATCCGCTCCCCTCCGCGCGCCGCCGACGGGGCGCGCCTCCCGCTCGCCTCAATTGAGTAACCGAGCCCCCGTCCCCTGTCCACCGCGTTCAAAACCGATCGTGCGGACCCCGGCGATCGACTGAGATGCATCCCGTTCCGTCGCAGAATTCCGTCGCGGAGCAGTATCCTGCCCACTCGCGACTCCTGCGCGCAGGCTTGCCCCCGCCGCCGCGCTGGCTCATTCTGCATCGGTCATTCCCCCGCCAAAAGGCCCGCACATGCGCTCCGTCCTGATCGTCGCCCTCGCCCTCCTGCCTTTGCCCGCCGTCGCCGAGCTGCCGGACCTCGCGGGGCGCGAGGTCGTCGTCGTCACCGAGAACGCCTATCCCCCCCTCCAGTTCGTCGCCCCCGGCACGGGAGAGGCGATCGGCTGGGAGTACGACGCGATGGCCGAGATCGCCCGGCGCCTGAACATCGGCGTGACCTACCAAAACGCCAGCTGGGACGCGATGATCCCCGCCGTCTCCGAAGATCAGTACGACATCGGCATGACCGGCATCACCATCCGCGACGACCGTAAGGCGATGGTCGACTTCTCCGCGCCCTACATGCGCTCGGAGATGTTCATGCTGGTCCGGGCCGACGAGGCGCGCTTCTCCGATCAGGCGAGCTTCATCGCGCTCGACGACACGCTGATCGGCGCCCAGGCCGGCACCACCCCGTTCTACGTCGCCGTCTACGATCTGCTCGACGGCAACGAAGCCAACCCCCGCATCAAGCTCTTCGAGACGTTCGGCGCCTCGGTCCAGGCGCTGCGTTCGGGCGACGTCGACCTCGTGCTCACCGACGGCACCGCCGGCCAGGGCTACGTCCGCGCCAATCCCGACGTGTTCAAGATCGTCGGCGACCCGATGGGCGCCGAGGACTTCGGCTTCATCTTTCCCAAGGGCTCCGACCTCGTGGCCCCGATCGACGCCGCGATCGCCGAGATGCGCGCCGACGGCACGCTCGACGCCCTGAACACCAAATGGTTCCTCGACTACGAGCTCGGCAAATAGCCCCGTTGACCCCGCCCAAACGACTGAACCCGCCGGATTTCCCGTGGTGGCTGCTCGCCGCCGCCCTGCTCGGCGGCTGGCTCGGCTGGACCATAGCGAACGACTCGGTTTACGCGCAGGTCGCCGCGACCCTCTGGCGGGGCGTCGGCGTGACGGTCTTCGTGACGCTGACCGCCTTCGCCCTCGCCTCCGCGCTCGGCCTCCTGCTCGCCGTCGGCGTGCTCTCCCGATCGACCCCACTCCGCCACATCGCGCGTTTCTACGTCGAGATCGTCCGCGGCGTGCCGATCCTGGTCCTGCTGTTCTACGTCGCGTTCGTCGGCGCACCCGCGCTGGTCGCGGGCGTCAACGCCCTCGCCGCCCCGCTGGGGTTCGAGCCCGTCCAGACCCGCGACCTCTCTCTGCTCTGGCGGGCGATCCTCGCACTGACGATCGGCTATTCCGCGTTCATCGCCGAAGTTTTCCGCGCCGGCATCCAAGCCGTCGATCCCGGCCAGATCGAAGCGGCGAAATCGCTTGGCCTGAGCGGCTGGCGGCGCTTTCGCCACATCGTCTTTCCCCAGGCGATCCGCACGATCCTGCCGCCGTTGGGAAACGACTTCATCGCCCTGATCAAGGACAGCTCGCTCGTCTCGGTGCTCGGCGTCGCCGACATCACCCAGCTCGGCAAGATCTACGCCGCCGGGTCGTTCCGGTTCTTCGAGACTTACAACGTCGTCGCGTTCTTCTATCTCGCGATGACCGTCGGCCTGTCGCTGGCATTGCGCGGTCTCGAGCGGCGCCTCGGATCGCGCAGCCGCTAGCCGACCGACTGCGCGCGCTTCGCACCGAACAGCGCACTCACCAGCCGATGCGTCCGCTCCGGGGCCGCCGCGAGCGCCGCCAGCACCGCGTCGGCCCCTATTTCCGACACCAGAAGCGGATCGGTCGCCATCGCCTCGCCGCCGGCGATCACCAGCAGATCGGGGTTCATCGACGCCGACCGCGCCAGCGCTATCGTCTCGCGCAGCTTGGCCACGTCCGGCCGCGCGACGACCGACAGGCCCAAAACGTCGCACCACCCTTCGGCCAGCCGCCTCACCAGCGTCTCTCTGGTCGATCGCGGCTCGTAGAACACCCCCCAGCCATCGCGGCGGAAAAACTCCGCCACCATCGCGGCACCGAAACCATGCGGTTCGCCCGGCGCCGGGGCGATCAGGATGCTGAGCGACAGTTGCGGCTGCTGTCCCGCCGCGGCCAGATCCAGCGCCACGAAGCGCATCATCTGCTGCAGGTTGCCCGTCGCGAGCGTCACGTCGAGAAAACTCACCTCGTCATCGCGCCACAGCCCGTCCAGACGCTTGGCCGCCGGTGCGAGCAGGCCGAGCTGCAGTTGCGAAAAGCTCGCTCCAGCCTCGTAAAGCCGGTGCAGCAGATCCCGCGAACGCGCGGCGTCCGAATTGAGCGCGAGTTGGGTGAACCCCGCCACCTCTTCGCTGAGACAATCGCCAAACCGCTCGGGCCGCACGATCATCGGCGTCCGCATAGCCAGCCGCGGGATCACGTGGCGCTCCACCACCCGTTGCAGAGCTCGCGAACGGTCCTTGGGTCCGCCCGTTCCAAGTATCGCCCCGGAATCGAGACTTAGCGACCGCGAAACCTCAAGACTGCCGACGAAGTCGTTCACCTAACGTCCCCCCAATGTTCCGGCACGTTTCTTTCGCGTCGCTGATCACGATGTTGCGTTCGAGTTTCGACTGCAACGGTCCCGCTGTCAACGGTTGCATGGGCTATGTTCGAAATGACTGCCGTTGCTTCGCCCAAGGCGTTGGCGCGATTGCTCAGCGCTCGGTGAACTTGAGCTCGATGCGTCGGTTTCGCGCCAGCGCCTCCGGCGTATCACCTTGATCTATTGGCTGGAATTCGCCGAATCCCGCGCCCGCGATGCGGTTGGCCGGTATGCCCTGCGCTTCCGTCATGAAGCGCACGACCGACAGCGCCCGCGCCTGGCTCAACTCCCAGTTGTCCCGGAACGCGCTGCCCGGTCCCAGCGGCACGCGATCGGTGTGCCCATCGACCCGCAGGATCCAGTCGACCTCGGGCGGAATATCGCCGGCGATCTCGCGGATCACTGCGGCGACCCGGGCGACCTGCGCCTGCCCCTCGGTCTCGAGGGTCGCGGACCCCGGCGCAAACAGCACTTCCGAGGGAAAGACGAATCGGTCGCCCACGACCTGCACGCCCTCCCGCTCCCCCAGAATGTCGCGCATCCGCCCGAAGAACTCCGAACGAAAGCGCCGCAGGTCGAGCGCTTCGGCCTCAAGCCGCGCGCGTTCACGCGCCTCCAGCTCCGCCCGCGCGCGCTCCTCGGCGGCGACGCGGGCCAGCGCGGCGTTGAGATCCGAGCCAAGCGTCTCGATCCGCACCTGCGCGTCGGCGTCGCGGGCGGACGCCGCATCGAGCAGGCCCTGCAGACCATCGAGCTGCCGGCGCAGCGCGGCGGTCTGTTGATTGAGCAGCGCCACCTGCCGCTGCGCGTCGCCCGAAAGCGCCTCCTGCTCGGCGAGCAGTGCGTTTGCCTGCGCCAGCTCCGCCGCGCGCCGCTCGGCCTCGCCCAGCGCCTCGGCCTCGGCGCCCGCCAGCGCCGTCCGCGCCGCCTCGGCCGCGGCGAGTTTCGCCAGCGTCTCCTCCGCCCGCCGACGTTCCGCTTCGAGGTTGAGGGTCAGCGCCGTCAGTTCGCTGTCCGCGCCGGCGAGGCGTCGGCGCAGCTCGTCCGCCGCCGCGGCTTCCACCAGTCGCGCCGCCTCGGCGGCGTCGAGCTGCACACCCGCGCTTTCGGAGGATGCCCGCAGCCCCTCCGTCTCGGTTCGCAGCGACGCGACCAGCGCCTCCAGCGCCTCGCGCCGCGCGGCATCCAGGCGCGCTGCCTCGACGCCGGCGTCGACCTCCACGCGGGCTTGCGTCAGCGCCGCCTCAAGCGTCTGTGCGTCATCGCGCGTCTCCGCGAGAGTCGCGTCGAGATCGAGGTTGCGCGCCAGCAGGTTGGCGACCTCGCGCTCGAAGTCGGCGATGCGGGCCTCGGCGCTCGACCGGTCCTCGGTCAGCGTCGCGATCAGCGCCTCGCGCGTGTCCGCCTCCGATCGCGCCAGCCCCAACGCGTCGGCCAACGTCGCCACCTGCACCGAAAGCGCGTCGAGCTCGCGCCCCTGCCCGCTGATCGTCTCGCGCAGCACGAACTGCAGGATCATGAAGATCGACAGCACGAAGAACAGCACCAGGATCAGCGCCGTCATCACGTCGACGAACCCCGGCCAGATCGAGGTCGAGGACGAATGGCCGCCGCGCCGCGCCAGCGCCATCGCCTAACCCCTGCTTCGCATGGCGAGCCCGCGCAACGCGTCGGCGAGCCCCGCGATGTCCTGGCGCATCTCGGTGACCAGATCCTGGCGGCCCGCGGCCATGTCCTCCAGAATCCGCAGCACCTGCGTATCGATCGAACGCAGCCGCGCCCGCGTCTCCGCGTCGAGCCGCCCGGTCTCGTCGTCGCGCGCGCCGAGCAGCGCCGCCACCCGCTCCTGGGACTCCACGAGCCGCGCCAGCAGCTCGTGTTCCGCGGCGCGCCGTTCGGGCGCCGCCATCAGCTCCGCGATTTCCGCCAGCCGGTCCTCGGTCCTGCCGGCGCGCGCGACCCCGTGCTCGACGACCTCGCGGAGCTGGTCGATCTGCGTCGCGGTCTGCTCGATCACCGCAAGCAGCCCGCCGGCGGTCAGCGGCTCGTCCGCCTCGATGCCGGCGACGCCGAGCTTGGTGATCGAGGACAGCCATTCCTCCAGCTCGCGGTAGAATCTGTGTTGTGCATGGCTCGCGAACAGCTCGAGCAATCCCACCACCAGCGACCCCGCGAGCCCGAGCAGCGACGAGCCGAACGCCGTTCCCATGCCGCCGAGCTGCCCCTCCAGCCCGGTCATCAGTCCGTCGAACGCCTGGATCGCGCTCTGGCCCTCCTGCGGCGCCAGCGAGCGGATGGTGTCGACCACCGCCGGCACCACGGTCGCGAGACCGTAGAACGTGCCCAACAGACCGAGAAATATCAGCAGATTGATCAGATACCGCGCCAGGTCGCGCTGTTCCTCGATCCGGGTCGACACCGTCTCGAGGATCGATCGGGTCGAGGTCGAGCTCAGCGCCTTGCGCGAGCGGCGTTCGGACAGCAGCGAGGCCAGCGGCGTCAGCAGCCGCGGAGCCTTGTTGAACTCGTGCCCGGGCCGGTCGCGGGCGAAGCCCTCGATCCAGCTCACCGAGGCGATCAGCGTGAACACTTGCTGGAAGCACGCGCCGACGCCGACCACGAACACCATCAGAATGAAGATTTTCAGATAGGGCGACGCCACGAAGATCGACGAGACCGTCGGATAGAGCAGAATGGCGCAGGCGATCGTCAGACCGAGCACGATCAGCATGATCACGATCTGCCGGACTGGCTGCGAGAACTTCGGCTCCGTCCTGCCCTCCTGCGTCATCAGCCCGGTTTTTCCTGTGTCGATCACTGTCCGTCGCGACTGTACGACGGCAAGCACCGCTTTCCAACTGACTTTCGTTGTTCGACAATTACCCGTCGAGACCCGCGGTCCGGCGCCGCCCGCGCGCCTTCAAGGTCGCGCAGTCGCAGGCCGCGCCCCATGTCCGAGACGCCCTCCCCGAGGCATAACGCAAGCTCGAGACGCGGTGGTCCCGCGACAGGCCGCAATGCCGAAATCCCGCCACCACGTCCTCGCAGCCCTGCTTGCGACACCCGTCGAGGGCGCAATGCTGCTGCGCCTCGTCGCCGCCCGGAACGCGGCGGGCCCCGCACTGACGCCCGCGTGCGACGACGGCGACGCCGACCCCGGCCAGACCAAAAGTCCATACTTGACGCCCGAGACGCCACAAAAGCAGGATTCGCCACCAACCGGCCCGGCGGCCCGCCGCGCATCACGCTCGCAGGCCATTCCCTCGACACGGACTTCGATCCGCCCCTCCTCCTTCAGGTGTCGCGCGGAGGCGAAAGCCTGCTTGGCCACTTCGAATTCAACTCCTGCCCGTAGCTACCGTTGCGATCACGCGCAAAGCTCAACCCACGATTCCAGTGACCCCCGGGTGAAAAAAAAGGGCACGTCATGTGTGACATGACGTTCTTCAAAGGCGCGGCGAACTTCTCGCAGCAGGTGTGACATGCCCTCGGAATGGAGTGGAAAAGATGTCGCCGTGCAATCAACATATTGAGCTTCCAGCCGCTTGGCAGCTACCTACGGCATACGATCACACTTTTGTTCGATCTGGTCTGGGCGACGCAGTTCGAACCTGAGGCCGGCGAAGCCATCCTTGTTAAGGAGAGAGCGTTGGGCTTAAGTTCAAGGATGGCGAGGGCAGGAGGCGTGTTTCGGTTGGTGCAGGACTTTGCCCGAACACCATACGACGATCCAACGCGCGCGCTCCTCGCCGGCTATCGGCCGCCGGCGGGGGTGTCGGACGAGCTGCTCGATTCTTCGGGAAACATCCGCCCGGTCTGGCGGCAGTTCATCGGTCATTTCGCCCGGTTGACCGCGAAGGACCTGAACCGCCGCTTCGCGCGGGGCGACCAGTATCTGCGCGACGCGGGCGTGTTCTTTCGCCAGTACGATGCGTCCGGCTCCACCGAACGCGCCTGGCCGCTCGCCCACGTGCCGGTGCTGATCGAAAGCTCGGAATGGGAGCGGATCTCGGAGGGGTTGATCCAGCGGGCCAACCTGCTCGAAGCGGTCGCGGGGGACCTCTACGGCCAGAACCGCCTAGTCGCCGAGGGTCATCTGCCGGCCGAACTGGTCGCGGGCAGCCGCGAATGGTTGCGCCCGCTGGTCGGGCTCGGGCCACGCGGCGGGCGCCGCCTGCATTTCCTCGCCTTCGAGATCGGCCGCGGTCCCAACGGCGCCTGGTGGGTGCTCGGCGATCGCACGCAGGCTCCGTCGGGCTCCGGCTTCGCGCTGGAGAACCGGGTCGCCACCTCCCGCGTGTTCTCCGACATCTTCTCGGAGGCCCGCGTCGAGCGCCTCGCCGGTTTTTTCCGGACGTTCCGCGATGCGTTGCAGGGGTTGTCCGACGATCCGTCGGGCCGGGTCGCGATCCTCACCCCCGGACCGCTGAACGACACCTATTTCGAGCACGCCTATATCGCGCGATACCTTGGGTTTTCGCTGCTGGAGGGCGAGGACCTCACCGTCGAGCAGGGACGCGTCATGGTCCGCACCGTGGCCGGACCCAAACCCGTCAGCGTGCTCTGGCGGCGCATGGACGCGGCGTTCACCGATCCGCTGGAACTGAACACCACGTCGCGCATCGGGACGCCGGGCATGCTCGGCGCCATCCGCCAGGGCACGGTGACGATGGTGAACGCGTTGGGCTCGGGGGTGCTCGAGACCCGCGCGCTCCTCGCGTTTCTGCCGCGCATCGCGCCCGAGCTGCTCGGCGAGCGGCTGAAACTTCCCAATATCGCCACGTGGTGGTGCGGCGGCGCGGCGGAGCGCCGGCACGTGCGCGCGCACACCGAACGGATGATGATCGGATCGGCATGGTCCACCCGCCTGCCGTTCGAGGTCGACGAGAACACCGTACTCGGCGGCCAGTTCCGCGGCCTCGCCCGCAAGAACATCGACGCCTGGCTCGAGGCCGAAGGGGCCCGGCTGGTCGGCCAGGAGGCGGTGACGCTGTCGACGACGCCGGCTTACGTCAACGGCCGGCTCGTGCCGCGGCCGATGTCGCTCAGGGTCTTTCTCGCCCGGACGCCGATGGGCTGGGTGGTGATGCCCGGCGGTTTCGCCCGGATCGGCCAGACCGACGACCCGACCGCGATCGCGATGCAGCGCGGCGGCTCGGCGGCGGACGTCTGGATCGTCTCGGACAAGCCGGTCGAGCATGTCACCATGCTGGCCGCGCCGACGGGCGCGCCTTTCGCCCGCGTTCAGCCGAGCGCACTGCCGAGCCGGGCCGGCGACAACCTCTACTGGATGGGCCGCTACATCGAACGCGCCGAAGGCGCGATGCGACTGCTGCGCGCGATGCATATGCGGCTCGCAGAAACCGGCGACCCGGATGCGCCGCTGATCGCCTATCTCGCACGCCAGCTCCGCCGCCTCGGCATCGACCCGGAGGAGGGAGTGCCCGAAGGGCTGCGCGCGATCCTGCGCTCGGCGATATTCAGCGGGAGCCACGTCCGCGATCGCTTTTCGGTCGATGGCTGGATGGCGCTGAACGATCTCGCCCGAACCGCGGGCCGCATGGCCGAGACGGTAACCCCCGGCGATGACACCGCCCGCGCGATGGGCGTGCTTCTGCGCAAGATCACCGGCTTTTCGGGCCTCGTCCACGAGAACATGTACCGCTTCACCGGGTGGCGGTTCCTGTCCATCGGTCGCTCGCTGGAGCGCTCGCTGGCCATGGTCTCGCATCTGCGGGCGCTGGCGCGCGGCGGCGCGCCCGAAGGCGGTCGCGGTCTCGCGGTCGAGGTCGGCGACAGCGTGATGACCCACCGCCGCCGCTATGCGGTCGAGACCAACCGCGAGACTGTCGTCGACCTGCTCGCACTCGACGACATGAACCCGCGTGCGATCCTCTACCAGTTGACCGAACTCAAGCTCCATGTCGCCACGCTGCCCGGCGCCGCGGTCAACGGCCAGCTTTCGCCGTTGTCGCGCGCCGTGCTCGCCGCGCATACCGCGCTCGCCGTGATGACGCCCGAGGAAGTTGACGACACGGCCCTCGCCGAGCTCGCCGTCGAGATCGAGGCGATCTCGGAGCTGCTTTCCCAGACCTATTTGCGGTGAGCGCCCGTGATCTATGACATCGCCCTGACGATCACCTATTTCTACGACAGCCCCGCGGTCGGGGGCCGGCACCTGCTGCGGCTGAAGCCCGGAGACCTGCCCGACGCACAACGCCGCGTCAGCGCATGGCTCGAGATCGCGCCCAACCCCGCCGAGCGCCGCGATTTCATCGACTTCTTCGGCAACGACGCCGCTTCGGTGGTGTTCCGCGAGGCCCATGACGAGATCGCCTTCCGCGTCACCGCCCGGATCGAGCGTTTCGCGCAGGCGCCCGCCCTCGACCTGTCGCCCGACCTGCCGCGGCTCGCCGAGGAGGTGGCGGCCTGGCGCGGGCTGGAGCCCGACGCGCCACATCACTTTCTCGGGCCGAGCCCGCGCCTCGCCGCAACGTCCGACATGACCGCCTACGCCCGCGCCTGTCTGCGACCCGGCATGACGACGCTCGATGCGGTGCGCACGGTGGGCGAGGCGCTCCACCGCGACATGCGCTACGACGCAGACGCTACGACCGTCGACACGCCGCCCGCCGAGGCCTTCGCGCGGCGCCGCGGGGTTTGCCAGGACTTCGCGCAAGTGATGATCGCGTGCCTGCGCGGGGTCGGAGTGCCCGCGGGCTATGTCTCGGGGTTCCTGCGCACCGAGCCGCCCCCCGGCAAGGCGCGCCTCGAAGGCGCCGACGCGATGCACGCCTGGGTCCGCGCCTGGTGCGGGTGGGAGTCGGGCTGGATCGAATACGACCCGACCAACGCCGTCACGGTCGGCTCGGATCACATCGAGATCGCGCGGGGTCGCGACTACGGCGACGTCTCGCCCGTCCTCGGCGTCCTGCGCATCTCGGGCTCGCAGACCACCGAACAGGCGGTCGACGTCGTCCCGGTCGTGGGCGTCGCCTGACCCCGGCGCCGCGATCGCTTCGCGCCGTTCCGCTTTCCCGCCCCTTCCCGGCGCCCGATGTCTCCGCCCTATGCCCGAAAGAGAACCGATGTTCACCCTGTTCAAGCGCGCTGCAGCCCAAGCGGCGAAACGCGCCCGCGCCACCCAGATGCGGGCGGCCGCGAAAGCGTTCCGCGCTCTGGCGGCGCCCCCCACAAAATCCAAGGCGGCCAAGCCCAAGGTGGCGAATCCCGCCCTGGCCAAACCCGCCGTCGCCAAATCCCCGGGCGCCAAACCAATAGCGGGCAAACCCAAAGCGGCGACACCCGCCGGACTCGCACCGCCGAAGTTGCCGGCCAAACCGCGCGAGAACCTCGCCGCGACGCTGCGCCGGATCAGGGCCGGCGGCATGCCGCCCACCGAGATCGTGGCGCGCGCGCGGACCGCCGCCCCGCGCGGCGCCGCGTTCAGCGTCGCCGTCCACGAGAGCGCGCACGGCCGGCGCAGCTACAAGCTCTATGTCCCCGCCGCGGCCCGGACCGGCGCCCGACTGCCGCTCGTCGTGATGCTGCACGGATGCACGCAGACGCCCGACGATTTCGCCCGCGGCACCGGGATGAACGCGCTCGCCGACGAGATCGGCTTTTTCGTCGCCTATCCGGCCCAGCCCTCCGCCGCCAATGCGAACAAGTGCTGGAACTGGTTCAAACCCCTCGATCAGGGCCGGGGCGCGGGCGAACCTGCGCTGATCGCAGGCATCGCGGCGCGCATTCTCGCCGAGCGCAACGTCGATCCTGGCCGCGTCTACATCGCCGGATTGTCCGCGGGCGGCACGGCCGCCGCGACCGTCGCCGCCGCCTACCCCGACATCTTCGCCGCGGTCGGCGTCCATTCCGCCGTGCCCGCCGGCGCCGCGCGCTCCGCCGCCGCGGGCTTTCTCGCCATGCGCCGCGGCGCGCCGGGGGGGGCCTCGCCCCCGCCCACGAAAGTGATGGGAAATTTTATGATTTGGTTGGAA
>JBBRUZ010000030.1:0-23439 GCA_038247355.1 Rhodobacterales bacterium
CACCGCGTCGTCGACCAACTCGCCGATGGCGATGGCAAGGCCACCCAGCGTCATCGTGTTGATCGACAGCCCCATCAGCTTGAACACGATGGCGGTGGCAAGGATCGACACCGGAATGGCGGTCAGGGATATCAGCGTGGTGCGGACGTTCAGAAGGAAGGCGAAGAGCACGATCGCCACCACGACAATCGCCTCCATCAAGACGATCTGCACGTTCTTGACCGAGGTTTCGATGAAATCGGACTGTCTGAACAGCACCTGATCGGCGCGCATCCCACCCGGCAGCGTTGCGGTGATCTGCGCCAGTTCCGCCTCGACCGCGCGGGTCAGGCTGACGGTATCGACATCGGGCTGCTTTTCGACCGAAACGATGACGGCGGATTCGCCCATATAGCCCGCCTCGCCGCGCTTGAGCCGCGCGCCATAGCCGACCTCGGCCACCTGATGCAGCAGCACCGGGCGCTGGCCATGGCTGGCCACCACGACCTTCCGCAGATCCTCGAGCCGCAGCGTGCTGCCGATGTTCCGGATCAGGAATTCGCGGTCATACTGATCGGTAAAGCCCCCACCCGAGTTCGCGCCGAAGGCGGTGATTGCGGTTTCCACCTGTTCCAGCGTCACGCCAAGGGCGCGCAGGGCCGCGGGGTTCGGGGCCACGCGAAACTGCCGCACCTCGCCGCCGATGGGGATCACCTGCGCCACACCCGGGATCGCCAACAGGCGCGGGCGGACCAGAAAGTCGGCAGCCTCGCGCAGCTCCATCGGCGAGACGCCCTCGGGAGCGGTCATCGCCACCAGCATGATCTGCCCCATGATGGAACTGATCGGTCCCATCTGCGGCGTCACCCCTTCGGGCAATTGCCCGGCCACAAGCGTCAGTCGTTCGGCGATCTGCTGGCGGTTGCGGTAGATATCGGTGCCCCAGTCAAACTCGACATAGACGATCGACAGGCCCACGCCCGAGACGGATCGGACCCTGTCCACCCCCGGCAAGCCGTTCATCTGCGTTTCCAGCGGATAGCTGACCAGCTGTTCAACCTCTGGCGGCGCGAGGCCCTCGGCCTCGGTCATGATCGTGACGGTCGGGCGATTCAGGTCGGGAAACACATCGACCGGCAGTCGCATCGCGGTGAAGGCGCCATATCCCATCAGAACGGCGGCCAGCACCAGAACCAGCATCCGGTTGCGCAGGGATTGGGTGACAAGAAATGTGAACATGAGCCGCTCGTCTATCGCAACTGGTTGAGAAGTTCGGCGCCCTGCGTGACCACACGATCGCCCGGGGCCACACCCGCGACGATCAGGACACGTGCGCCATCCAGAGGCGCCGTGCGGACCGGACGGGGTTCGAACACCTCGGGCGAGGTATGCGCATAGACGATATACTCGCCGTTGGCGCCCCGGATCACCGCGTCGCGTGGCATGGCGATCCCCGTGATCGCGGTCGAGGTGGCCGCCACCACTGTCACCATCTGACCGAGGCGCAACGTGCTGCCCTCGTCCTCGATCCTGAACAGGACAGGCTGCGCCTGACTGCCATCCGCGAACCCCGCGCCTGCAAAGCCAAGCGGGATCGCCCCGCCCGCACCGTCACTGACCGAGGCGGCCTGCGCTACTTCATCGCCGCCATAAGAAATCGCCTCGATCCACAGACGGGTGGGATCGACGATGTGGAAAATGACGGTGTTGCTTTCCGCAATCGACCCCTGAGTCGCGTCTGCACTGGCAATGACGCCCGAAACGGGTGCGACGAGTTTTTCGGCCCCGAGTTTCACATCATCCAGGGCGGCACGGCGTTCGCGAAAACCTGCCAGATTGATCTCTGCCTCATCCAGCTGAGTTTGCGACACGGCGCCCGACCCGCTCAGTTTGCGAAACCTGTCCACTTGACGCTCGGCGATCGCAATCTCCTGATCCAGTTCGCCCTGGGCCTGGCGGATCGAGGATTGGTCGATGGCGGAGAGGGACGGTTCGACGACCGCCAGCACCTGCCCCTCGGTGACTGTTGCGCCCAGCGAGGGAAAGCCGCCCTCAGGCGCGGACAGACGTCCTCCGACCGCCGTCTGCACAAAGCCGCTGGCGTTGGGATCGGGGATCACCCGGCCCGGCATCTCTATGCTGCGCCGGTGGTCAGCCTCGACCGCGGACTCGGTGCGCAGATCCAGAATGCGCTGCGCCTGTTTCGGCGCGAAGACCCGCCCGTCCGGCAGCCGCTGCGCCACGTCGCGGACGACGGGCGCAGCGACCGTCTGCGCAAACACGAAAGATCCCGGAAACATCAGGACCAAAGCCGTTGCTGCAACTCCGGCGGCAAGCCGACGGCGGCGCAGCAGGGCCATTACAACCACTCCCGCGAGAAAGCCCGCCGCGCCAATGGCCAAAAACGCGGGATCGTTGCGGCGCAGGCGCTCGGCGATGTCCGTGGCCATCGCTTCGGTCATCTCCTGCGCAAAGGCTGCACTGATCACCGCGCCTGCACCTTGCGGGGCCGGGGCAGCAGCCGCTGGTTCGGGAATGGTCAGTGTCCCGGTCAGAAAATCGATGTCATCGCCTGCTGTCACCGTGAACAGCAGCTCATGAGCGCCAGCTTTCCCGGACCATGGCGCCTCCAGGTAATAGACGTCGTCCTGCGCCAGCGCCGTGACCGGCCCGTCCGGCGTTTCGACTTCGATCAGCGCATCCGCAACCGGTTCGTTTGTGGCAAACCGGTCGAGGTAGAGCGTCAGCCTTCCGCCGCCCGCCACGGCGACAAGCTCGAAAAGCGCGCTCGCCGCAGTGGCGCGTGGTGCGGTCTGCACATACGCCGGAGGCGGTTCATCACCGTGCGCATGGCCAGTGTGGGCCACGGCGGGTCCGTGAGCAGATGCAAGAAAAAACGCCGCTAGCAGCGGACGAAGAAAGGGAAGCATGCAGCACCTCGCAGGAACATCGACGCGATGGGGCCGCGTTCATGGCGCGGCCCGACGGTTGTTCAGATGAGGTGTCTCGGCGGCCGACGAAGGCCTTCTGGTTCGTTTGGTGCGGCGGTCACAGTCGAGGGAAATCCTGCAACTTTCCGGAGAGCGAAAAGCAGTCCCGGTCCCTGCGCCATCTCAATCAGCACCGACCAGCAAGCCGCGGGTGAACAACAATTGCGGTCGCATTGCGACATCTCGGCACCAGTCGACAGGTCGGGAAACGCAACCGCGCCGAAGTCGTCCACGCTTGCGCGGTCGAAAACGTCCATTCCGTCAAAGGCCATCGCTCCGGTGAACGCGGCGGGACTGTCCGTCATCGTGTGGATCACGTGCGCCTCGGCGCGATCAGTTGAAGACAACAGAAGTGCCGCAAACATGAATGTCATGCAGCACAAGAACCGTCGCAGTGATGACAATGACTCAGACACGGAGGAGCCGTCATTGAACCACGTAAATTGATGATCATTCCGTGACAGACGAGATCCCCGCAAGCTGACCATAGATAACTCCCGACAAGAAGTTACCGGATGGAGGTCCGCAAAGCGATACCGAGATTTTCCCCCGGCTCCAGAATCTGGCGTCTGACACGAAGTCGTGATGAAACTGTCGGATACACTTCCCCGGGTTCAAGATGACAATCTGGCGCTTTTGCCGCACGAACTTGAAATCTTGCCTATCCGGCTGACACCCACACCTGCCAGGGGCAGTGTTGGTCATGGATGTTCCCGCCCGCGCAGGCCTGCCTTTTCCGCAGTCTTTGCCGGAATTTCAGCGTGTTTTCCCCGACGACGCGGCGCCTTCCGCCGAGCCGCCCAGCGAAGCACCCGCTCCGCGTCCACTGCGCGATGCGAACGGCGCCGCAACTCCGCTTCACGCCCATGACGCCCTGTTGAGTCAATCTTATGATCCATGTATGCATGGATCATGGAATCAACCTGGCATACCGAAGCGCTGACCGCGCTCGGCCACCCCGGCCGCCTCGCGGTTTTTCGCCTGCTCGCGCGGCGGGCGCCGCACGGCGTGCGGCCGGGGGAGATGATCGGGGCGCTCGATCTGAAGCCCAGCACGCTCTCGGTCTATCTCGCCAGCCTCGAGCGCGCCGGGCTGATCCGTGCGCGGCGCGATGGGAAGTCGATCTTCTACAGCGTCACCCTCGACAATGTCGGCGGCCTCGTCGATTTCCTCGTGAACGACTGTTGCCGCGGCCGGCCCGAGCTTTGCACGCCGCTCGCCGCGCGCTCCCTCTCCTCCCTCGCCGAAGGAACCCAAGCGATGCCCGACCGCGTCTTCAGCGTGCTGTTCATCTGCGTCGGAAATTCCGCGCGCTCCATCATGGCCGAAGCCATCCTCGCCAACCTCGGCAAGGGAAAGTTCCAGGCGTTCTCGGCCGGAACCCGGCCCTACTCCGAGATGAACCCCGTCGCGCTCGAAGTGCTGGAGCAGAACGGCCATGACGTCTCGACGATGCGGGCAAAGAACGTTGCGGAGTTCCAGGGCGACGACGCCCCGCCGCTCGACTTCGCCTTCACCCTTTGCGATGCGGCGGCGAACGAGGATTGCCCGCCCTGGCCCGGCCAGCCGATCACCGCCCATTGGGGCATGACGGACCCGGTCAAGGCGACCGGCACGCAAGCCGAACGCGCGCTGGCCTTCAAGGCGACCTACCGCGCGCTGCACCGCCGGCTTTCCGCCTTCGTGGCGCTGCCCCTCGCGACCCTCGACCGGATTTCGCTGCAGAATCGCCTCGACGAGATCGGCGCCGACGCGCCCGCCGCCGCGTCCGCCCGCTGATCGCGTTCCCGATCGGGCGACGGCCCCGCCGGTCGGCGGCTTCGGTGGGTCGGGGAAACGTCTGTCGCCTCGGGGGGCGCTCGCGATCGTCGCAAGCGTGCGCCTCCGTTCATCGCCAATTCCAATCACACCCGCCCCTGGTTCCCGGAGATCCGAATGCCCCGTATCGCGATCAACGGCCTCGGCCGCATCGGCAAGCTCGTGCTGCGCGCCTTCATCGACGAGGGCGCGCCAGGCGAGATCGTGCTGCTGAACGATCCGGTCGGCGATCCGGCGATCCATGCCCATCTGCTGGAGTTCGACACCGTCCATGGTCGCTGGCGGGCCGAGTTCGGGCATGACGCGGACGGCGTGACGGTGAACGGTCGCCGAATGCGGCTGACCCATGCGCGCCGCATCGAGGACCTGCTCCTCGACGGGATCGACATCGTCGTCGACTGCACCGGCGCCTTCAGGACCGCCGCCAAGGTCGCGCCCTACTTCGCCGCCGGCGTGCGCAAGGTCGTGGTTTCCGCGCCGATCAAGGACGAAAGTGCGCTCAACCTCGTCTTCGGCGTCAACCACGAAAGCTACGAGCCCGCGCGTCACCATCTGGTGACGGCGGCGAGCTGCACGACCAACTGCCTCGCGCCCGTCGTCAAGGTGCTGCACGAGGCGATCGGCATCCGCCACGGCTCGATCACGACGATCCACGACGTCACGAACACGCAGGTGATCGTCGACCGACCGGCGAAGGACCTGCGCCGCGCCCGATCCGCGCTCAACTCGCTGATCCCGACCACGACCGGCTCGGCCACCGCCATTACGCTGATCTACCCCGAACTGGCGGGCCGGCTGAACGGCCATGCGGTGCGGGTTCCCCTTCTCAACGCCTCGCTCACCGACTGCGTCTTCGAGATGGAGCGCGCGACCACCGTCGAGGAGGTCAACGCGCGCTTCGCCGCGGCCGCCGCGACCGGACCGCTCGCGGGAATTCTCGGCTACGAGACCCGCCCGCTCGTCTCCGCCGACTACGTCAACGACCCGCGCTCGGCCATCGTCGATGCGCCGTCCACGATGGTGGTGAACGGCACGCAGGTGAAGGTCTACGCGTGGTACGACAACGAATGGGGCTACGCCTGGCGTCTCGCCGACGTGACCCGCCTCGTCGCGAAGGGCCTCTGATGGTCGAGGCGCCGGGCGAGCGCGGGCAAGGCCTCGCCGCATACGCCGCGGTCACCGCCGCCTACTGGGCCTTCATGCTCACCGACGGCGCGCTCCGGATGCTCGTGCTGCTGCATTTCAACACGCTGGGGTTCTCGCCGATCGAGCTCGCGTATCTGTTCCTGCTCTATGAATTCGCCGGCGTCGTCACCAACCTTTCGGCGGGCTGGATCGCCGCGCGCTTCGGCCTGACCTTCACGCTCTACGCCGGGCTGTTCCTCCAGATCGGCGCGCTCGTCGCGTTGGCGCAGCTCGATCCGGCCTGGGCGATCGCGACCTCCGTCGCCTTCGTCATGGCCGTGCAAGGGGTCTCGGGCGTCGCGAAGGACCTCGCCAAGATGAGCTCCAAGAGCGCGGTGAAGATCCTCGCCCCCAGCGACGGCGCGCTGTTTCGCTGGGTCGCGCTGCTGACGGGCTCGAAGAACGCGGTCAAGGGCGCGGGCTTCCTGCTCGGAGCGAGCCTGCTGGCGGTGTTCGGCTTTCAGACGGCCGTGCTCGGCATGGCGGCGGGGCTGATCCTGATCTTCGCCGCCGTCGCGATCTTCATGCCCGCGGGCCTGCCGCGCGGGCGCAAGGGCGCAAAATTCGCCGAGGTGTTCTCCAAGGATCGCAACGTCAACCGGCTCTCCGCCGCGCGGCTGTTCCTGTTCGGCGCGCGCGACGTCTGGTTCGTCGTCGGCATTCCGATCTTCTTTTACGGCGTGCTCTCGGACGGAACGCCTGACGGTCGCCGCGCCGCGTTCTTTCTCGTCGGCGCCTTCATGGCGCTGTGGATCATCGGCTACGGCGCAGTTCAGGCCGCCGCCCCGCGCATCCTCGCGGCGAGCACGCAGCGCCTCGCGGACACGGTCGCCGCGGCGCGGCTCTGGGTCGCCGTGCTCGTGCTGATCCCGGCCGCCCTCGCCGTCGCGGCGTTCGTCGCGGGACCGGGCGATGCGCCCGCATGGCTGATCGCCACGGTCGTCGTCGGCCTGCTCGCCTTCGGCGTGGTGTTCGCGCTGAACTCCGCGCTGCATTCCTATCTGATCCTCGCCTTCACCGACCGCGACCGCGTGACGATGGACGTCGGTTTCTACTACATGGCGAACGCGGCGGGGCGTCTGATCGGTACGCTGCTCTCCGGCGTCAGCTTCCAGTTCGGCGGCCTGCCGCTCTGCCTCGCGACCGCCGCCGTGATGGCAGCCGCAAGCTGGCTCTGCGCGCGAAAACTCGCTTGACCATTTGTTCCATGATTGCCGAAACAAGATGTTGACCGGTGGGCCGCCACCGCCGCATGCTCCTTCCATGGAAATCGAACAAGCTGCCCGCCAACTCGAAGCCCTGGGCAACCGGACCCGCCTCGACGTCTACCGCGCCCTCGTGCGCGCGGGCGCGGGCGGTCTCGTCGTCGGTCAACTCCAGCAGCGCATGGGCATCCCGGCCTCGACGCTGTCGCATCACCTGAAGCGCCTGATCGCGACCGGCCTCGTCACGCAGGAGCGCCAGGCGACCGCCCTCATCTGCCGCGCGCACTACCCCGCCATGTTCGCGCTTCTCGGTTTCCTGACCGATGAGTGCTGCGCCGAGGACATCTGCGTGCAGGCGGCGCCCCGCGAAGTCGCCTGAACGCGTGGCGACCGGGGCCGCCCTTCCCGCAGCCCCCGCCGCCGTGCGACGTCGGCTGGTCATCGCCGCCCTTGGCGTCACCCAGATCCTCGGCTGGGGATCGACCTATTATCTGCTCGCCGTGCTCGCGTCGCCGATCGTCGCCGACACCGGCTGGCCGCTCGGCGCCGTCATCGCCGGCGTCTCGCTCGGGCTGCTGATCTCGGGCCTCGTGTCGATCCGCGTCGGCCGCGCCATCGATCGCTTCGGCGGCCGCCCTGTCCTCGCCGCGAGCTCGATCCTTTTCGCGACGGGGCTCGCGGCGCTCGCGGCCGCAGCGGACGTCGCGACTTATCTCGCGGCTTGGGTCGTGATCGGCGCCGGAATGGGCGCAGGCCTCTATGACGCGGCCTTCTCCACGCTCGGCAGGCTCTTCGGCCGCGACGCCCGCGGCGCCATCACCGCGCTGACGCTGTGGGGCGGCTTCGCCAGCACGGTCTGCTGGCCGCTGTCCGCGGTCCTGGTCGAGAGCTTCGGCTGGCGCGCGACCTGCCTTGCCTACGCCGCGCTCCATCTCGCCGTCGCCCTGCCGCTGCACCTGCTTGCACTGCCGCGGGAGACCGAACGACCGCCAGCCGCGCCGTCGAGGTCCGGCGGTGGCCCCACGGCCGCTCCGCAACCCTCCCGTACGGCGTTCGTCCTCCTCGCCGCGATCCTGACGACCGGTGGAGCGATTGCCGCCATCATATCGGTCCACCTGATCACGGTGCTCCGGGCCGGCGGTCTCGAGCTCGCCGCCGCCATCGGCCTAGGCGCGCTCATCGGCCCGGCCCAGGTCGGCGCCCGTGTCGTCGAAATGCTCGCGGGCCGCAGGCTGCATCCGCTCTGGTCGCTCGCCGCGGCCGCGTCGCTGATCAGCGTCGGCCTCGGCCTGCTCGCGCTGGGCACGACGCTTCCGGCAATCGCGCTCATCGCCTACGGCGCCGGCAACGGCGTATGGTCGATCGCGCGCGGCGCCCTGCCGCTGGCACTCTACGGCCCCACGGGCTACGCGACGCTGATGGGCCGCCTCGCGACGCCGAGCCTGATCGCCCAGGCGCTCGCGCCCACGCTGGGCGGCCTCCTCGTTGCGGATCTCGGCGCGGCCGCGATGCTTTTCGCCATCACGCTCGCGTCAGTCGCAAACCTCGTCGCAATCGCGTCGCTCTGGGCCATGGTCCGGCGCCAGGCGACCCGCGCCGTCGAGAGCGGCAGTTCTGGATAGCAGAATGTCCGGAACGGCGGGGTCAGCTGAAGCCCGCGACGGCGTGGGGGGCGTAGGGCGCCTCCAGTTCGGCGATCTCCTCGACCGACAGGTCGACCTCGAGCGCCGCGACCGCGTCCTCGAGGTGCGCGAGCTTGGTCGCCCCGACGATCGGCGCGGTGACGCCCGGCTTTCCGAGGAGCCAGGCCAGCGCCACCACCGCGCGCGGCGTCCCCCGCGCCGCCGCGACCTTCGCCACCGCGTCGACCACGCGGCGGTCGGCGTCGGCGGTGTCGGCGTAGAGGGTCTTTCCGAATTCGTCGGTCGCCGCGCGCGCGCTCGGCGCATCCCAGTCCCGCGTCAGCCGCCCGCGCGCGAGCGGACTCCAAGGCATCACGGCGATGCGGGCGTCGCGGCACAACGGCAGCATCTCGCGTTCTTCCTCGCGGTAGAGCAAGTTCACGTAGTTCTGCATCGAGACGAAACGCGCCCAGCCGTGCCGCTCGGACAGCGCGAGCGCCTTGGCGAACTGCCACGCATGCATCGACGACGCCCCGATGTAGCGCGCCTTGCCGGCGCGCACCACGTCGGTCAGCGCCTCCAGCGTCTCCTCGATCGGCGTGCCGTAGTCCCAGCGATGGATCTGGTAGAGATCGACGTGGTCGGTGCCGAGCCGCGTCAGGCTGGCGTCGATCTCCACCATGATCGCCTTGCGCGACAGGCCGGCGCCGTTCGGCCCCGCCCGCATCCGGCCGTGAACCTTGGTCGCGATCACGACTTCCGCGCGCGGGACGAAGTCCTTCAGCGCGCGGCCGACGATCTCTTCGCTGGACCCATCGGAATAGACGTTGGCGGTGTCAAAGAAGTTGATCCCGAGGTCGAGCGCCTTGCGGATGAACGGCCGGCTGTCCGCCTCGGGCAGCGTCCAGGCGTGACCGCCGCGGTCCGGCGCGCCGTAGGACATGCAGCCCAGACAGATGCGCGACACCTCGAGGCCGGTGTCGCCGAACTTGATCGTCTGCATCGGCGTCTTCCTTCGGTTCCCTGTCGCGGGACGTTAGCCGCGACGCGCGCGCGCCGAAAGCCTCCGGCGTCACGGCCCGATAGCGATGGTCCGCGCGCGATCGATCAGCACCGCGCCGTCGCGCTCGAGCAGATAACGGCCGGCGTAGCGTCCGGGCGCCCAGCCCTCCGCGGGCCTGCGCCGTCCGCCGAACGCGAACCAGCTGACGTTGCTCGCCTCGAGCACGTCGGCCTGTCGAAACCACTCGGCGCCGTCGGGCCCGACAATCAGGATCGTCTGCGTGTCGCCCGCCTGCGCGCCGAAGATGTCGGCCCAGAAGACCAGCGCGTCGGGATCGGGCGCCACGTCCCCGAGCCGCTCCCTCCCGGAGCGGATCGTCTCGGGGTCCGGCGCCGCCGCCGCGAAGCCCGCGACAAGCGCCCCGGTCGCGATGTAGCCGAGATCCAGACGTGCGGCCTCCGACCACAGCGGGGTCGCGGGATCGCCGCACGACCACGCGGTCCCGCCGGTGAACGGGTCGAGCGCGACGCCTTCCCTGCGGACGGTGAAGTGGACATGCGGAAACTCGGTCTGGCCCGACAGGCCGATCCGCCCGAGCGGCGCCCCGGCCGCCACCGTGTCGCCCGGCGCCACCACGATGCTGTGGAGCGCGAGGTGCGAGTACTGGGTCTCCCAGCCCTGCCCATGGTCGATGACGACGCCGTTCCCGGCCTCCCGGCCTTCGACCGCCGCGACGCCGGTCTCCCTGATGCTGACGTCCGCCATCTCGTCGCGCGTCGCCTTCACGACCCCGTCGGCCGCGGCGCGCACCGTGACGCCGAGCCGCATCGCGGGAATGTCGAGCGCGCGGATGTCGACGCCGTCATGGCCGTCGTAGCTCAACCGCCCGCAGCCGACATCAAGACGCCCCACCCCCGGATCGACGTCGAAATAGTTCTGGATGAAGCACGTCTCGCCGATCGTGCAGTCGACCGGAAACTCGAAGCGCGGCGCCTGCGCCTGCGCCGCGCCGGCGGCCAGCCCGAAGCACAGCGACGCAAGAACGGGGACAAGGGTCCGGACGTCGATCATCGCGCGCCAAAGACCGACTTCAGGACGATCGGCGCGGCGATCGAGACGATCAGCAGCAGACCGAGCATCACGGTGATGACGATGCCGGGCACGTTGAGCAGCGTGAGCCCGAAGGTCGCGAAACCGAGCACGAGCGCCGCGAGCGCCACGCCGGGGATCGAGCCGACGCCGCCGGCGATCGAGACGCCGCCGAAGATCACGACGGTGATCACGTCGAGCTCCCAGCCGAGCGCGATGTTGGGCCGCACGACGCCGAAGCGCGCGACGAGAAGTGCGGCGGCGAGGCCGGACAGCAGCCCGGAAAGCGCGAACAGCCGAAATCGCAGACGGGCGACGCGCACGCCGGAGAACTGCGCGGCGACCGGGTTCGCGCCGATCGCGAACAGCCGCCGGCCTGTCGCGGTGAAGTGCAGGAACGTCCCGAACAGCAGCGCCAGCAAGACGAACAGCACGAACGACAGCGGCAACGGCGGCGGATTGATCAGGTAGGACTGGCCGAGCGCGGTGAAGGCGGGCGGAAAGCTCGTCAGCGCCTGATCGCCGAGCGAGACCTGCGCGATGCCGCGAAACAGCGACATCGTGCCGATCGTCACGACGAGCGAGGGGACGCCGACCCGCGTGACCAGCGCGCCGTTGACGACGCCGCAGCCGAGGCCGACCGCGAGGCCGACGAGCACGAGGCCGGGCGCGCCGAGGCCCGCTTCGGCCGCATAGCCGATGCACAGCGCCGCGAGCGCCACGATCGCCCCCACCGACAGGTCGATCTCGCGGACCAGGATCAGCAGCGCCATCGGCAGCGCGATGATCGCCTTCTCCGAGAAGTTGTACGTCGCGTCCGCGAGGTTGTAGATGTCGAGAAACCACGGCGTCGCGAGCGCGTTGCCGACGAATACCGCGACAAGCAGCACGACGAGGATCGCCTCCCAGCGCAGCAGCGCGTCCGTCCATCCGTTGCGGAGCCGGTCGGGGATGACGCTGGCCGGGCGGTCCGCGGCGTCGCTCATGGCCTTGCCGCCTTTGCCGACCCGCGGGCCTCGGGCAGGATCAGCTTTCCCGTCCGCGTCTCGGCCCGCGCGTTGATGACGACCGCGCCGAGGATGACGCCGCCGGCGATCGCCATCTGCCAGAACGGCGAGACCTGCATCGTGGGGAGCGCGTTGACGATGGCGCCAAGGAACAGCGCGCCGAGCAGCGCGCCCGGCACGGTGCCGACGCCGCCGCCGATCGAGACGCCGCCGATGACGCAGGCGGCGATGACGGTCAGCTCGTACCCGAGCGCGATCTCGGAATATGCGACGCCGTAGCGCGCCACCCACAGATAGCCGCACAGTCCGGAAATCGCGCCGGAAAGCGCGTAGACGAGAAACTGTGTCCGTTCGAGCGAGACGCCGCAGTAGCGCGCGGCGACCGGATTGCCGCCGACCGCGTAAAGGCCGCGCCCCGTCCGGCTGCGCGTCAGAAACATCTGGCAGGCGATCGCGACGATGACGGCGATCCAGAACGGCGACGTCAGGCCGAACACCGCGAGCTTGGGAAAGGCCTGAAAGCTCGCGCCCATCTCGCTGGCGTTCACCTGGTCGCCGCCGCCGATGACGACGATCATGCCGCGGTAGATCGCGAGCGCCCCGAGGGTGACGACGATCGGCGGGATGCCGAGCCCGCCGACGAGGCCCCCGATGAGCCCGCCAAGGCCCGCGCCGATGGCGATCGCCAGCGTCAGGTAGACGGGCGCGGGCATGTCCGGCCCATACTGGCCGACGAGCGCGACAAGCATCCCGCTGAGCGCGAGGTTCGCCGCGACCGACAGGTCGATGCCGCGGGTCAGGATCACCATCGTCTGGCCGAGCGCCAGCATGAACAGGAACGCGGTGTCGTTGAGCACGCCGAGCAGGCTCGCCGGCGTCGCGAAGGCGGGGGCGTACAGGCTGACCGCCGCGACGAGCAGCACGATCAGGACGGCGAGCGTCGCCTCGCGGTTCCGGGCGAGCCAGGTCATGCCGCCGCGCCCCGCGCCCCGGTCGCGACGGCGACGATCGCCTCGGCGGACCACGCGCCGCGGTCAAAGCGGCCCGCGATCCGGCCCTCGTGCATGACGATCAGCCGGTCGGACAGGCCCATCGCCTCGGGAAGCTCCGAGGTGACGAGGATGACGGCGAGGCCGGCCTCGGCCAGCTCGCCGATGAAGTCGTGGACCGCGGCCTTGGAGCCGACGTCGATGCCCTTGGTCGGCTCGTCGAGGATTACGACCTTCGGATGGGTCGCGAGCCATTTGGCGATCACCACCTTCTGCTGGTTGCCGCCCGACAGGCTTCCGACCGGCGTCTCCCAGCTCGCGGTGCGGACCGAGAGACGGGCGCCGAGGCTGCGGGCGGCGTGCATTTCGGCCTTTCGCGACAGAAAGACGCCGCGAACGTAGGTAGACAGCGCGGCGAGGGTGACGTTCTCGCGCACGCCGAGCGGCAGGGCGACGCCCTGAACCTGCCGGTCCTCGGGGACGTAGGCGACGCCGGCGTCGATCGCCTCGGTCGCGTCGGCGGGGTCGAACGGCCGGCCTTCGAGCGTTGCGCGGCCACGGGTGCGGCGCGTCAGGCCGAACAGGCATTGCATCGCCTCGGAACGGCCGGCGCCGACAAGGCCGTAAAAGCCGACGATCTCGCCCCGCCGCAGGTCGAAGTCGAGATCGGCGAACTCGGTGGCGTTCGACAGGCCCGCGACCTCGAGCACGACCTCGCCGAGCGCGATCGCGCGCTTGGGGAACACCTGCTCGACGGGGCGGCCCACCATCAGCCGGACCAGCTCGGGTTCGGTGGTGTCCGCCGTCAGGCCCTCGCCGACCTTTCGCCCGTCGCGCAGGCACACCCAGCGGTCGCAGACGCCGAAGATCTCGTCGAACTTGTGGCTGATGAACAGGACCGCGCGCCCCTCGGCCTTGAGGCCGGCGACGAGGCGGAACAACTCGTCGATCTCGTGCCGCGACAGGGCGGCGGTGGGTTCGTCCATGATGACGACGCGGGCGTCGTGGCTGAGCGCCCGGACGACCTCGACCATGTGCTTTTGCGCGACGGACAGGCGTTTGAGCGGGACGTCCGCGTCGAAGTCGGCTTCGATCCGCGCGAGCAGCGCGGCGGTGCGCGACCGGATCTGCGGCCAGTCGATCAGCCGGCCGCCGGGCATATGGCCCATGAACACGTTCTCGGCGACCGAAAGCTCGTCGAACATCACCGTCTCCTGGTGGATCGCTGCGACGCCGGCGGCCCAGGAGTCGCGGGTCGAGGCGAACCGGACGGGGACGCCCGCGACGCGAATCTCGCCTTCGTCGGGCTGGTAGATCCCGGTGAGGATCTTGACGATCGTCGACTTGCCCGCGCCGTTCTCGCCGACAAGCGCCGTCACGGCGCCCGCGGGCAGGTCGAGCGACACGCCGTCGAGCGCGCGCACGCCCGGGAACCGCTTGGAGACGTCATGGAGCGAGAGGACGGGAGTCATCGGGCGGGCGATCGGTCTCGTGTCGGGGAAACGGCGGCGGAAGCCGCCCGGACGCGCCGGGCGGGCCGTGGTGCGGGGATCAGAAGATCTCGGCGAATTCGGCGACGTTTTCCTTGTCGAACACGAACGGCTCGCCCATCACCGCTTCGCCGCCGGCGCCGACCGTGGTCTCGCCCTTCTTGCCCATGCCGAGCACGGCGCCCTCGACCGGGTCCTCGCCCGCGAGGAGGGCGCCCATGATCATCGTCGCGGCATAGCCGTATTCGACCGGGTTCCAGATCGCGAAGGTGTCGCAGGCGCCGGCCTCGACTGCGGCGAGCATCTCGGAAGGCAGGCCCAGCCCGGTGATGTAGACCTTTCCGGTCAGGCCCATGTCCATGATCGCCTTGGCCCCGGCGCGGATGCCGATCGTGGTCGGCGAGATCACGCCCTTGAGGTTCGGGTAGGCCTTCACCAGCGCTTCCATCTCGCGGTAGCTCTTGTCGTCCTGATCATCGCCGTAGACGGTCGTGACCAGCGGCATGTCGGCGTATTTCGCGTCCTTCCACTCCTCCTTCATCGCCTCGATCCACGAGTTCTGGTTCGTCATCGTCGACGAGGCGGACAGGATGGCCACCTCGCCTGCGTACCCGAGCGTCTCGCCGATCATCTGGACCTGCTTGGCGCCGATCAGCGGCGTCGAGGAGGCGCTCAGGTGGACGAGCCGGCCCTCGGGCGCGATGGCGCTGTCAAAGGACATCAGCTTGACGCCCCGCTCCATCGCCTTCTTGCCCACGGGGACGAGCGCGTTCGCGTCGTTCGCGGCGACGATGATGCCGTCGACGCGCTGGGCGATCAGCGCGTCGATGACGGCGATCTGGTCTTCGGCGGTGGGCTTCGTCGGGGCGGTGTAGATGATCTCCATGCCGCCGATCTCGGCCGCGGCTTCGCTGGCGCCGGCGGCGCAGGCGTCGAAATAGCTGTTGCCGAGGTTCTTCACGACCAGCGCGACGCGCGTGTCGGCGGCAAAGGCGCGGCCGGCGCCGAGCGTCGGCAACGCGAGCGCGGCGGCGCCCAGCCGTAGCGCTGCGCGACGGGTCGTGGTCAGGATCGGTGAACGCATGTATTCCTCCCGGGGTGTGGCTGCGTGCCCAGCCGTGCGCGCGACTTTCCGCAACTCCCTCGAAAACGACAAGCGAAATCTCGCGACGGCCGCACTGGCGCGGGCCGACCACGCGCGCTCACGGCCGGCTGACGCGCCCCCCAGACACCGGCAGGCGCGCCCCGGTCGTGGACGGCGCCGACGTCGCCAGCCCGCGCAGCACCCGCACCGCGAGAAACGCGAACGCCTGCGCCTCCAGCAGATCGCCGTCGAGCCCCACCGCCTCGACCGGCGCCACCGGCGCGTTGGTCCGCGCGGCCAGCATCGCCATGACGGTGCGGTTCAGCCGGCCGCCGCCGCAGACCAGCCAGCGCTCCGCAGGCTCGGGGAAATGCGCCGCCGCCGCCGCCACGCAGGTCGCCGTCAGCGCGCTCAGCGTCGCCGCCCCGTCCTCGGTCGACAGATGCGCCACCCGCCCGAGAAACCCGTCAAAGGCGTTGCGGTCGAGCGACTTCGGCGGGCGCCGCGCGAGGTAGGGATGCCCCGCCAACCCCGCCAGAACGTCCGCGTCCACCCGGCCTTGCGCCGCCAGCGCGCCCTCCGCGTCGAAATCCCGGCCCAGCCGCACCCGCAGGAAATCGTCGATCAGCGCGTTGCCCGGCCCGGTGTCGAACGCCACCAGCGCGCCGTCCGCTTCCGGCGCGTCCGCCCGCGGATCGACCCAGGTGACGTTCCCCACCCCCCCGAGGTTCAGAAACGCCACCGGCGCCAGCGCCCCGATCCGCCGCGCGCAGGCGAAATGAAAGAACGGGACCAGCGGCGCGCCCTCACCGCCGCTCGCGACGTCCGCACTGCGGAAATCCCAGACCACCGGCCGCCCGCAGTCGCGCGCCAGCAGGTCGCCGCGCCCGATCTGATGCGTGCCCCGCCCCGCCGGATCATGCGCCAGCGTCTGGCCGTGAAACCCGACCACCTCGACTTGCGCGAACCCCGCGACCGCTTCGGCGTGCGCGCCGCGCACCAGCCGCTCGATCACGTCGAGCCCCGGATCGCCCGGCCAGAGCCCGAGCCCTGTCCGCAACGCGGTCCGCTCGTGCGGCGCATACGCCCGGAAACCACCGGGCCCGAACGCCGCGATCGTCTCGCCGTCGGTCTCGACCAGCGCCGCGTCGACCCCGTCCATCGACGTGCCCGACATCAGCCCCAGCGCGCGCATCGGCTCCGCCATCGCCCTTCCTTTCGCAGCGCCTTCCGCTATAGAACCCGCGCGCCCGCCGCGAAAGGACCCGACCGATGACCTGTCACCCCAAGTCCGAGTTTCTCCAGGTCCTGATCGCGCGCGGCTACCTGCACGACTGCACCGACCTCGAAGGCCTCGACGACGCGCTGATCGCGGGCCCCGTCACCGCCTACATCGGCTATGACGCCACGGCGAAATCGCTGCACGTCGGGCACCTGATGAACGTCATGCTGCTGCGCTGGCTGCAACGGACCGGCCACCGCCCGGTCACGCTGATGGGCGGCGGCACGACCAAGATCGGCGACCCGTCGCTCCGTTCCGACGAACGCCCGCTGCTCACCCCGACCGAGATCGCCGACAACGTCGCCAGCCTGAAGCGCGTCTTCGACCGCTACCTCGCCTACGGGAGCGGCCCGACCGACGCCGCGATGCTCGACAACGCCGCATGGCTCGACGATCTGAACTACCTGACGTTCCTGCGCGACATCGGCCGGCATTTCTCCGTCAACCGCATGCTCGCGTTCGAGAGCGTCAAATCCCGGCTCGACCGCGAGCAGTCGCTGAGCTTTCTCGAATTCAACTACATGATCCTGCAGGCCTACGACTTCCTCGAACTCCATCGCCGCGAGGGCTGCCTGCTGCAGATCGGCGGCTCGGACCAGTGGGGCAACATCCTGAGCGGCGTCGACCTGACCCGCCGCGTCGCCGGCGCCGAGATCTTCGGCCTGACCACGCCGCTCCTGACCACGTCGGACGGGCGCAAGATGGGCAAGTCCGCCGGCGGCGCGGTCTGGCTCAACGCCGACATGCTCGCGCCCTACGACTTCTGGCAGTTCTGGCGCAACATCCCCGACGCCGACGTCGGCCGGTTCCTGAAGCTGTTCACCGAGCTGCCCGTGCCCGAATGCGACCGCCTCGGCGCGCTCGGCGGCGCCGAGATCAACGCGGCCAAGGTCACGCTCGCGAACGAGGTCACGCGCCTCGCCCACGGCTCCGACGCGGCCGCGACCGCCGAGGCGACCGCCCGCGCGGTCTTCGAGGAGCACGGCGTCGGCGAGGACCTGGCCGTGCTGACGATCAGCCGCGATGCGCTGGGCCGCGGCATGGCCAGCGCGCACTTCCTCGTCGCGACCGCGATCGTCGGTTCCGGCAAGGAAGCCAAACGCCTGATCGTCGACAAGGGCCTGCGCTTCAACAACGAACTGGTGCTGGACCCGAACGCCCTGGTGACGCCCGAGATCATCGGCGACGCCCTCAAGGTCTCGATCGGCAAGAAACGCCACGCCCTCGTCCGCCTCGCGCACTGATGCGGCGCGCGTAGCGAGTCCGGCAAACGCGCTTCGGCTTACTGCGCCAGCCCGACGTCACTTCGTCTGGCCTGACGGTTTGACGCCGCGATCGGAAACGCGACGACAACAATCCGAATTTTCACAGGGTACTCGGCCGCGCCTCGGCCCGCTGTCACGACGGGGCCGTCGTTGCGCGGGCGGCGCCGTGCACCAGGCCGCCCCCCGACCGGGCGCACGCCCGGTGGAGCGCGTCCCGTCGCGCCACACGGTCCGGGAGCCGACCGCTTCGTCGCGCGGCCCGCGTTTCGGACAGCCGATCCGGCTTCAGCCGTCCCGCTCTTCTTCCTCGTCCTCGAGCTTCAACTCCTCGGCGACCAGCCGCGCCTCGATCTTGTGCAGACGGCGCTGCGCGTCGTCGTGGTCCTCGTAGACGATTTCGTCCAGCTCGTCGTTCAGCGCCCCGAGAACCGCGCCGACGGTCGGCCCGTCCCGCCGCACGGCGAACCGCGCACGCGCCGCCGCGATCCGCGCCCCGAGCCCGGCGGCGTGATCCTCCGTCGAACTTTCCTGCGCCATGTCCGTCCTTCCTCTCCAATATTCCGGTCGCCGTCCCGAACCTGCGGCTCGGCGACGCTTGTCAACGCGCACCCGCGACGCCGGTTCCGCGAGATGCCGACTGTGGCGCACCCGGTCCTGCGCCCCGGCGGTCAACGCTCGACCACCCCCCCGAGTGTCCGGTCGCCGGCCGTGCTCCCCAACCGTCGGTCTGGAATTCCAGACGCCGTTCCTGGGAGCCGCCCGGCTACGTCAGTTCTGCGCCGTTCAGCGCGCACCATGAAAACCTCGGCATGAAAGCGCTTATATTTCAGCAGCTTACGGGCATAACAGACCGTTATCGACCGCCCCCGCGCCGAACCATCGCTCAACCTTCGGCCTTCAGGTAGACTCGGCCCATGTAGTCGGGCGCGGCCACCGTCCCGCCCTGGCCCTCGCCGCGCGTCAGGCCGTCGACGACTTCCTGCCCCGCGATCACCCGTCCCACCACCGTATACTGCCCGTCGAGATGCGGGGCAGGGGCGAACATGATGAAGAACTGGCTGTTGGCGCTGTCCGGGCTCGCGCTCCGCGCCATCCCGAGCACCCCGGTCTCGAAACTCACATCCGAGAACTCCGCCGGCAGGTCCGGCAGCTCCGAGCCGCCCGTGCCCGCCCGTCCCGAACCGAAGGCTTCCCTCGTCCCGAACTCGACATCGCCGGTCTGGGCCATGAACCCCTCGATGACCCGGTGGAACGCCACGCCGTCGTAGGCTCCGTCCCGCGCCAGCGACTTGATCCGCTCGACATGCAGCGGCGCCACCTCCGGCAGCAGCTCGATCTCGACGGAGCCCTTGCCCTCGACTTCGACGACCAGCACGTTCTCGGGCGCCTGAGCCTGCGCGGGAAGGACGGCCGCCGCCGCCAGCCCCAGCGCGAACAGAACCGCGCGGATCATGCGTCGCCCGCCACGCGGACCGAAATCATCCGGTCGGGGCTGCGCGGCGGCTCGCCCTTGATGATCGCGTCGACGTGCTCCATGCCCGATATTACCCGTCCCCAGACCGTGTATTGCCCGTTCAGGAAATGGCCCTCCTTGAACATGATGAAGAACTGGCTGTTCGCGCTGTTCGGGCTCTGGCTGCGCGCCATCCCGCAGACGCCGCGATCGAACGGCAGCTTCGAGAACTCCGCCGCGATGTTCGGCTTCGACGAGCCGCCGGTGCCCGCGCGCCCGATGTCGTACCCGTCCTCCATGTCGCCGTTCGCCACGTCGCCCGTCTGCGCCATGAAACCGTCGATGACCCGGTGGAAGGCGACGTTGTCGTACTCGCCGGCGCGCACCAGCGCCTTGATCTGCTCGACATGCTTCGGCGCCACGTCGGGCAGCATCTCGATCAGCACGTCGCCGCCCTTCAGCGCGATCACGAGCGTGTTCTCGGGGTCCTTGATTTCGGCCATCGGCTCCTCCATCCGCAAAATTCGGCGGACCCTAGACCGGCGAAGCGGCGAGGGAAAGGCCCCAGCGCCCGGCTCGCCCAGCCACGCGCGAGGTCTTGATCCGGCCCGGCGCATCGCGCAAGCACCGGACCGAGGACTTGGGGGACAGCATGAAATTTCGCCAGCTCGGCCGCAGCGGCCTGCGGGTCAGCGGTTATTGCCTCGGCACGATGACCTGGGGCACGCAGAACACCGCCGAGGAGGCGCACCGCCAGATCGACTTCGCGCTCGACCGCGGCGTCAACTTCCTCGACACCGCCGAGATGTACCCCACCACCCCGCTCTCGGCCGAGACCGCAGGCGCTACCGAGACGATCCTCGGCAAATGGATCGAGCGCACGGGCCGCCGCGCGGACATCGTGCTCGCCAGCAAGATCGTCGGCGCCGGCAACCAGACCATGGGCCGCGACGGCGCGCCGATATCGCCCGAGACCCTGCGCGCCGCGCTCGAAGGCAGCCTCAGGCGCCTGCGCACCGACCATATCGATCTCTACCAACTCCACTGGCCGAACCGCGGCAGCTACCACTTCCGCAAAACCTGGGACTACGACCCCAGCAAGCAGTCGCCTGGCGAAACCGCACGCCTCCACGCAATCCTCGACACGCTGGCGACCTTCGTCGCCGAAGGCAAGGTGCGCGCCATCGGGCTTTCGAACGACACCGCCTGGGGCGCCGCGAAATTCCTCGAACTCGCCGAACGCCATTCCCTCCCCCGCATCGCCTCGATCCAGAACGAATATTCGCTCTTGCATCGGATATTCGATCTCGACCTCGCCGAGCTCTGTCACCAGGAAACGATCGGCCTGCTCGCCTATTCCCCGCTCGCCGGCGGCCTTCTCAGCGGTAAATACGCGGACGGAGTCATCCCGCCGGGCTCGCGCCGGTCCATCAACCCTACGCTGCACGGTCGCGTCACCGAGCATTCCGAGCCGGCGGTTGTGGCTTACATATCCCTCGCCCGCGCGCACGGCCTCGATCCCGCGCAGATGGCCCTCGCCTTCGCCGCCGAACGGCCATTCACGGGAGCGGTCATCCTCGGCGCCACGACGATGGACCAACTCGTCGCCAATCTCGGCTCCGCGGACCTGATCCTGACCGACGAGATCCGCGACGGCATCGCCGCGATCCATCGCCGCTTCCCGATGCCGCTCTAACCCGGCGCGCGCGGCGGACAGCCGCCGATAGGCCCGCAACCGATCGCCCGACCAAACGTTGGACGCTGGGCTGGACCGTGCGGGTCACGGATCCGATGCCGACCCAAGACCCGGACCGAAGGACACGCCATGCCTGCCATTCCGCTGCTCGCGTTGCTATTCTCTCTCGTGCTCGCGCCGCTCGCCGGGCAGGCACAGACGATCGCCCCGAGCGCCGCGGAACCCGATACAGCCGCCCCTAACGCGGCCGAGGCCGCGCGCATCCTCGTCGACGCGCTCGAGGACCCGGCGTCGCGCGCCGCGCTGATCGCGCAACTCCGGGCCGCCGCGAGCGCCGCTCCCGAAGCCGAGCCTGCCGAGGGCTTCGACGCCGCCCTTACCCGCGCGGTCGCCGACCGCACCCGCGCCGTCGCCGAAGGCCTCTCCGAAGGCGCGGCGGGCTTCTTCAGGACGGTTACCGACTGGAACACGCTTGCGGCCCGGGCGGCGGACGTGAACTGGCGCGCCGTCGCGGACGACGCCTTGGCGATCGGGGTTGTGATGGCGGTCACCTTCGGACTCTATGCGGCCCTGCGCTACGTTACGCGCGGCTTGCGGACAAGGGCGGCCGGCCTTCCCGGTCCGCGCACGCCCCTGCGCAAGGTTCTCGGACTCGCCGCAATCGGGGCTTTCGAAGTCCTGCTGATCGTGCTCGCCTGGGGCGCCGGCTATGCGCTTGCGCTCTGGGGCGTCGGCGGCAGCGGCGAGATGGACCTGCGCCAGAGCTTCTTTCTCAACGCGTTCCTCGTCGTCGGCCTCGGTCGGCTTGTGCTCCGGCTCGCCACAGCGCGCCGCCGTCCGGAACTGCGCCTGATCCCCCTCGGCGACGATACGGCGCAGGAACTCGACACCCAGGCCGGCCGCATCCTCGCGGTGCTCGGCTACGGGATGCTGCTCGCCGCACCGATCACGCGCGGAGCCTTCGGGGTCGATGCGGCCGCCTGGATTTCCCTTGGCGCCGCGGCGCTCGCCGCTTTCATGGCGCTCGGCATGATCCTGCGCAACCGCGAGCGTCTGCGCAACCATCTGATGGCCCGCGCCGCCGCCCGCCGCACCGAGGGCGTCGTCAAGGGCGCCATGGTCGTTCTCGCGCAGATCTGGCACCTGCTGGCCATCGCCTATGTCGCAGGCCTGTTCGTCGTCTGGATGGCCCGACCGGCCGATTCCCTCGGCTTCATGGTCGCGGCCACCCTGCAATCGGCGCTCGCTATCGCCATCGCCGCCATCGTCATGGTCGGGCTCAGCCGCCGCATCGCGGGCGGCGTCCGCCTGTCGCAACAGATGGGCACGCGCCTGCCGATGCTCGAGGCGCGCCTCAACGCTCTGGTCCCGAACGGCCTCAGCCTGGTGCGCATTCTGCTCTTTGTCGCCGTCGTCGCGATCCTGCTCGATATATGGGGCCTCTTCGCGCTCGGCGACTGGCTCTCCGGCGAAACCGGCCGCCGGGTCGTCCAGAGCCTGCTGTCCGCCGGCCTCGTCCTCGTCGTCTGCGCCGCGGTCTGGGTCACCGTCGCCTCCTGGATCGAATACAAGATCACCCCCCACGACGGCCGCATCGTCCGCGCCCGCGAACAGACCCTGTTCACGCTGCTGCGCAACGCATTCGCGGTGGTGATGGTGGTCATGGCCGGAATGCTCACCCTCTCGGCCATCGGCATCAACATCGCGCCGCTGCTTGCCGGGGCAGGCGTCATCGGCCTCGCTATCGGCTTCGGCGCCCAGCGGATGGTGCAGGACATCATCACCGGCGTCTTCATCCAGTTGGAAAACGCAATGAACACCGGCGACGTGGTGACGGCGGGACCGGTGACGGGATCGGTCGAAAAGCTGACCATCCGCTCGGTGGGCATCCGCGATCTGTCGGGCACCTTCCATCTCGTGCCCTTCAGTTCGGTCGACACCGTCGCCAATTTCACCAAGGACTACGCCTGGCACGTCGCCGAAATCGGCGTCGGCTATTCCGCCGACACCGGCGAGGCCAAGCGCGTGATGTGCGACGCCTTCGACGAACTGCGCGCCACCGAGCACGGCCGCAGCATCATCGCCGACTTCGACATGCAGGGCGTCATCGCGCTCGCGGAGTCCGCAGTCACGATCCGGGGTCGGATCAAGACCGTCGCCGGCGCGCAATGGAGCGTCGGCTGCGCCTATACCGAAATCGTAAAGCGTCGCTTTGACGAGGCCGGCATAGAAATTCCCTACCCCAACGTCACGCTGCACATGCCTCCCGGGGCGAAACCCGA
>JBBRUZ010000031.1:0-22907 GCA_038247355.1 Rhodobacterales bacterium
CAGTAGTTGACGACGAAGCGCGAATCCGCCGCCGCGACGACGCCGGGGATCAGCGCGCGGGCGCGGGCCGCGCCGAGGGGCGCGGTCGCGACGATGAAGTTGTTGATCGGCATCACCCGTGCGGCGACCGCGGACTCGACATCGGCGTGATAGCCGTTGCAGGCGATCAGGACATGGCGCGCGGTGACGGCCCCGCGCGCGGTCTCGACGCGCGTCGAGGTCCGGCGGAGCATCCGGCTGCGCTCGAAGATGCGCACCCCGGCGCTCCGGGCGGCCCGCGCGACGCCGAGCGCGTAGTTCAGCGGATGCAGATGCGCGCCGTCGAGGACGTGCAGGCCGCCGTGGTAGACCTCCGTTCCCAGCGCCAGCGCCACCTCGCTCCGATCGAGCGGGATGGTCCGGTGATGGCCGTAGTCGCGCGCGAGCTTTTCGGCATAGGCGTGGTAGTCCGCAACATGGCGCGGCTTGTGCGCCGCGTAGACGATCCCGGGTCGCAGGTCGCAGGCGATGGCGTGCCGGTCGATCAGCGTCCTGACCAGCGCCGTCGCTTCCTCGGCGAGATCCCAGAGCGCACGCGCGCGGTCCTTGCCCGCCGCCTTTTCCAGCCAGTCCTGGTCCTGGCGCTGGCCGGCGCCGAGCTGGCCGCCGTTGCGCCCCGAGGCGCCCCAGCCGACGCGGTTGGCCTCGATCAGGACGACCGAATAGCCGCTTTGCGCCAGATGCAGCGCGGCGGACAGCCCGGTGTAGCCGCCGCCCACCACGCAGACGTCGGCCGCCTCGTCGCCGTCGAGCGGCGGGTACGGCGGCGACGCGTCGGCGGTTGCCGCATACCAGCTTCGGGGGTGCTCCCCGAGCCGGTCGTTCGCGGTCAGCAGATCCATCAGACGTTCAGCAGCAGGTGATCGCGCTCCCACGGGCTGATGACCTGGAGGAACGTCTCGACCTCGTCGCGCTTGATCGCCTTGTAGAGCGCGCAGAATTCCTCGCCGAGCACGGCGGTCACCTCGGGGCATTCCTCGAACAGGTCGAGGGCGGCGAGCAGATCGCGCGGCAGCGCGCGGGGCCGGTGGTAGGCCTCGCCCGACACGGCCTCGCGCGGGCGCAGGTTGTTCTTCATGCCGAGATAGCCGCAGGCGAGCGAGGCCGCGAGCGCGAGATAGGGGTTGCAGTCCATGCCGACGACGCGGTTCTCGACCCGGCGCGCATCGGGATCGGAGATCGGCACGCGGATGCCGGTGGTGCGGTTGTCCGGCCCCCATTCGAGGTTGATGGGTGCGGCGCCGCCCGCCACGAACCGGCGGTAGCTGTTCACGTAGGGCGCGAACATGCAGACGACCGTCGGCACGTGCTTTTGCAGCCCGGCGATGTAGGCCTCGAACATCGGCGTCGGGCCGCCGTTGTCGCCGGTGAAGATGTTGCGGCCCGTCGTCACGTCGAGCACCGACTGGTGGATGTGCATGGCGCTGCCGGGTTCGTCCTGCATCGGTTTCGCCATGAAGGTCGCGAAGCAGTTGTTGCGCAGCGCGGCCTCGCGGATCGTGCGTTTGAAGAAGAACACCTGGTCGGCGAGCTTCATCGGATCGCCGTGCAGCAGGTTGATCTCGACCTGGCCGGCGCCACCCTCCTGGATGATCGTGTCGATCTCGAAGCCCTGGGCCTCGGAGAACTCGTAGATGTCGTCGATGACCTTGCCGTATTCGTCGACCGCGCTCATCGAATAGGCCTGGCGGCTGACCATCTGGCGCCCCGTGCGGCCCACGGGCGGCTCGATCGGCTCGTTGGGGTTCAGGTTCGGCTTGACGAGGTAGAACTCCATCTCGGGCGCCACCACCGGCGCCCAGCCCTCGGCATCGTAGAGCGCCATCACCCGCTTCAGGACGTTGCGCGGCGCCACGGGAACTGGCACGCCCGACAGATCCTCGACGTTGTGGATCACCTGCAGCGTCACGTCGTCGGCCCAGGGCGCGGCCGTGGCTGTGGCGTAATCGGGCCGCAGGACCATGTCGCTCTCGGTCCACTGGTTGGCGATGTGCATGTCGACGTAGTCGCCCGAGATCGTCTGGTGGAAGATCGACGTCGGCAGGAACATCCGTTCCTCGCGCGAGAACTTGGCGAAGGGCATGGCCTTGCCGCGCGAGATGCCGGCGACGTCGGGCACGATGCATTCGACCTCCTCGATGCGCCGGCCGGCCAGCCATTCGCGGAAGGCCAGCGGCAGGCGCTCGATGAAGTCGGCCGCGGTGATGGGGGGCATGGGGCGTCCTTCAGAGCCGGCCGACGGCGCGCGGTGCGGCGCCGGCCTTGCGTGCGATCACGCACAGCCAGTCGTGGGCGAGCGTGGCGGCGGCGATCGCGGTGATCTCGGCGTGGTCGTAGGGCGGCGACACCTCGACGATGTCCATGCCAACGAGGTTCAGGGACCCGAGACCGCGGATCAGCTCCAGCGCCTGCCAGGCGGCGAGTCCGCCGGAGACCGGCGTGCCGGTGCCCGGCGCGTAGGCCGGATCGAGCGCGTCGATGTCGAAGGAGACGTACACCGGCGCGTCGCCCGTCCGCGCCCTGACGACCTCGAGCGTCGCGTCGACGCCGTAGCGGTGGACCCAAGGGGCGGTCAGCACCTCGAGCCCTTCGGTCGAGTCGTGGAAAGTGCGGATGCCGATCTGCGTCGATGTAGCGGCGTCCACGACGCCGTCGCGGATCGCGCGGCCCATCATCACGCCGTGGTCGATCCGGCCCGGATCGTCGGGCCAGAGATCGCCATGCGCGTCGAACTGGATCAGCGCCAGCGGACCGTGCCGCGCCGCATGCGCGCGCATAAGCGGCCAGGCGACGAAATGATCGCCGCCGAGCGTCAGCAGCCTCGCGCCGGACGCGAGGATGGCCACCGCCGCGGCCTCGATGGCGGGAGCGACGGTTTCAGGATGGTGCGGGTCGAGCATCACGTCGCCGTAGTCGACGATCGACAGGCTCGTCGCCAGATCGAAGCCGAAGGGGAAGGCCTTCAGCTCCGCCAGCAACACCGAAGCTGAACGAATGGCCCGCGGCCCGAACCGCGTTCCGGGCCGATTGGTGACGGCGGAGTCGTAGGGCACGCCCAGCACGGCCACATCGACGCCGGCAAGATCGCGCGAATAGCGCCGGCGCAGGAAGGACAGCGCGCCGCCATAGGTCATCTCGGGCCAATGCGCGCGGTTGTCCGTGGCGCGAAAGGCCGCGTCTCCCGCACCGTCGGACGCAGGACTATCCGGCATTTCTCGCCGCCCTTCGCATCTGCCAGGTGGCGACGCCGACGCCGAACGCCACGATCGCGATGATGATCGTGGCGAGCGCGTTGACCTCCGGGCTGAGACCGAGCCGCACCTTGGAGAAGATCACCATCGGCAACGTCGAGGCGCCCGGTCCGGTGACGAAGCTCGCCACCACCAGATCGTCGAGCGACAGCGTGAAGGCGAGCAGCCAGCCCGCCACCAGCGCGGGCGCTATCACCGGAATCGTGACGTCGAAGAACACCCGCACCGGCCGCGCGCCCAAGTCCATCGCCGCCTCCTCGAGGCTCATGTCGAGGCTCGACAGGCGGCTCTGGACGACCACCGCCACGAAGGCCATCGAGAAGGTGATATGGGCGATGATGATCGTCGTCATTCCGCGCCCGGCCGGCCAGCCGATCAGCTGCTCCATCGACACGAACAGCAACAGCAGCGACAGCCCGGTGATCACCTCGGGCATCACCAGCGGCGCCGTTATCATCACCGACAGCACGGCCCGCGTCCGGAACCGCCGGAAGCGCATCAGCACATAGGCCGCGAGCGTGCCGAACATCACGGCGAAGGTCGCCGAGATCGTCGCGACCTGCAGGCTGATCCAGGCCGAGCCGAGGATCTGCGGGTCCTCGACCAGCGCGCTGTACCATTTGGTCGAGAAACCGCCCCAGACGGTGACGAGCTGGCTTTCGTTGAAGCTGAAGACGATCAGCGACAGGATCGGCGCGTAGAGAAACACGAACCCGAGGATCGTGAAGATCAGCAAGACAGTGCCCGCGCGCATCAGTCCGCCTCCGCCTTCGCCTGCGCCGCGCGCAGGATCATGATCGGCACGACCAGCACCACCAGCATCGCGATCGCGACCGCCGAGGCCACCGGCCAGTCCCGGTTGGAAAAGAATTCGTTCCACAGCACCCGGCCGATCATCAGCGTGTCCGGGCCGCCGAGCAGTTCGGGAATGACGAATTCACCGATCGCCGGAATGAACACCAGCATGAAGCCCGCGATGATCCCCGGCGTCGAGAGCGGCAGCGTCACGTGGAAGAACGTCGCGAGCGGTCGCCCGCCGAGGTCCGAGGACGCCTCGAGCAGGCTTTCCTCGAGCTTCACCAGATTGGCGTAGAGCGGCAGGATCATGAACGGCAGGTAGGTGTAGACGATCCCGAGATAGACGGCGAAATTCGTCTGCAGCATCACTAGCGGCGTGTCGATGATCCCGGTCCAGATCAGGAAATTGTTGATGACGCCGTTCGAGCGCAGGAACCCCTGCCAGGCGTAGACGCGGAGCAGGAAGCTGGTCCAGAACGGCAGGATCACCAGCGTCAGCAGCAGCGTCCGGCGCGGCTCGGGGCTGCGGGCGATGAAATACGCCATCGGGTAGCCGATCAGCAGCGCGAACAGCGCCGAGACGAAGGCGACCCGGATCGAAAAGACGTAGGCGTTCACGTAGAGCGCGTCGCTCCACAGATAGGCGAAGTTCTCGAAGTTCAGGTTCAGGATCAGCCGCAGCCCGTCCCATTCCCAGATCGGCAGATACGGCGGAATCGCGATGGCAGGCTCGCTTAGGCTGAGCTTCGCCACGACGAGAAACGGGATCAGGAAGAACACGAACAGCCAGACGAACGGGATCGCGATGACCAGCGACCGGCCGTCGAGGCCGACGCGCCGCAGAACGGCGGCCGTTCCGCGCCACGCGGTCGAGCGGTCCGCGTCGCGCATCGGGACCGGGGCGTCCGCCGGCGTCACGTCGGTCATAGCGTCAGCACGACGCCGGCGGTGTCGTCCCAGCTCACCCAGACGTCCTCGTGCCAGGTGATGCCGTCCTCGTCATAGCGCGACAGGTTCGGCTTCGCCGCACGGATGTACCGGCCGGTCGGCAACTTCAGCTGGAAGATCGAGGAATTGCCCATGTAGGCGACGTCCTCGACATAGACCGGAAAGGCGTTGCTGGCCGCGGCCGGCCGCTCGCGCGAAAGGCGCAGCTTTTCCGGACGGACCGCGTACCAGAGCTTCTGGTTCAGCGTGCAGGTGACGCCGTGTCCGACATAGATTTCGCCCCCAGCCTCGGCGCTGTCGATCTTGATGTATTCCGGCTCGTCCTCGGTGACCCGCCCCTCGAACATGTTCACCGAGCCGATGAAATCCGCGACGAACCGGTTGCTCGGATGTTCGTAGATCTCGTTCGGCTCGCCGACCTGGACGATCTCGCCGGCGTTCATCACCCCGATCCGGGTCGAAAGCGTCATCGCCTCCTCCTGGTCGTGCGTCACCACGATGAAGGTCACGCCGAGGCTCTCCTGGATCTTGATCAGCTCGAACTGCGTCTCCTCGCGCAGTTTCTTGTCGAGCGCGCCCAAAGGTTCGTCGAGCAGCAGCAGTTTCGGGCGCTTGATCAACGAGCGCGCCAACGCCACCCGCTGGCGCTGGCCGCCCGACAACTGGTGCGGCTTGCGGCCTGCGAAGCCGCCGAGCTGGACCATCCGCAGCATCTCGCTCACCCGCTCCATCGCCTCCGCGCGGCCCATGCCGTCGCGGCGCAGACCGTAGGCGACGTTGTTCTCGACGGTCATGTGCGGGAAGAGCGCGTAGGACTGGAACATCATGTTGGTGGGGCGCCCGTAGGGCGGGATGCCCGCCATGTCCTGACCGTCGATCTCGATCCTGCCGTCGGTCGGCGTCTCGAAACCGGCGAGCATCCGCAGCAGCGTCGACTTGCCGCAACCCGAGCCGCCCAGCAGGCAGAACAGCTCGCCCTTGTAGATGTCGAGGCTGACGTCGTCGACCGCCGTGAAATCGCCGAACTTCTTCGAAACCTTGTGGATACGCACGAAAGGCGGAGCGTCGCCGGCGATCCAGGGCTTCGTGGAAGCGACGCTCACGGTCTGGTTCATTCGGCCCCCGGTTCGGGATGCGGCAAAGGCGGCGCACCGCCCCGAGATTAGGTCGGTCTTGCGCGCCCTGTCCAGAGCGCTCTGTCGGGCTATTGGCCGGTTCGGATCGTGGTCCAGAGCCGCGTCATCAGCCGGCTGGTGCGGGCGTCGTGGACCACCGAGGGAAACAGCTTCGCCGTGACCTCCGCGGGCGGAAAGATCGCCGGATCGCCGGAGATCTCCGTATCGACCAGCGGCATCGACGCGGCGTTGGCGTTGGCGTACCAGACGTAGTTCGTGATGTCGGCGGTGATCTGCGGGTCCATGATGAAGTTGATGAACGCATGCGCCGCTTCCGGATGCGGCGCGTCCGCCGGGATCGCCATCAGGTCGAACCATTGCAACGCGCCTTCCTTGGGCACGCTGTAGGCGATCTCGACGCCGGTGTTCGCCTCGACGGCGCGGTCCGCGGCGATGAACACGTCACCGGAGTAGCCGACCGCGACGCAGATCTCGCCGTTCGCGAGGTCGGAGATGTACTGCGACGAATGGAAGTACCGGATGAACGGCCGGATCGAGGTCATCAGCGCCGCCGCCTTCTCGAGATCCGCCGGTTCGGACGACGTCGGGTCGAGCCCGAGGTAGGCGAGCGCGCTCGGCAGCATGTCCGAGGCGGAGTCGAGCGTCGTGATGCCGCAATCGGCCAGCTTCTCGGCGTTCGCCGGGTCGAAGATCAGCGACCAGCTGTCGACCGGGGCGTCCTCGCCGAGCCGCTCGGCGACCGCTTCGACGTTGTAGCCGATGCCGGTCGTGCCCCACATGTAGACGACCGAATGGGCGTTGTCCGCGTCATAGGCCGCCGCGGCTTCCATCAACCCTGCGTCCATGTTCGCGAGATTGGGCAACAGCGCCTTGTCGAGCGGCTGATAGACGCCGGCGGCGACCTGCCGCTGCAGGAACTGCGAGGTCGGCACGACGATGTCGTAGCCGGCGCTGCCCGCGAGCAGCTTCGCCTCCAGCGTCTCGTTGGAATCATAGACGTCGTAGACGACCTTGATCCCGGTCGCCGCCTCGAACTTCGCGACCGTGTCCTCGGCGATGTAGTCCGACCAGTTGTAGACGTTCAGTACATTGTCCTGCGCCGCGGCCTGCGTCGCGGCGAGACCGGTGAGCGCCGCGAGGACGACAGACTTGTTCATTTCCGTTCCTTTCGAGATACCCGAATTCACACGCCGAGCCGGTCGCGCAACCCGTACCACCAGGATCCGATCATCGAGTACGGAACCCGGAAGCGCCGGCCACCCGGAAACGGCAACCACGGCACCTTGGCGAAGGCGTCGAACCGCGTCAAATCACCGTCCACCGCCTGCGCCAGAATTCGGCCGAACAGGTGACTTCCGACCACGCCGTGCCCGGAATATCCGCAGGCGTAATAGGTGTTGGCCCCGAGCCGCCCCATCTGCGGGACACGGCTGAAGGACAGCGCGCAGTTGCCCGACCACGCGAAATCTACGCCGACGCCCGCGAGTTGCGGAAAGACCCGTTCGAGGTTCGGCACGATCTTCGCCCGGATGTCGGCGGGATCGGTCCCGCCATAGACGGTGCCGCCGCCGAACAGCAGCCGCCCGTCCGCCGACAAGCGGTAGTAATCGAGGATGTAGCGCACGTCCTCGACGCACATGTCCGAGGGGAGCAGCGGGGTCGCGCGCGCGCCCAGCGGCTCGGTCGCGATCATCTGGGTCGAGAACGGCATCAGCCGATTCTCCAGCTCCGGCACGGCGTGGCCGAGATAGGCGTTGCCCGCGAGGATCAGCACCCGCGGCCGCACCGATCCCGCCGCCGTCCGCACCGTCGGGCGCCCGCCGACGTCCTCGACGCGCGTGACGGCGCTGCCCTCGTGGATCACCCCGCCGAGGCCCTCCAGCGCCGCCGCCTGCCCCAGAGCGAGGTTCAGCGGGTGCATGTGACCGCCGCTGTGGTCGATCATCCCGCCGAGGTAGACGTCCGACGCCACGTGCGCGCGCATGCCCGCGCGGTCGAGCATCGCATGGTCGTCCATGCCGTGGGTGCGCCACAACGCGCGCTTGGCCTCCAGCTCCCGGATCTGCTTGTCGGTGAAGGCCGCGAAGACGTTGCCGTCCTTCAGGTCGCAGGCGATGGCGTACTTCGCCACCCGCTCCCGGATGATCCGCCCGCCCTCCTGCACCAGCGTCCCGACGAAATTCGCGACGTCGCGCCCGTAGCGCGCCTCGATCCGGTCGAGGCCGGCGTTCAGACCGTTGACGATCTGCCCGCCGTTGCGCCCCGACGCGCCCCAGCCGATCTTCGCCGCTTCGAGCAGCGTGACCTTGTAGCCCTTCTCCGCGAGGTCCAGCCCCGCCGACAGCCCGCTGTATCCGCCCCCGACGATGCAGACATCGGATTCTTCGTCGCCCGAAAGCGCGGGCCGTTGGGGCGCCGCCTGCGCCGAAGCGGCGTAGTAGCTCGCCGGATAGGCCCCGGCCCCGAATGTCGCGGCGGCGTTCACGGCGTCCGGTCTCCCCTACTGCGGTCCGGGCACTCGTAGCACCGGCAAATGCCGCCGCCAACCGCCCGGCGGGGCAATCTGCGCCAAGCCTCCCCGCGCCCGCCCTTGGCCCACAACGCCTCTCGTCAGACGGTCTCGAGGTAGGTCTCGTGCTCGAACGGGCTGATCCGCTGCGAGAAGACCTGCAACTCCTGCATCTTCATGCCGAGATAGCTCTGGCGCAGGATCGGATCGAAGATATGCGCGATGCGGTTCGAGCGCTCGAACGCCTCCATCGCCAGTTTCCAGTCCATCGGCAGCGTCGCGCCCGCGCCGACGTCGTCGGTCGTCACCATTGGATCGGGGGGGCTGATCTGCCGCTCCATCCCTTCCAGCGCCGCGCCGAGGATCGCGGCCAGCACCAGATAGGGGTTGGCGTCGGCGCCCGCCACGCGGTGCTCGATCCGCCGCGCCGCGTTCGAGCCGCCGGGGATGCGCACCGCGGCGTTGCGCGTCTCGTAGCCCCAGCATACGTCGGTCGGCGCATGAGCATTGGGCTGCAACCGTCGGTAACTGTTGCGATGCGGCGCGAAGATCAGCGCGGAGGCGCGCATCGTGTCGAGCACGCCGCCCACCGCGTGATGCATTATCTCCGAGCCCTCGGTCGCGCCGTTGTCAAAGACGTTGCGCCCGTCCCGATCGATCAGGCTGAAATGCACGTGAAAGCCATTGCCCGCCCGGTCGAGGAAGGGCTTCGCCATGAAGCTCGCGGCCAGATCGTACTTGCGCGCAATCCCCTTGACGAACCGTTTGAAATAGAGCGCGTCGTCGGCGGCCTTCAGCGGGTCGGCGACATGCAACAAGTTGATCTCGAACTGGCCGCCGCCGTTCTCGGAAATCGCGCTGTCCACCGGGATGCCGTGGGCGTCGCAGGCGGCGTAGACATCGGTGAAGAACGCTTCGAAATGGTCGAGATCGTCGATGCAGAGCGCCCCGTCGCCGTCGAGGATCTTGTGCGTGACCGGGCTTTTCGGCGGCATCGGCACGTCGCCGGACGTGTCGACCAGATAGAACTCGAGCTCGGTCGCGACGACCGGCGTCAGCCCCAGCGCGGTGAACTTGTCGACCACCGCCGCCAGCGCGCGGCGCGGATCGCCCATGAACGGCGTGTCGTCCTCCTTGATCATCCACAGCGGCAACAGCGCTGTCGGCGATCCAAGCCAGCTCATCGGCAGGAACCCGCGCCCCGTCGGCTCGCAGTAGCCGTCGACGTCGCCCTTCTCGAAAACCAGCGGATTGCCCGCGACGTCTTCACCCCAGATGTCGAGGCAGGTGATCGAATAGGGCATCCGCATCTGCCCTTCGAGCACCTTGTACGCCTGCGCCACCGGTACGCGCTTGCCGCGCAGGATACCGTTGAGATCGCAGACGGCCGCGCGGAGGCTCGAGATGTCGGGCCGGCTTTCCAGCCAGGCAAGGGCTTCGACGCTGTTCAAGACTTGCTCCGTTCGCAGGCGCATGGTGCTAACATTCCACCGGGCCGGCGCCAAGGGCTGCAAAATTAATCCAAAACTGATCTAGACAAAGTGTCGTAGTCAATTATTGTAAAGCGCTTACTATCGTTAGTACGTAATGCTTCTGCCACTTCGTCGTAGTCAAAATTTTCAAGATTTCCAACCACCAAAATAAGTTGCGGATCCTTTACATGCAGTCCATATTTATTTTCTGCATGATCTCGATTGCCATCGAATTTAAAGTAAAATTCATAGTTTGCAAGTTGGGCCAAGCCCTCCTGAACATAGTCTATGAAGCGGCGGCGACGTCTCTCGCCCTTTGTCAATTTCTTGAAACGCAATCCAGCTAATTTCAAATCGACAATATCAAAATACCCATCTTCGCGCATAATCAGCAGATCTGGATTTATTGCGTTTTCATTTTTATTAACGCTGCCGTCATGCTCAATCCAATTCAAATATGGTTCATATATCAACTTCTTTGTTTTAAATGCTCTCTCAATAACTTGGCTGTGCTTATTTATAAACGATCCGGTAGTTGTTTCATGAATACCATCTGACAAAAATAGGCTTTGAAGTTGCATCATAATACTCATTGATTCTTTATTCTTACCTACTGTAGTAATGCCACAGATATTTTGATCCGAGCAAATATGGTTGAGAAATTTTTGATAGTCCGGGCCAGTCTTTGATTTAATTATGAAACCTAAATGTATAATATGTTTGCATCTAATTATTTCGTTTAGCGAACTTGTCAATAAACAGTTCACAATACAGCACTCGTCAGCGAGATGACCAACTGTTATTAGTGCTCCTTCACCATCAGTTCTCTGTATTATTGATTGAAACGTTTCAATAAACGGAAATCGGTGCTTAGCTTTCTCAAATATAATTTGATGACATAACATTAGATCTTGAATTACATTACTTTTACCTAAATTGAATATTGGCTCATTATCGTCTATGTTTTTCGGAAATAAGTTAAAGTACAAGTTGAGACTACTGCATTTTCTTGTAACAACTTGTAATTTATTTGGGGTCCGCTTTGCTCCAATCAATTCATAACTAAAGTGAGTTCCATTGTTCATCACGATAATGTGGCTGGGAAATAGGGACACTCCATCAGAAATTGTTTCCTGTCGCTTTACAAAATCAAAATAGCAGTTCCAGTGAGACTCAGTTATAGACTTGAACGTTGCAAAATTCATTGTTCTATCCAAGGGTAAAACACGATATTTAGATCAGATCTGTTCTCTAATCAACGTGCCTTATATCCAACTCGGGATTGTAGAACTCTAGTGTTTTATTCACCGTCTCTGCAAAGTCCTTTGGCTGCCCTCAACCTCTCACTTTCCTTAGCATCTTGTGAGCTAGGCCTCCAAGGAAATCCTCCGGCACAGGCTTCGGCAGAGGTTCCACCACACCGATTATACTGGCAGCCGGTAGACGCGGATCGCCGTGTCGCGGTAGAGCGCCCGGCGCTGGGCGAGGCTTGCGCCCGCCACCACGTCATCGAGGAGTGCGACCCATTGCGGATAGGCGTGGCTCAGCTCGGACACCGTCCAGTCGCTGCCGTACATGCAACGCTCGAACCCGAAGCATTCGATGGCCCGCGCGACATAGGGCTTCACCTCCTCCGCAGTCCAGGCCGCGTGATCGGCCTCGGTGATGACGCCCGAGATCTTGCAGACGACGTTGGGAAGTGCGGCCAGCTCGGCGATCTGGCGCCACCATGGCTCGCGCAGGCCATGCCGAATATCGGGCTTGCCGATATGGTCGAGCACGAAACTCACCTCCGGGCAGCGCCGCGCCAGCTCGATCGCATAGGTCAACGCCCAGTGCTTGACGCAGATGTCGAAGGTGAAGCCGAACTTCGGCAGCAGCCGAAGGCCGTCGAGGAAGGCCGGGGCGAGCACGAAGGACGGATCGCGCGCGGTCTCGATCAGCCGCCGCACGCCGCGCGTCGCGGGCAAGGCCGCGAGCGCCGCGAGGTCCGCCTCGACCGCCGCGCCGTTTTCCAGCGGCGCGTGGGCCACCATCCCGGCGAGCCGCGGATCGGCGTCCGCCAGCCCCTGGATGAACGCGGCTTCGGCCAGATGCAGCCCCGGATCGACGGCCACCTCCGCGAACACCAGCCGGTCGATCCGCACCGGCCCGGAGGCGGCGTCGAAATCCGCAAGCCCGTAGCTGCGGTTGATCTTCGGCGCACCGGCGAGCCAGCCGTAGCTCAGGCGCCCGACGTCGTAGAGATGCACATGGGCGTCGACGATCGGGAATTCGGGCATTCGCTTCTCCGTCAATTGCGCAGCACGAGATGCCCCGGCCCGAGATCGCTCAGGGCGCGCAGCCCCATCAGGCCCATGACGCGCTCGATCTCGCTGCGATAGATCTCGAGCGCATGGGCGACACCGGCCTCGCCAGCCACCGCCAGCCCCCAGAGCTGCGGGCGCCCGATCAGGCAGGCTCGGGCGCCAAGCGCCAGCGCCTTGACCACGTCGGCGCCGCGCCGCACGCCGCCGTCGATGAGCACCGGGATCCGCCCGGCCACGGCCGCGACGACGCCGGGCAGCGCGTCGAGCGCGGCGATGGCCCCGTCGAGCTGCCGCCCGCCGTGGTTCGAGACGATGACCCCGTCGAGCCCGGCCTCGACCGCGCGGGCCGCGTCGCCCGGATGCAGCACGCCCTTCAGCACGAACGGGCCGGCCCAGATCCGGCGGAGCCACTCCACGTCGGCCCAGGACAGCCCCGGATCGAGCATCGCGCCCATCCGCTGCGCGAGGCTTTTCAGATCGGCGGGCTCGCCGTCCAGGACGTAATTGGCGAAGGTGATGTCTGGCAACGCGCGGCGCATCCGCAGCAGCCAGGGCAGTCGAGTCGCCATGCCGGCGAGATCGCGCGGTCTGAAGCGCGGCGGGATGGTGAAGCCGTTGCGCAGGTCGCGCTCGCGCCGCCCGAGCAGCTGGTTGTCGATGGTCAGCACGAGCGCGTCGTAGCCCGAGGCGGCGGCGCGGCGCACGAAGTCCTCGGTGAAGCCGCGGTCGCGGTAGACGAAGATCTGCATCCAGCGCGGCGTCCCGAGGCCGGGAAGATCCTCGATCCGGCAGACCGAGGCGTGGCTGAGGCAGTAGGCGGCGCCCGCCGATGCCGCCGCCCGCGCCGCCGCGCGCTCGCCATCGGGCCAGAACAGGCCGGACAGGCCGGTGGGCGCGACGATCACAGGCGTCGCGAGCCGGGCGCCGAACAGCGTGACCGAAAGGTCGCGCGCCGGGCTGCCGTCGAGCGGGCGCGGCAGCAGGTCGTAGCGGTCGAACGCGGTTTCGTTGCGCGCCAGCGTGCGTTCGTCCTCGGCGCCGCCGTCGGCGAAATCGAACACCGGCCGGGGCAGCACGGCCCGCGCCAACCGCCGCAGATCCGCGACGCTATGCGCCGAGCGCAGCGCTGCCGGCGTCACGCGCAACCCCGCCGGGATATCCCGCGCTCCCGCCTTGCGCGCAGCGCCGGAGGCGTTCGCCTCCGCCGCCGCCTTGCGTCAGGCGGCGCGTCGACTTCGCACGTGTGGCGCCGATGCGCCCGCGCCGCGCTCAACGCATCGCGGTCGTGACGGCCGCGTCGCGCCCGGTGACGACAATCCGCGCAGCGGCGCCGCCGCCCGACGGCGAGGGTGGCGCCCAAGCCCGAACATGGCATGGTGTCGCCCCGAGAACCGACACCCCCGCGAGGCGCCGCATGATCACCGATCCCCCCGCCCTGACGATCCGCCGCGAAATTCCGCGACCCGATCCGGGCGTGCTCGCGGCGCTCGCCGGCGCGCCCACCGGCTTTGTCGTCGATGCGATGGGCGGGCGCGGCGGGCTCGATCCGCGCATCAAGCCTCTGGTCCCGATGACGGGTCCGCTTCTCGGCGTCGCGATGACCTGCGACTGCGGACCGGCGGACAATCTCGCGCTGTTCGGCGCGCTGGCGGCGGCGCGGCCCGGCGACGTGCTGGTCGCCGCGACCGACGGCTTCAGCGGCGCCGCGGTCACCGGCGATCTGCTGCTCGGGATGGCGCGCAACCGCGGCCTCGCCGGTCTGGTCACCGACGGGCTGATCCGGGACCTCGCGGGCGTCCTGGCGCTCGGCCTGCCGGTCTTCGCGGCGGGCGTCACGCCGAACTCGCCGGCGCGGGTCGGCCCCGGCACGGTCGGCCTTCCCGTCGTGCTCGGCGGCGTCGCGGTCGCGGCCGGGGACATCGTCATCGGCGACGCGGACGGCGTCGTGGTGCTGCCGCTCGCCCGCGCCGCCGAAGTCGTGGCCGCCCTCCCGGCCATCCGCGCGGCCGAAGCGACGCTCGACGCGGCCGTGCGGGCCGGGCTCGGGATCCCCGATTTCGTCGCGGCCGTGCTCGCCTCCGATCGGGTGACCGAAGTGCGCTGACGCGGTCTTCACGACCGGGCCTTCTCGCCGCGACCATAGGCGAGCAACATGCCGACGATCACGACGCCGTAGATGATCTGCCGGCCCGCCTCGGGCATCGCCATCACCGAAAGCACGCTCTGGAGCAGCACGATCAGGATCGTCCCCGCCACCGTCCCGGAGAGTTTCCCCGAGCCGCCTAGGATGTTCGTGCCCCCGATCACCACCGCGGCGATCGCGGGCAACAGGTAGGGATCGCCCATCGCCTGGAACGCCTTGGACGAATACCCCGCCAGCAACAGCCCCGCCGCCGAGGCGAGCAGGCTGCACAGCGCGAACGTCGCCACCAGCACCAGCCGGGTGTCGATCCCCGACAGATAGACCGCCGACTCGCGGTTGCCGATCGCGTAGATGTAGCGCCCGAGCGGCGTGCGCCGCAGCACAAACGCCACGCCGAGGCAGATCGCGCCCCAGATCAGCACCGGGTTGGGGATGCCGAGCACCGAGCCCTTGGCCAGATACAGCATCGTCTCGGTCGGCTGGCTCGACGGCGAGAAGCCGCCGGTCAGCATCACCATCAGGCCGCGCAGCACGACGTTGACGCCCAGCGTGAAGATCATCGACGGCACGCGCAGGTACGCGACGCCGATCCCGTTCACCACCCCGATCGCGAGGCCGACGGCGAGCCCCACCGGGATCGCCATCGGCCCGCCCCACGCGGTCGCGAGCATCGCCGAGGCCGCCATCGTCCAGGGCACCGAGAGATCGATGTGGCCGAGCAGCACGACCAGCATCATTCCAGCCGCGACGATGCCGAGGAACGCCGCCACCTTGAGCTGGAGCACCAGATACGTCGGCGACAGCAGCGTCAGCGTGCCCGCCGTCGCCAGGGTATAGACCGAGCCCACGGCCAAGATCGCGAGAATGAAGCCGCCGGCGAAGACCAGCGGCCGGTCGGCGCCGGCTAGCATCGCCCTCATCGAAACATCTCCAGCCGGTTGCGGATGCGAAACACCCGCGCCGCGCCAAAGCTGACCGCCAGCAGCAGGATCACGCCCTCGAACATCGGCTGGAGCATCGGATTGGCAAGAAAGCCGACGGCTGAGTCGGTGTCGACGACGCGAAAGCAGAAGGTGATTGCGCGCAGCACCATCACCCCGAAGATCGACCCGATCACGCCGCCCGCCCCACCGAGCAGCGACGTGCCGCCGATCACCACGGCGGCAATGGAGTTGAGCGTATACGTCCCCGCCTGGATCGGATCGGCGTTGCCGCTGCCGGTCTGGATCGCGAAGTAGAGCCCGGCCAGACCGGCGAACACGCCCCCGAGCGTATAAGCGGCGAGCTTCGCGCGGTCGACCTTGACGCCGGACATGTAGGCGCCGGCCTCGTTCGAGCCGACGGCGTAAACTGCGCGACCGGTTTCGGAATTGCGGAACGGGAGCCAGATCAGCAGCACGACCAGCACCACGACGACGACCGGCGCAGGGATGCCGGCGATCGCCTCGAACCACCACGGCGCGCCGTCGGGCCACCAGCCGTAGGTCGCGGGCAGTTCGGCCAACGCGTTCGTCACGACCCAGTTCAGATCGCCGTCGACCCGCCCGCCCGGCGTCGGCCGTATGAACAGCGCGATCCCGTTGAACACCGCCCCGGTGGCGAGCGTCACCACAATCGGCTGCAACCGCCCGTAGACGATGACGAGCCCGTTGATCAGCCCGCCCAACGCCCCTACCGCAACGCAGCCGAGACAGCCGAGCGCGATCTGGAGCGGCGTCCCGCTGACGATCTCGGAGGCGACGGAATTGACCAGCGTCATCAGCGCGCCCACCGACAGGTCGATCCCGCCGAGCAGAACGGGCAGCGTCTGCGCCATCGCGAGCAGGATCAGCGTCGTCGACTCGTTCGAGTTCTGCACGAACAGGTCGGTGGTGAAGCCGCGCGGATGCAGCGCGCTGTAGAACGTGTAGAGCACGACAAACATCGCCAGCGCGAGCAGCGCCCCGGAGTTCTGGCTCAGCCTGAGCCGCAGGTCGTTCATGCGACGGCCTCGACGGCTGTGGCGAGGTTGAAGGCGCTCGCCACGATGTTGGTCTCGGAGATCGCGTCGCCCTCCAGAACCCGGACGATCCTCCCGCCGTAGAGGATCATCACCCGGTCGCAGCAGCCGATCAGTTCGTCGTAATCGGTCGAGTAGAGCAGGATCGTCGCGCCCTCGTCGGCCAGCGCGCGCAGCAGGCGATAGATCTCCTGCTTGGTGCCGACGTCGATGCCGCGCGTCGGGTCGTTCAGCAACAGGATCCGCGGCGCCGTCAGCAGCCATTTCGCGATGACGACCTTCTGCTGGTTGCCGCCCGAAAGCGTCGCCACCGCGTCGGTGACCGCGCCCACCTTGATGCGCAGCTTTTCGACCATCGCGTCGATCCGGGACGCCTCGGCCGTCCGGTCGATGACGAGCCCCCGCGTCAGCGCGCCGAGTGCGGTCAGCGTGATGTTCTCGCCCACCGACATCGGAAGCACCAGGCCCTCGGTCTTGCGATCCTCCGGAATCAGCGCGATCCCGATATCGGCCCGCGTCGCCGCACGCGGACTGGTGATCCGCACCTCGCGGCCCTCGACGGCGACGCTCCCCTCCAGCCCCGCGAGCACGCCGAACAGCGCCAGCAGCAATTCGCGCTGCCCCTGGCCGTCGAGGCCGCCGAGCCCGAGGATCTCGCCGCGGCCCGCAGCGAAGGAGATGTCGGCGAGCCGGTCGGTCCAGCCGAGCCCGCGCACCTCGAGCACCGGCGCGTTCGACGGGGGACGGGCGGGCTTCGGCGGATAGACGGCGCTGACGTCGCGCCCGACCATCATCTGCACCACCTCCGTCCCGGAAGCGGCGCCTTTGGGAAACGTCCGGACGTGGCCGCCGTTGCGAAAGACCGAGATCGTGTCGGCCAGCTCGTCGATCTCGTTCATCCGGTGCGAGATGTAGAGCACGCCCATTCCCTCGGTCCGCAGCCGGTGCAGGATGGCGTAGACCCGCTGCACGTCGGCGGCGGTCAGCGCCGACGTCGCCTCGTCGAGGATCAGGAGCTTCGGATCGCGGCCGAGGGCCTTGGCGATCTCCACCATCTGCCGGCGCGACAGCGGCAAGTCGCCGATGCGCGCGATCGGATTGATGTCCTCGCAGCCGACGCGCGCCAGCAGCGCCTCGGCCCGGCGGCGCTGCGCCCGGCGGGCGATCTGGCCGAAGCGCTTCGGCGGATCGGTGATCGAGATGTTGTCGGCGACCGACAGATCGGGGATCACCGACAGCTCCTGGAAGACGCAGACGACGCCTGCCGCATTCGCCTCCATCGGCGAGGCGAAGCGCACGTCGATCCCGTCGAACGCCATCGTTCCCGCATCGGGCGACACGACGCCCGCGACGACCTTGATCAGCGTCGACTTGCCGGCGCCATTCTCGCCGAGCACCGCATGGATCGAGCCCGCGGCGGCGGCGAAATCGACGCCGGTCAGCGCGCGGACGCCGCCGTAGGTTTTCGATATGCCGCGCAGGCTCAGCAGCGGCGATCGGCGGGTGTCGGGCATGGCGGCGCGTGTCCTCGCAGCGACGGAGCGTCTCCGCCGATCCAAAAGACCGGCGGGCCGTTCGGCCGGCGCGCGAGCCAGGGGGGCCCCGCGCCGCGCAAGCGTCACTTGGCGTCGTCGCCGGTCTGCGCCATCAGTTCGGGCGCGGTGAAGGCGAGGCCGCAGGGCGGGAAGGCGTTGGCCGCGAAGAAATCGGCGGTCAGATCGGGGAAGTAGTCCTCACCCGCCACCTGGTTCTCGTAGGTCACGACCGGATTGGGCACCGAGGTCAGCTGCGGCATCGGCTCGCCCTTCAGCGCGGCGATGGCGGCCTTCAGCGCGATGGCGACCTGCGCGGGCGACTGGCCGTAGCTCAGGCCCTTCAGGCCCTGCTCGGCGAACTCCGCCATCTGGATGCGGTAGAGGTTTTCCCCCTCGCCCGCCATCGGCACGAACGGGTGTTCGGCGTCGATCAGCGCCTGGATCGTGCCGTTCGAGCCGCCTTGGGTGAAGATGCCCGCGAATTCGCCATGAGCGGCGATCGCGTCCGCCGTGGCCTTCTGCGAGTCGCCCGGCGCCCAGTTGCCGATCACCTCGACCACTTCGAAGTCGTTGCCTTCGGCCTCGATCACCTCGCGAAAACCGACGTGCCGCTCGGTGTCGGCGGAAAAGCCGGGTACGCCGCGGATTTCGAGCAGCTTGCCCGAGGTCCCGACGTTCTCGATCAGCCATTCCGCCGAGAGCCTGCCCATCGCCAGCTGGTCCTGCGCGATGCCCATCATGTCGGCGCCCTCGACCTGGTTGTCGAAGGCGACGAGGATCGTGCCCTTCTGGTTGGCGAGCCGCGTCACGCGGTCCCAGCCGGTCGGGGTGTTGGGGTTGACCAGCACCGCGTCGAAACCCTGGTTGATGTAGTCCTCGACCGCGCCGAGTTGTGCGGCCATGTCGGTCCCGACCGAGACCACCTTGAATTCCGCCAGATCCTTTGCGATGTCGGGCTCGGCGGCGTAGGCCTTGGCGGTCTGGATCATCTGGATGCGCCAGACGTTGGCGACGAAGCCGTTGACCACCGCAATCCGGTACGGACCCTCCTTGGCCGGCCATTTGAAATAGCCGGTCTCCGCGCTCCAGGGCTTGAAGCATTCGGGCTCATAGCCCGGACCGGACACGACCTCCGGCCCCGCCGCGAAGGCGGCCCCCGACAGCAGCGCGAACGAGGCGCCCAGCACCGCGAACATTCCCCTTGCAGACATTGGTCTCTCCCGTGTTGGTCGCGGCTTTTTCGTCGGGCTCTCCGGCCCACGACGCGACGTGTTGATGAAGGCTTCCGAAACAACTTCCAGACCGGCGCAGGCGTCGCCGGGCCGATCGGGAACCGACCGAGGTCCCACCCCGGCCGATCGGGCGCTTTCGAACGCCCGAACGGCCAACGACGCAAATCGCGTCGCGTGTCCCGAACGACGCCGCCCCTGACGTGGCCGCCGCCGGCGGGTTCGCGCAACTCGTTGCGCAAGCTACCGTCCCGCCAACGCCTGCGTCAAGCGCGCCGCGAGCCCGCGACCACCAGGACGGCCTCACCCGGCGAACCGCGTCTCGGGCAGACCCCGGACCCCGACCTCGTAGGCGAAGAGGCCCCCCGCCAGCGGCTGTTTCGCCAGCGCCTCGCCCTGCAGATCCCAGAGCGCCGACGTGACGAACAGCGTCGTCAGATCCGGGCCGCCGAACACGCAACTGGTCGGCTTCTGCACCGGGAGCGCGAGGGCGCCGATCAACGCGCCGTCGGGCGAATACCGCGCCACCCGCCAGCCGTCCCACTGCGCGTTCCACAGGCAGCCCTCCGCATCCACGGCCGATCCGTCCGGCCCCATGCCGGAGCCTGCGAGATCGACGAACGTCCGCCGGTTCGACAGCCGGCCCCGCTCCGCATCGAAGTCGAACCGGTCGATCCTGCCTTCCAGCGTATCGGCGAAATAGAACGTCGCGTCATCGGGGCTCCAGACGATCGAGTTCGAAATCCCTATTCCGTCCAGCATCTTCTCGATGCTCCGGTCGGGATCAACCCGGTAGAGCGCACCCGAACTCGCGCCGAGCCCGTCATCCATCGAGCCGGTCCAGAACCGACCCTGCCGATCGCACTTGCCCTCGTTGAAGCGGTTGGTCGGGATGTGGGCCTCGGGGCGCGCGATCCAGTCGATCGCCCCCGTATCGAGATCGTAGAACGCGATCCCCGAGGCGAAGGCCACGATCAGACCGCCCGTCTCGCGCAGCGCGAAACACGCGATCCGCTCGGGCATGCTCCAGCGCTCGACCGCGCCGGTCGCAGGGTCCAGCCGCTGCAGCAGCCGACCCTCGATGTCCACCCAATAGAGCGCCTGCTCGGCGACGTCCCAGACGGGAACCTCGCCCAACGTGTTCTTCACGTCCCAGACGTTCGCCGGCTTCAGCCCGTTCAACACGATCGGCGCTCCCTTCCCCGTAGCCGGCGTCCGCAGCGCCGGGCCATGCTCACCGGCCCCGAAACATCGGCGCGCGTTTCTCGGCGAAGGCGCGCCGGCCCTCGGCCGCGTCCTCGGTCGCAAAGCAGATCGTCTGCAGGTCGCGCTCGTAGCGGATCGCCTCCTCGCGGCCGAGCGCATAGGCTGCACGCAGGTTATCCTTGGCCATCCGCGCCGCCACCGGCGCCCGGCTCGCGATCAGCCGCGCCAGCTCGTCCGCCCGGGCGTGCAGATCCGCCAGCGGCACGACCTCGGACACCAGCCCCCAGGCCAGCGCCGCCTCCGCCTCGACCGGATCGCCGGTCAGGATCATCTTCGCCGCGTTCGACGGCCCGATCGAATGGGCGAGCAGATAGGTCATGCCGCCCCCCCCGATCCAGCCGAGCTTGATCTCCGGCGCCGCGAACCGCGCGTTGGGCGACGCGATCCGCAGGTCGGTCGACAGCGCCATCTCCAGCCCGCCGCCGAACGCATAGCCGTTGATCGCGCAGACAACGGGCTTCACGACGCCCCGCACCGCGTCGCAATAGTCGGGCCGGTCGCGCAGCCCGACCGGATCGACGTAAGCATCCAGTCCGCCGATGTCCGACCCCGCGCAGAACGCCCGCTCGCCGGTCGCGCGCAGCACCGCGACCCAGACCTCGCGGTCGGCGTTGACGGTCGCGCAAGCCGCCTGCAACGCCGCGATCATCGCCGGCGTCATCGCGTTCAGCTTCGCCGGCCGATCAATCGTGATCGTCGCGACGTGGTTGGCGATCTCCAGCCGGATTTCGGGCGTTTCGGTCTTTGCGTCGCTCATATCTCGCCTGCCCCAGCGCGGCTCGCCGCATAGCGGTCCTGCAACCGGCCCATCAGCGCCGTCTCGGCGGCGCCCTCGTTCAATCCGGCGCGCAGGATGGCCGACGCTTCGGTCTGGAATGCGATGTAGCCTCGATGCCGCGGCCGCACCCAGGCCGCCTCGAGCGTGCGGGCCGTCGCCCTGTAGAATCCCGACCAGGCGGCGTTCATCGCCGGGTCCGTCCAGGCGTCGCGCAGGCCCGGCTGCCCGGCTTCGGCGGGAATGAAGCCCGCCTGGGTCGCGGGGTCCATCAGCCACGCGAGATGCGCCGCCAGTTCGGGCGACGGCGCGCGCCGCGTCGAGACCGCGATCCCGGTGCCGCCCAGCGTCGACCCCGGACGCCCGCCCGCCGTGTCGGCCGGCGCATCGGCGAACCCCAATGCGCGCCGCCCCACGTCGGGCTTGGCATAGGTGACATAGCCGTAGATCAGTGGACAGAACGCGACGTCGTCGCCGCGCGCCATCGCCTCGAGAACGCCGATCGGATTCAGTGCATCGGCGGCCGGCGTGCGCAGCGCGTAAAGCGCCCGCAGGATCGACAGCGCGGTCCAGCCGCCTTCGGGCGAGAGCAGCACGTCTGGATCGCGCGAGGTCGGCGGCTCGCCGCAGGCGACGGCGATCGAGAACAGCGTCAGGATCGCATGCGGTCCGGCGAGCGACAGCGCCATCGGCGCGTGCCGCGCCATCGTCTCGACTTCGGCCCAGGTCTCGGGCGGCGGCGCGTCCAGCAGGTCGGCGCGAAACGCCGTCACCTGCGACGCGGCGTCCAGCGGCAAGGCCCAGGCGCGCCCGTCGTAGACATAGGAGGAAAACGCCGGGCCGATCGCGTCCTGCGCCAGCCCGTCGAGAAACGCCGCCGGGAACACCGTGTCGAGCGGCCGCAAACAGCCCGCCGACACGGCCTCGCCGAGATGCGGGTGGTCGATCACCACCAGATCGTAGTGCGCGGCGAGACCCTCGATCGGCGCGCTCTCGAAGCCTTCCAGCGGCTGGCGCTCCCAGCACAGATCGAGGCCCTGCGACCGTGCGCGCGCCGCCGCAGCGTCGAGCGCGCGGTAGCCGCGCGGGTGGTCCCACGTGAGCCCGCGCCACGCCGGCATTACGGCGACCCGAGCCCGATCGCCCCGGCCGCCGCCAGCGCCGCGATCCGCGGCTCGTCGTAGCCCGCCGCGCGCAGCACTTCGGCCGAGTGTTCGCCGGCGTGCGGCGCCCCGCGTTCGACCGAAGCCGGGCTGCGCGCGAAGCGATAGGGAAACCCCGGCGCGCGGACATGGCCCTCGGTCGGATGGTCGTATTCGACCAGCGTGCCGTTATGGGCTATCTGCGGGTCGGCGGCGAGTTCGGCATAGCCCTGAACCGGACCGCACCAGATGTCGTTGGCGCGAAACAGCGCCAGCCACTCGGCGGATGTCCGCGCCGCCAGCCGCTCGCGCGTCAGCCGGTAGATCTCGTCGCGGCGCGACCAGCCGTCCGCCTC
>JBBRUZ010000032.1:0-22610 GCA_038247355.1 Rhodobacterales bacterium
CGCATCCGGAGGGGGCGTTCGCGCGGATCTGGATGCACAACGACATGTTACAGGTCGATGGAAGAAAGATGTCGAAGTCGCTGGGCAACTTCTACACGGTTCGAGAACTTCTGGACGGTCAGCCTGTCATCGGGACCGGCAAGGCAACAGCTGATGAGATAAGAATGGCGATCTTGCTTTCACACTACCGCCAACCAATGGATTTTGGCGTTCAGCGCCGCCACGAAGCCCGATTGTTGGTGAAGGAGATGGCCGCGAGTCTCGGAAAGCTCGGGACGGAAGCTCTCTTGAACCTAGCGTCCGGAGAACCCCTTCAAGAGGTCGTCGAGGCGTTGAAAGATGACCTCGACACAGTCGCGGCCCTACGCTTGCTAAGTCGGCGTTCCCTTGGAGATAGATACGGGACGCCCGAGCATATTACGAGCATCTACGCAAGCCAGCGACTTCTCGGGCTTGAATTGCGCAGTTCAATCTTTGCGCAGGATGAAGCTCGTGAAAGGGACAAGCGGAAGGGGGTAATCGAACGAGCATTTGCAACGGTCGATAAGGCCTTCGCCGTTCTGGATAGGAAGACCCAACAACTCCATGAGGCGCGGCTCCGGAGGGATTTTGCAGCGGCTGACAAGATCCGGACAGAGTTGGAAGCGGTGGGTGTTTCAGTTAGGAGTACAGGTATCGAGACTTCTTGGTCACGATCTCCAAATTTTGATGTGCGCGCAGCAGAGGCCCTCAAGTGAGCCGCCGATTCGCTCATCGTGACCAAGATCACCAAGAAGGGGGTCGCGGCGCGGACGCCATACAGCGCGACCCGTGGCAAGCGCGGGTCTCCGACTATTGCGTCGAGGGCTTTAGTGGCATATACATGAGACATATGCAAAAAGGATAAGCGCAGTGCCGGCCGCCGACCGATCTACCTCCAGGGAGGCCCGGCTGTTTCGCAACAACCGGAGTCAGGCGGTTCGGATTCCGGTCGAGTTCGAGTTGCCGGGCGATCGGGTCCTGATCCATCGTGATGGTGAGCGGCTGGTCATCGAGCCGATACGCAAGGCGGGCGTGCTCGGGCTGCTCGCCGGTTGGGAGCCGCTCGACGTGACGTTTCCCGACATCGACGATCCCGAGGTCGGGCCGGAGGATGTCGTCTGACCGCGTATCTACTCGATACGAACATCATCAGCGATCTGGTGCGCAATCCGTCGGGCAGGGTGCCGGCGCACATATCACGCGTCGGCGAGGACGCCGTCTGTACGAGCATTATCGTCGCGGCCGAGTTGCGTTATGGATGCGCGAAGCGGGCTTCGGTGGAACTGACCCGGCGCGTCGAGGCGCTGCTGTCCGAGATCCGCGTGCTGCCGTTCGATCGTCCCGCCGACGCGACCTACGGCGCCCTGAGGGTGGCGCTTGAAGCAAGGGGCACGACCATCGGACACAACGATCTGCTGATCGCCGCCCATGGGTTCTCGCTCGGGGCCACGATCGTCACGGCCAATCTCCGGGAGTTCGGACGGGTGGCGGGTCTCGCCGTCGTGGACTGGCTGGAGACGCCCTGACAGTCGCTTTGGGCGTTGGCCGGATTGCGCATTCGTCGTAAGGGGTCGGACCCTACGGGAGCGGGAGAAGATCGAGGTGCGGGAGCGGCTATATCTCTACGACACCACGCTGCGCGACGGGCAGCAGACCCAAGGGGTGGATTTCAGCGTCGAGGACAAGTCGCGGATCGCGGTGGCGCTGGATGGGCTCGGGATCGACTATGTCGAAGGGGGATGGCCGGGGGCCAATCCGACGGATAGCGGGTTCTTCGAGGCGGCGCCGAGCTTGAGCCATGCCACGATGGTGGCGTTCGGGATGACGAAGCGCAGCGGGCGTTCGGCGGCGAACGACGAGGTGCTGGCGGCGGTGATGAATGCGCGGACGGCGGCGGTTTGTCTGGTGGGCAAGACACATGAGTTTCATGTGACGACGGCGCTGGGGATCACGCTGGAGGAGAACCTCGGGAACATCGCGGCGTCGGTGGCGCATGTTGTGGCGGGGGGGCGGGAGGCGATCCTTGACGCCGAGCATTTCTTCGACGGGCATCGGGCCAAGCCGGATTACGCCATCGCGTGTCTGAAGGCGGCGCTGGAGGCGGGCGCGCGGTGGATCGTGCTGTGCGACACCAACGGCGGCACGCTGCCCGGCGAGGTCGGGGCGGTGACGGCGCGGGTGATCGCCGGCGGCGTGCCCGGCGACCGGCTGGGCATCCATACGCACAACGACACCGAGAACGCGGTGGCGAACAGCCTCGCCGCGATCGACGCGGGGGCGCGGCACGTGCAGGGGACGCTGAACGGGCTCGGCGAGCGCTGCGGGAACGCGAACCTGACGAGCCTGATCCCGACGTTGCTGTTGAAGGAGCCCTATGCGTCGCGGTTCGAGATCGGGATGCGCCGGGGCGATCTGGCGGGCCTGACGCGGGTGAGCCGGATGCTCGACGACATCCTGAACCGCGTGCCGAACCCGGCGGCGCCGTACGTGGGAGCGAGCGCGTTCACCCACAAGGCGGGGCTGCACGCGAGCGCGATCCTGAAGGACCCTGCGACCTACGAGCATGTGCCGCCGATGGTCGTGGGCAATGCGCGGCAGATTCCGATGTCGGGTCAGGCGGGGTTGTCGAACCTGCGTGAGCGGCTGGCGGCGGCGGGGATCGCGGCGGAGGCGGCGGCGCTGGCGCCGATCCTCGCGGAGGTGAAGGCGCGCGAGGATCGGGGGTTCGCCTATGACGGCGCCTCGGCGAGCTTCGAGTTGCTCGCGCGGCGGATGCTGGGGGCGATGCCCGTGTTTTTCGAGGTGGAGCGCTACCGGGTGACGGTGGAGCGGCGCGGCGACATGACGGTGTCCGAGGCGGTCGTCGTGGCGCGGTTCGGGGGCGCCCGCGTGATGAGCGTGTCCGAGAGCCGGGACCCGGCGTCCGGGGCGGATCAGGGGCCGGTGAACGCGCTGAGCCGGGCGCTTGCCAAGGATCTGGGGCCGTATGGCGCCTACATCGCCGACATGCGGCTGGTCGATTTCCGGGTGCGCATCACATCGAGCGGCACCGAGGCGGTGACGCGGGTGCTGATCGACAGCGAGGACGGGCAGGGGCGGCGGTGGTCGACGGTGGGCGTCAGCGCGAACATCGTCGACGCCAGTTTCCAGGCGCTGCAGGATGCGATCGTCTGGAAACTGCTGCGGGACGGCGCGCCGGCGTGAGCGTCGCGGCCCTCGTCGAGCGCGGTGATCCGTGGCGGTGGCGGGCGGCGATGGCGGCGCCCGAACCGGGTCGGGCGCGGCTGATGGCGCTCTATGCGTTCAATCTGGAGGTGGCGCGGGCCGGGTACGTCGCGTCCGAGCCGCTGCTGGGGGAGATCCGGCTGCGGTGGTGGGCGGATGCGGTGGCGGAGATTCATGCGGGGTCGGTGCGGCGGCACGAGGTCAGCGCGCCGCTGGCGGAGGCGGTCCGCGAGGCCGGGTTGCCGCACGGGCCGCTCGCCGCGCTGATCGACGCGCGGGCGTGGGATTGCGGGCGCGACGCGTTCGCGGACCTCGAGGCGGTCGAGGCGTATCTGGAGGCGACGGGGGCGGGGTTGATGTGGCTGGCGGCGCTGGCGCTGGGCGCGCCCGCGGCGGCCGAGGGCGCGGTCCGGGATCTGGGCCGGGCGACAGCGGCGGCGGCGTTCCTGCGGGCGGCGCCTTCGTTGCGGGCGCTGGGGCGGAGGCCGGAGCCGCTCGACGGGCTGGCGGAGGCGGGCCTTGGGTGGCTGGCGCGGGCGCAGGCAGGGCGGGGGGCCGTGCCCGCGCGGTGTCTGGCGGCGGTGCTGCCGAGCGCGGGGGCGGGCTCGGCGCTGCGGCGCGCGGTGCGGGGGCAAGCGCTGGACGTGTCGGAGTTTCGCGGGCGGGCGGCGATGCTGGGCGTGGCGCTCAGCGGGCGGTGGTGACGGGACGCCGGCTGAGCCCGAGCCAGATGAGGGCGCCGAACGCCAGCGCCAGCATCGGGATCATCGCGAGGTTGACGGCCGTCCAGCCCGTCGTCGGCGAGCCGCCCGAGCAGTTCATCAGGCCGCCGCTCGCGAGCGAGACGAGGCCGACCATGCCGAAGACGGCGAAATCGTTCATGCCCTGTACGCGGCCGCGTTCCTCGGGGGTGTGCGCGGCGGTGAGCATGGACGTGGCGCCGATGAAGCCGAAGTTCCACCCCACCCCGAGCAGGATCAGCGCGGCGTAGAAATTGACCAGGTCGACGCCGGAGACGCCGACGGCGCCGGCGGCGGCGAGAAGGACGAGGCCGATCGCAATGATGCGTTCAGGGCCGTACCGGGCGATCAGCGCGCCGGTGAAGAACGCCGGCGCGAACATCGCGAGCACATGCGCCCCGACGACGTCGGCCGCCTGCGAGGTGGAAAAGCCGCAGCCGACGACGGCGAGCGGGGTAGCGGTCATCACCAGGTTCATCAGCGAATAGGCGACCATGGCGACGATCATCGCGACGGCGATGCGAGGGGTGCGCAACAGGTCGAGGCGGCTCCGGGCGGCGGGCGCGTCATCGGCGGGCGGCGCGGGACGGGGACTGTCGAGAAAGGCGAAGATGAAGACGCCGGCGAGGTTGAGGCCGATCAGCGCGGCATACGCGCCGGCGAACGGCACGGGCGCGAGGGCGTCGGCCGTCAGCTTGACGATCTGTGGCCCGAGGACGGCGGCGACGAGCCCCGCGGCCATCACGAGGGAGATCGCGCGCGGGCGGTAAGCGGGGCTCGCGCCGTCGGCGGCGGCGAAGCGGTAAAAACCGTACGTGCACATGAAGACGCCGGTGGTCGCCGCGCCGAGCGTGAAGAGCCAGAACGAGCCGAACCACAGGCCCGCCGCACACAGGGCGGCGCCGATGGCCGCGGCGAGGACGCCCACGACAAAGCCGAGCGTGCGGCCGCGGCGTTGCATCATCGCGGCCATCGCGGGGGCCGACAGCATCGAGGCGAAGATGATCGCCGAAATCGGCAGCGTCGACAGACACTTGTTCGCGGCGAGGCTCTGGCCGGCGAGGCCGCCGAGGATGAAATGCACCGGCATCTGCGCGCCGAGCACCGCCTGGGCCACGACGAGCACGCGCACGTTTCGCCGCGCGCGCGCGTCGGGGTCGGGGTCGGGGTCGGGGAGGATGGCGGCTGTCATGCGGCGATCCTAAGGCGTCCGGCGGATCGGGCCAAGGGGCTCCGGGCGGGGAAGCCGGTGCGTCCGGGCACGCGCTTCGCATTGCGAGCTTCGCCGACCTTGGGTATGACCGCAGCCCGGAGGGCCAATGGTCGGACGCATCATCGAGACGGAGGCGCATGTCGCGGAGGGTGCCGCGTGGCTGGCGGCGGCCGAGCCGCGATTCGCGGCGGCGCTGGAGCTGACCGGGCCGCTGCCGCTGCTCCTGCGCGGGGACGGGTTCGCGCCGCTGTTCGGGGCGATCGTCAGCCAGCAGGTGTCGGTGGCCGCGGCCAAAGCGGTATGGGCCCGGCTCGAGGCGGTCGGCGCGACTGCGCCCGAAGGGGTCGCGACGGCGAGCGACGAGGCGTTGCGGGCCTGCGGGCTGTCGCGCCAGAAGATCGCCTATGGACGGGCCATCGCCGGGAGCGGGATCGATTTCGACGCGTTGCGCGCGATGCCCGACGCGGACGTCATCGCCGAACTGGTGCAGATCAAGGGCGTCGGCGTCTGGACCGCCGAAATCTACGCGATGTTCAGCCTCGGGCGGGCGGACGTGTTCGCGCCGGGCGATCTGGCGTTGCAGGAGGCGACGCGGGTGCTGTTCGACCTCGCCGAGCGGCCGCGCGAACCGGCGATGCGGATGCTGAGCCTCGACTGGTCGCCGTGGCGGGCGGTTGCGGCGCGTCTGCTGTGGGCCTACTACCGCGTCGCGAAGGCGCGCGAGGGAGTGGTTTGACATGGCTGCATTGAGCGGACCGGAGCGGCCCGCGGCGTCGGGGGCGGCCGACAGCCTGGTGATCCTGCTGCACGGCTACGGCGCGGACGGCGCCGATCTGATCGGGCTCGCCGAGCCGCTGGCGCCATTTCTGCCGAACACGCGGTTCGTGGCGCCGGACGCGCCGGACCCTTGCGTGAACAATCCGATGGGGCGGCAGTGGTTTCCCATTCCGTGGCTCGACGGCTCGTCGGAGATCGCCTCGGCGCTGGCGGCGGGCAAGTCCTTCGCGGCGCTCGACGCCTGGCTCGACGGCGTGGCGGCGCGGGGGACGCCGCCCGAGCGCACGGTTCTCGTCGGGTTCTCGCAAGGCACGATGATGGCGCTTCAGGTCGGGCCGCGGCGCAAGGCGGCGCTGGCCGGGATCGTCGGGTTTTCGGGCCGGCTGTTGCAGCCCGGGCGGCTGGCGGCGGAGATCGTCACGCGGCCGCCGGTGCTGCTGATCCACGGCGACGACGACCCGGTGGTGCCGGTCGCCTGTCTCGCGGAGGCGGCCGACGCGCTGACGGCGGTGGGGGTGGAGACCCGTCGGCACGTTTCGCGAGGGGCGGGCCACGGCATCGCGCCCGACGGATTGCGGCTCGCGCTGGCGTTCGTTCGGGAGCGGCTGGGCGTGACCGTCGTGCCGTGACGGGAACCAATCGCGGGGAGTGCGGGTTTGTTTGCGCTTCACCAATGAGGAAATGTCATGGACTTCAGCTTTATCGTTCCGCTCCTGGCCCTGGGGAGCATCGGGGCATTCGCGATCTTCGGCTACATGAGTTCCGTCCGCACCGCCGACCGGCTGCATTCCAACACTCGCAAGTCGACGCTGGCGGCGGATGCGCCGAGCACGACGCCGCCGGGTGTGAAGCCGGTCGACACGTGAGCCGCGGCGCGACGCTGCCTGCGCCCCGCGTTGCGCCGCGTCATAAATCTGTGGCTCGTCGGCTATAACGTGATCCGAGGCGCCTGGACCGGCCTTATCTAGAGGCTTGCCAGGCGCCGCAGGCGAGATATAGTCGAACGCAGGGTCGCGCATCTGCTGATTGCGGCGCGCACGCCCGAGCAGGGGATGCGTCGATGCTGCAAGCTACCCAGATGCCGAGCTTCGTGCGGAACCCCAGCGGCCTGCGTGAACATCCCGCACTGGTGCTCAACGCCGATTTCCGACCGCTGAGCTATCTGCCGTTGTCGCTGTGGCCGTGGCAGGAGGCGGTGAAGGCGGCGTTTCTCGATCGCGTGACGGTGCTGGCCGAGTACGACGCGGTGGCGCGCTCGCCATCGATCGAGTTTCGCATCCCGTCGGTGGTTGTGCTCAAGGATTACGTGAAGCCGGCGAAATCGACGGCGTTCACCCGGTTCAATCTGTTCCTGCGCGACGAATTCACCTGTCAGTATTGCGCCGCCAAGGATCATCTGACGTTCGATCACGTCGTGCCGAGGACGCGGGGCGGCAAGACCACTTGGGAAAACGTCGTCGCGTCGTGTGGACCTTGCAACCTGCGCAAGGGGTCAAAGACGCTGAAGCAGTCGGGGCTGAACCTGCGCCGTCCGCCGATGCGCCCAACGCCCGAGCAACTGCAGAACGTCGGCCGCAAGTTCCCGCCGAACCATCTGCACGAGAGCTGGATGGATTTCCTTTACTGGGACGCCGAGCTCGAGGCGTAGGCGCGCAGCCACAGCACGGCGAGGCCGACGCACGCCACCGCGTTCCAGCCGGCCATCGACACGCCGAGCAGGCTCCAGGCGACCTCGTCGCAGCGCACCACCGGCGCCGTCAGGATGCGCTCGAGCAACTGCTCGGGCGTGAGACTCGCGACGTCGGGCGCGGTGCAGGTGTCGGGTCCGGGCCACCAGCCGCGTTCGATGCCGGCATGCCAGGCGCCGAGCCCCGCGCCGATCAGCATCACGAGCGCACCCATCGCCGCGAGGTCGCGCCGCGGCAGCGCAAGGAGCGCAAGCCCGAGGAGCACGGCGATGACGTGCGGCCATCGCTGCCAGATGCACATCGGGCACGGCGCGAGGCCGCCGAGGTGCTGGAACGCCAGCGCCGCCCCGAGCAGCGCCGCCGAGCCGAACGCGGCGCCGAGGCCGGCGCGCTGCAACGCGTTCATCGCGTGCATCCCGCCGCAGTGGGGCGACCGCGGGCCGGGCCGCCACAGTCGCGTGGCGCATGGGCGCGTTCGGTCCGAAGGCGCGACGACGGTAGCATTTCGTTCAGATCTCCGCCCGATACTGGCGTCCCAACCATCACGGCCTCTGCGCGGCGTCAAGGCGTCCGAAGGCCCCGATCAGGACCTGAAGATGACCGACCGCAGGGCCTCGACGCGCGTTCTCAAGCTGGCCGCCCTCGGTTTCTCGGGGGCGCTGCTCGGTCTGGCGACGATGGCTGTGGTCGGGGTCTACGGGGCCCGGATGGCGGGGATCGACCCGATAAGGTATTCCGATGGGGAATGGCTTCCGGTGGCGGGCGAGGACGCGGATTACGCCGCCCGCGCGGCCGGCGCGGCGTTCAAGGACACGCAGGAGTTCTGGTCGCGGCGGTTTCGCACCGAGTTCGGTCGGGCGTACCGATCCGCGGGTCTCGTCTATTTCACCGCGGCGACGCCGTCGCCCTGCGCCGGGGCGTCGAACGCCGCCGGGCCGTTTTATTGCTACATCACCGAGACGGTCGCGCTCGACCTGACTTTTCTCGACCTGATCGGCGGCCGGATGTTCTATCGCGGCGACGCGGGCATGGCGCTGATGGTCGCGCGGATCGCGGCGGTCCATGTCCAGGGACAACTCGGGGCGCTCGAGGAATTGCGCCGCGCGGGGCGGGGCGCCACCGGCGCGCAGATGCGGAGCCTCGAGCTCGAGGCCGCGTTGCAGGCCGATTGTCTGACCGGCGTTTGGGCGCATCACGCCGCCGACTGGGTCGCGAAGGTCGAGGCCAGCTTCTATGGGCAGTTGATCCTGTCCGCCCGCGAAGTGAACCGGGGCCGGCCCAACGACACGGTCGAACCGGACCCTGCGCTGCTCGGGCCCGGAACCCAGGACCAGCGCGCGGCCGCGTTCGCGAAGGGGCGCAATGCGGGCGCTATCGCCGTGTGCCGTTGACGTCGCGGCGCGGACGGGGTTGCGACGCACAATCCGCGCACGGGGACGCGGATGATCGCGTGAGCGCCGGACGCCAGGCCCGCGCGCTGGCGGGCCGGCGGGCCGGCTAGGTCGGGCGATCGCGGGCCAGCGGCTCGAAGCTGCCGCGCCGGGGCGTCCCGTCCGGCTGCGGCGGGAGCGCCAGCGTCAGGCACGCGCCCGCTGGAACCAGCGCCCACGCGTCGCCCTGATAGTCGCGCGTGGCGCCGCCCGGCGTGTCCGACGCGCCCAGCCCCGCGTTCTCGCCCGCCAGCGCCACCCCGTAGCAGCGCTCGCGCTCCTGCGCCGCGGCGGGACCGAATACGGGCGCCGCGGTGGCGGCGGTGGCCACGAGCGCGAGCCCGAGGTTGCAGATTGTCCTGCGCATCGTCGTTCTCCCAGACACGTCCTGCATGTGTTCGCGACCCGCGCCCGCCGCAAGGGTCTGCGCGCGCGACGGACGCCGGAGCATTGCAAATCCGCGGACGAATGGATATCCGGCCCCCACTCGCGCCCGCGACGCCTTGGCGCTACGGTTGCGGCCACACCAACGGGGAGGAAAAGACCGCAATGGAACTGACAGGCACACGCCGGATCGCAGCCGACCGCGCCACCGTCTGGGCGGCGCTGAACGACGCAGACGTGCTGAAGGCCGCGATCCCGGGTTGTCAGGAGCTGACGGGGACGCCCGAGAGCGGGTTCGTCGCGATCGTCAAGCAGAAGGTCGGCCCGGTCAGCGCGACCTTCAACGGCGCCGTGCATCTGACCAACGTCGTCCCCGGCACGTCCTACACGATCACCGGCGAGGGCAAGGGCGGCGCTGCGGGCTACGCCAAGGGGGGCGCCGACGTGCGGCTCGAGGACGCCGAGGACGGCGGCACGCTGCTCACGTACGTCGTGCGCGCGAGCGTCGGCGGCAAGCTCGCCCAACTCGGCAGCCGGCTGATCGACGGGTTCGCGAAGAAGATGGCCGACCAGTTCTTCGAGAACTTCAAGGACGGGATCGAAGCCCCGCCCGCGTCCGAGGACGCCGATATGGTCGTCGCGGAGGACGGGTCGGAGACCGCCGAGAAGAAAAAGGGATGGATCGGGCGCGTGCTGGGCCGGAAGGCCTGACGCGGCGAAACGGAGAGGGGACCACGACGTGCGGCAGAGGTACACGGCGGCGGCGCTGATCGCCGCGGCGCTGGCGGCGGGATCTCCGGTTCCCGCCAACGAGGCCGGTCTGATCGCGCTCGCCGGAACCTGGACCGCCATCGAAGCCAAGCGCGACGGCGGACCCGCCGCCGATGTTCGCGGACACCGGATGACCGTGACCGGCGGCGTTTTCGAGCTTGTCGCGACCGACGGCGTGCTGCTGTACTCGGGAACCATCGGCGTCGATCCGGCCGCGACGCCCGCCGCCATCGATTTCATCATCGCGGCCGGCCCCAGCGCGGGCGTGGTCTGGGCCGGCGTCTATCGGCTGGACGGCGATCGGCTGATCATCGCCGACAACGCCCCCGATCCGGCGCGGCCGAGGCCCTCGAGCTTCGAGGCGCCCGCCGGATCGGGATACGTCGTGGTCACGTTCGAGCGCGGCGGCTCGTAACGGGCGACTGGATGCGGGGTGCGTCTTTCGAGCGACGACCGGTCGCCGCGCTGACCGCGGGCGCCACCGCCGCGAAGCCTCGAGCCCGGCGCGGGCCGGACCTCGCCAGAGGCGCAGCGCCGACGCGCCGCTTGGATCGGAAGCCGCGGCGCGGGCGACAGCTCGCGGCGCGGCGCGCGAAGCTGCCGGGCCAGGATCGCTACCGCGCCAGCCGGGCGATGCCGGCTTCGAGCCCCGCGAGGGTCATCGGATACATCCGCCCGTCGAACGCCTCGGCGATCATCGCGACCGAGCGGGAGTGCGCCCAGGTCGATGCAGGCGCCGGGTTGATCCAGATGGCGTGCGGCCAGGCGGCCCGGACCCGGCTCAGCCACAGCGCGCCAGGTTCGGGGTTCCAGTGCTCGTTGGCGCCGCCGACGTGGGAAATCTCGTACGTGCTCATCGCCGCGTCGCCGACGAAGATCACCCGATGATCGGGTCCATAGGTGCGCAAGACGTCTGCGGTCGGTGTCTGGGCGTCCCAGCGACGGCGATTGTCGCGCCAGACGCCTTCATAGAGGCAGTTGTGGAAGTAGAAGTGTTCGAGCCGCCTGAATTCGGTCCGGGCGGCCGAGAACAACTCCGCGACGAGGCGAACATGGGCGTCCATCGAACCGCCGACATCAAGAAACAACAGCACTTTCACCGCGTTTCGCCGCTCGGGCCGCGTCACCACGTCGAGCCAGCCCTGTTCGGCGGTGCGCCGGATCGTGCCGCCGAGGTCCAGTTCGTCGGCCGCGCCGTCGCGCGCCCAGCGGCGCAGGCGGCGCAGCGCCATCTTGATGTTGCGCGTGCCGAGCTCGACCGTGTCGTCGAGGTTGCGGAAATGGCGACGGTCCCAGACCTTTACCGCGCGCTGGCGGCGGCTTTCGTCCTGGCCGATGCGCACGCCCTCGGGATTGTAGCCATGGGCGCCGAACGGCGAGGTCCCCGCCGTGCCGATCCAGCGGTCGCCGCCCTGATGGCGGCCGGCCTGCTCGCGCAGCCGGTCGCGCAACGCCGCCATCAGCGCCTCGAAGCCGCCGAGCGCCTCGATCGCGGTGCGCTCCTCCGCGGTAAGGTGCGTCTCCGCGAGCCGGCGCAGCCAGTCTTCGGGCAGCTCGATCCGCTCGAGGGTCGCGTCCGGCGACGCTGCGGCGAGACCCGCGAAGGTCGCACCGAACACGCGGTCGAAGCGATCGAGATGGCGTTCGTCCTTCACCAGACTGGCGCGGGCGAGGTAGTAGAAGCCCTCCGCGTCGTAGAGCACGACCTGCGCCTTCAGCGCATCGAGAAAGACCAGATATTCGCGCAGCGAGACCGGAACTTTCGCGGCGCGCAGGTCGGCGAAGAACCGCGTGAACATCGGCGTCAGATCACGCCGAAGCGCTGCGCCAAAACCATGGCGAGCAGCGCGACCAGCGTGAAGAGGATGCCGTGCGCGGCCGCGTATTGCAGCTTGTCCAGGCGGTCGCCGTCGCGGACCCGCGCGCGGTTCCAGCCGAAGGCCGCGCCGAGCAGGAAGGCGATCGGGAGAACCAAGCGCTGTTATCCCTCGTCGATCCGCAGGATTTCGGTGATCGCGGCCTGTTCGCGCGCGAGCTTGCCGTCGTCGTCGCCGAAGCCATAGCGCGCCCAGCGCAGGCTGTCGAGCCGGGCCTCGCGCGCCGCCGACGTCCGCCCGAGCCCGAGCAGCGCTTCGGCGCGCAGCGACATCAGCCCGGCGAGGAGGATGGCGTTCTGCCCGCTGCGCGCCGCCGGCGCGTGGCGTTCGGAAAGCGCGACCGTGGAGCCGAACTTGCCTGCGGCGAGCGCCACGGCCGCGACATGCACCCCGGCATGCGCGGTGCGCAGATCGGTCGGACCGAGCCGCCGGCGGGAGATCTCGTAGGCTTCGGCGAAGTATCGCGCCGCCTCGTCGGGGTCCTGGCGCAGCGTCAGCCGACCGAGCGTCAGCAGCGACACCGCGAGCCGGTGATCGACGGGGCGCATTTCGGCGGCGATCTGCGCGGCGATGCGCGCGGCCGTCGCACGGTCCTCGCGCGGGGCGTCGCGCGACAGCGCCGCTTCGATGGCGCTCGCCCACGCGCGTGATTCCGGATGGCGGGCGCTTCGCGGAACGTCGCGGCCGCGCGGGTTCTCGCGCGCGAGCAGCGCCGGCAGCGCCGCCGCCGTCGCGGCCCGCGTCATGCCGCTTTTGAGTTCAGGCTGGTAGAGCAGGCGCAGCATCAGCATATCGAACGGCGTCGCTATACCGTGCAGGTTGTCGTCGTTCCATATCGTGTCGGGCAGCCGGTACAGGTCGTTGGCAGGACCGAGCGCCTGGGTGATCTCCTCGTGCAGACAGTCACGGACATCCTGCGGCGTGGTGTCGGTGGGAAGGAAGATCGCGGCGCCCTCGAGCGTCTTCTGCCGGGACCAGCGCAGAAGGCTGTCGGGGCGGCTTCGCAGGAAATCCGTCCAGTCGGTCTCGCCCGGGACGATGAAGCAGGCCGCCGCCGGGTACACGCGGGCGAGTTGCGCCGTCGGCACCGCCTGGATGCGGATCTGCGCCTTGGCCGGCGTGTCGGTCAGCGCGATGTCGACGCCCGCCTCGCGGCGCAGCCGCGCCAGCAGCGCCTCGATGTCCGAAACATAGGCGGCGAGCGCGGGAGAGGCGACATGGATGCGGATCGGGGCTTCGTAGCGCAGCAGGCGGTCGAGCTTTTCGCCGCTCTCGAGCGCGAAGGTCAGGTCGAGAAAGTCCGCGGCCAGATCGGCGTTCGACCGCGCCACGCCCTGCGGCATGATCGTCGGGGCGAAGCGGATCGAGGTGATGGTGTCATCGGTCAGCGGCGTGCAGGCTGCGAGCCCCCCGAGCGTGAGCGCGAGCGCGGACAGGCGGCGCGTCACCGTCACGCGCTTCGGCGCCGGTACTTGATGATGGGGGTGGCGACGCAGGTCAGGTCAGGGAGCGACCGCACGACGACGTTGCCGGCCTCCGTCAGCCGGTACACGGTTCCGCGTCCCGGTGCTTCGGCGGCCGCATGGACCGCATCGATCAGCGTCCGTCCGGCGCCGCCCCCTTGATGGTGCGGTGCAACACGGAGATCCCGCAGCGAGCGCATGTCCCCGGTGCTGCACCCGTGACGGTGAAGGGTCGAACGCGCGCGGCCGACCGGGGCTCGGTCGCGAACGGCGAGCGGGCCGCGACAGTCGGTCACTGGAGGGTCGATGCGGTCAAGCGGATGCACGACGGTAATCGCCCGGCGTGGGCCTCTATGCGGACAAATGCCGCTATTTCCGCAGCTTGCGCACGTTCGACCGGGTTCTTGCGCCATAGGGGGCGAGCGCCGCCGTCATGATGTAGAGCACGTCTCCGCCGTTGGCCGCCGCCATGGCCGCGCGCTCGGAGGCATCGGCGAAGGCCGCGCCCTTTTCGAGCACCATCTCCAGCGCGTCCGGTGGGGTCATCGTCCCCGTCGCGATCCGCTGCGTTCGGTGCAGGATGACCTCGCTCGCCGCCATCGTCATGTCGGTGAAGGCTGTCGTGTAGTCCATCCACGCCTGCAGCGGATTTCTGGAACCGGGGGAAAAGAACATACTGGGCCATCCCTTCATGTTGCGGTGCAGCATAGCGAGCTGTCGCGCCATTGTCATCATAAAAAGCTTTAAAGTTCATGACCGACGCCCGCGCGCGAGGAAAGCCAGACGTTCGAACAGGTGTACGTCCTGCTCGTTCTTGAGCAGCGCGCCGTGGAGTTTCGGCAGCGCGTTCGCCGAATCCTGGCGCAGGTCCTCGGGTGCGAGGTCCTCGACCAGCAGCAGTTTGAGCCAGTCGAGCGCCTCGGAAGTCGAGGGTTTCTTCTTCAGGCCCGGCGTCTCGCGGATTTCGAAGAACTGGGTCAGTGCGGCGCGGACCAGCGCGGGCTTGATGCCGGGAAAGTGCACGTCGACGATGCGCGCCAGCGTCTCGGCGTCGGGAAAGCGGATGTAGTGGAAAAAGCACCGGCGCAGGAACGCGTCGGGCAGCTCCTTCTCGTTGTTCGACGTGATGATGACGATCGGGCGGTGTTGCGCGCGGATCGTCTCGCCCGTCTCGTAGACGAAGAAATCCATACGGTCGAGTTCCTGGAGCAGGTCGTTGGGGAATTCGATGTCCGCCTTGTCGATTTCGTCGATGAGCAGGACGACCTTGCCCGGCGCCGTGAACGCTCTCCACAACGGTCCCGGTCGGATATAGTTCCGGACGTCGCCGACCCGCGCGTCGCCGAGCTGGCTGTCGCGGAGCCGGCTGACGGCGTCGTATTCGTAAAGGCCCTGAGCGGCCTTGGTGGTGGACTTGACCGACCATTCGAGCAGCGGCAGATCGAGGGCCCGGGCGATCTGGCGGGCAAGTTCGGTCTTGCCGGTTCCCGGCTCGCCCTTGACCAGCAGCGGGCGCTCCAGCGCGATGGCGGCGTTGACCGCGACGGTCAGGTCGGGGGTCGCGACATAGTCGGCGCTGCCGTTGAATATCATCAGATTTCCGCCCGTTGGCCCAATGTGCGCGAGCAGCCTAACAGCCTGCGGCCGTTAGGCAAGTCGTCATACATCATGCGTGACATCGCAATCGAATGCCTATATCGGGGGCGCAACAAGCGAGCTGGGCCAGGGATCGGAGGTGGTAGACACCGGCGGCGGACCGGTCCCGCGACTGACCAGGGGTAGCGTCATCCATGAAGCCTGAGACCAAGTTCGACGTCGAGTACGAGCCGCGCGAAGACGAACCGTTCATGAACTCCCGCCAGCTCGACTACTTCCGACGCAAGCTGCTGGCGTGGAAGACCTCGATCCTCGCCGAAAGCAAGGGCACCATCGAGCACATGCAGGCCGGAACCCGCAACATTCCTGACATCGCCGACCGCGCCAGCGAGGAGACCGACCGGGCGCTGGAGCTGCGCACGCGCGACCGGCAGCGCAAGGTCGTCTCGAAGATCGACGCGGCGCTTCGGCGGATCGATGACCGCAGCTATGGCTACTGCGAGGAGACCGGCGAGCCGATCTCGCTGAAGCGGCTCGACGCGCGCCCCATCGCCACGCTGAGCCTCGAGGCGCAGGAGCGTCACGAGCGCAAGGAAAAGGTCCACCGCGACGAGTGAGCGCCCGGCGCGCCGTCCTGAAATTGCGCGGCTGTTCTGGACGTTCAGCTCGTCAGCGGCTCGCCGCATGCGAGCGGCGTGTCGGTCACGCCGGACATTACCTGTACTGCGCCGGTCTCGACGCCGTCGCGGGTCTCGAGGATCAGGATCTCCTCGCCGAGCCGCGCGTGGCGAAAGCACGACGTGCCCTCGGCCTCCCAATGGAAGCAGTAAAGCGGCGGCGTGTGTTCCCAGACGCCCTCGAGACAGCTGCCGTCATAGAACTGCAGCGTTACGCGGTTCGAGCCGGGAAAGTAGTGTTCCAGCGCCCAGAGCTCGCCTTCGATCGAATAACTCAGCGTTCGGCCCATCGCCATGCCGCTCCATTCCTCGAGGGGAATGTCGATCAGCGCGCCGGACTGCGGCCCGGTCTGCGGCCCGGTCTGCTCGGTGGCCTGGACGAGCAAAGGCAGGGCGGACGCAAGGGCGGTCGTGAGCAGCAGGCGCATGGGCGTTCCGTCAGACGTTATCGATGACCGAGCCTAGCCGCAGTCGGGCGCGGACGCCAGCGCGTCGTCAGAGCGCCGCCCGATCGGACGGCCCCGCGCCGACAAGCGGTTGGGGGGGCACGGTGATGCTGCGCGGCATGACGCCGCCGCATCGCCACGCCGCTTCGGGTCGGCAAAGGCGGTCTGCTTCGGTCCGGCCGCGCGGCGCCGTGCAGGCCGGCATCAAGCTGGTGCAATCGTTGCTGTCGCGCCCTGTCGCGGATCGCGCTCAGCGCCGGGCGCGATCCGATCGAGGTGGTGCGCAAGCTCGCCGAGCTCGGCGGCACGGAGGGTTTCAAAGGCGGGCGCCGTCGATCTGCTCCGCGTCACTTCCGCAGCACTGAGGAACGCCGCCTTGACGTGGCCTGACCTGACGTCAGGTGTGACGCGGGCGCCCTTCGCCGATCCGGCGGAGAGGCGCCAGGACGCCGCGATGGCCGTGAACCTGAAAATCGAGAACGTCGCCCGGCCCACGAGCATGAAGCCCGTCGAGGTCGTCGTGAAGGTCGGCGCCGCGGCCCTGTGGCGAACCGATCTGCACATCATCAAAGGCGTCTGGACGGACCATGGACACGCTCGACGACATCAACGTGGCGCTCGACGACTTCAGGAACCGCCGCTTCGCCGGCCGGGGCGTTATCGTGCCATGAGCGGCGGGCGGCTCGGCCCTGCGGTTCGCCGGCGGCGCGCGGCCCCTCCCGTCGCGCGCCCCCCGGTGCCGTGCCGGTTTGCGCGCTTGCCGGATGCGTCGAACGCCGATATGGCCTCTCGCCATGAAACTGCTGTTCCTCGGCGACGTGATGGGGCGGGTCGGCCGCGCGGCGGTGATCGCCGAGTTGCCAAGGCTCCGGCGCGACATGGCGCTCGATTTCATCGTGGTCAACGCCGAGAATGCGTCGGGCGGCATGGGGCTGACCGCCACCCATGCGGCGGAGCTGCTCGCCGCCGGCGCCGATTGCCTGACGCTGGGCGATCACGCGTTCGATCAGCGCGACATGATCGCCTTCATCGAGACCGAGCCGCGGGTGCTGCGCCCGCTGAACTACGCCAAGGCCGCGCCCGGCCATGGCGCCCGGCTTTTCGACGCCCCGGGCGGGCGCAAGGTTTTCGTCGCGCAGGCGTTGGGGCAGGTGTTCATGAAGCGTCCGTTCGACGATCCGTTCTCGGCGCTCGACGCGGCGCTGAAGGCGGCGCCGCTTGGCGGCGCGGCCCGCGCCGTCATCATCGACGTCCACGCCGAGGCGACGTCCGAGAAGATGGCGCTCGGCCATTGGTGCGACGGGCGCGCGAGCCTCGTCGTCGGCACCCACACCCATGTCCCGACCGCCGACACGCAGATCCTCGCCCGCGGCGCCGCCTATCAGACTGACGCCGGCATGTGCGGCGACTATGACAGCGTCATCGGCATGGACAAGCTCGAGCCGATCACCCGGTTCGTCACCGGCATGGCGAAGGGCCGGTTCGTTCCCGCCGAGGGTCCGGCGACGCTGTGCGGCGTCTGCGTCGAGACCGATGACGCGACCGGGCGCGCGCTCCGGGCGGCGCCGCTGCGGATCGGCGGGCGGCTGGCCCAGACGGCGGACGGTTGATCGAGCGGCGCCGCGGACCGGTTCTCGCGCCGCGCCGCCGGCTTGCGCTGCGCTGCACAACGCTCTTGCGAGGACGGCGGTCATCCATCATGAGTGCTGTTTGCCGGTTCGCCGGGCGTCAGCGGCGACGCGAGTTCCCTGTTCGTGAGGTAAAGCGTGACCGAACTGCTCAATCATGAGGCCCTTCCGGCGATCCTCTCCCTGTCGGTCCTGGTCGGGATGCTGGCGTTGTTCCTGTTCGAGGTCTTTCCGGTCGAGGTGACCGCGATGCTCGGCGCGGCGGCGGTGGTGCTGCTCGGCCTGGTGCCGCACAGCGCGGTGCTCGACGTGTTCTCGAACCCGGCGCCCTGGACGATCGCCGCGATGTTCATCGTCTCGGGCGGGCTGGTGCGCACGGGACTGATCAGCATGTTCGTCCGCATCGTCACGCGCCGCGCCGCCCAGAACAAGGTGCTTGTCCTGCTCGGCATCGGCCTGTTCATCGCCGGCGCCTCGGCCTTCACGAACAACACGCCGCTGGTCGCGATCATGATCCCCGTCACGATCCAGCTCGCGCACAAGATGGGGCTGTCGCCTTCGAAACTGCTGATCCCGCTGTCTTATCAAGCTGTGCTTGGCGGCATGTTGACGATGATCGGCACCTCGACCAACATCCTCGTCGACGGCGTCGCGCGCGCGCAAGGGATGACGCCGTTCGGCCTGTTCGAGATCGCCCCGCTGGGGCTGTGCGTGATGCTGATCGGCTTCGCCTCGATGTGGCTGCTGGTGCCGCGGTTCCTGCCTAATCGCGATTCGATGACCGACCTGCTCGCGCCGCGCAAGCGGATGAAGTTCTTCACCGAGGTCGTCGTGCCCGAGGGCTCGCCGCTGATCGGTCAGGGCGTGATGGCGGTCGCCATCTTCAAGCGCGAGGGGATGCGGGTGATCGACGTCATTCGCGGCGACGAATCGATGCGCCGGCAGTTTCCCGCAGTCCCGCTTGCCGAGGGCGACAGGGTCGTGCTCCGCACCGAGATGCAGGAGCTGCTGGGCCTGAAGGACCACAGCCATGTCACGCTCGTCGACCGGGTCGGCTCCAAGAGCACGACGACGGTCGAGGCGCTGATCCTGCCCGACTGCAAGCTCGTCGGTCGCTCGCTCGGCTCGCTCCGGCTTCGCCGGCGCTACGGCGTCTATCCGCTGGCGATGCACCGCAGGAACCAGAACATCGGGCGACAGCTCGACGACGTCATCGTGCAGGTCGGCGACACGTTGCTGCTCGAAGGCGCGCCCGACGACATCCGGCGGCTCGCGGCCGACGTCGATATGGTCGATCTGAACGAAACCACCGACAAGCCCTACAAGCGGGGGCGGGCGTGGCTCGTGCTGCTCGTGCTCTTCGGGATCGTCGGACTGTCGGCAATCGAGTTCGCGCCGATCCAGATCCTCGCGATGCTGGGGGTGGTGGCGTTGCTGGTCACCGGTACGGTGGAGCCGAAGGAGGCCTACAGCGCCGTCAGCGCGCCGCTGATCGTGCTGATCCTCGCGATGCTGTTGGTCGGCGACGCGCTCGACCGGTCCGGGGCGGTGCAGATCATCGTCGACGCCATATCGCCGGCCCTGGCGCAGATGCCGCCGCTCGCGGTGCTGTTCGTGCTCTACTTCCTGACGCAGATCCTGACCGAGCTGCTGTCCAACAACGCGGTCGCCGTGGTGGTGACGCCGATCGCCATCGCGCTCGCCCTCAGCCTCGGCTACGACCCCCGGCCGTTCGTGGTGGCGGTGATGTTCTCGGCGACGCTCGCGTTCGCCACGCCGATCGGATATCAGACCAACACGATGGTCTACGGGCCCGGCGGCTACAAGTTCACCGACTACGCCCGCATCGGCATACCCTTGAACATCATAACCGGGGTCACGGCCTGTCTGCTCATCCCGATGTTCTGGCCGCTGGCGCCGGGTTGAAACCGGGCGCGCTGCGGGCCTATAAGGCCGGCCAGCATCGGTAAAGTTACGGAGAAATCCATGGCGGGACATTCGAAATGGGCGAACATCCAGCACCGCAAGGGGCGGCAGGACGCCGTGCGCGCCAAGATGTTCTCGAAGTTCTCCAAGGAGATCACGGTCGCCGCCAGGATGGGCGAGCCTGATCCCGACAAGAACCCGCGCCTGCGCCTCGCGGTCAAGGAGGCGCGCGCCAGTTCGATGCCCAAGGACAACATCGACCGGGCGATCAGGAAGGCGATCGGCGGCGACGCGGAGACCTACGAGGAAATCCGCTACGAGGGCTACGGGCCGAACGGCGTCGCGATCATCGTCGAGGCGATGACCGACAACCGCAACCGCACCGCGTCGAACGTGCGCTCGACGTTCACCAAGCGCGGCGGGAACCTCGGCGAGACCGGCTCGGTCAGCTTCATGTTCGACCGCATGGGCCAGATCGTCTATGAGGCCGGCGACGCCGACACGGTGATGGAGGCGGCCGTCGATGCGGGCGCCGAGGACGTCGAGAGCGGCGAGGACGGCCACGTGGTCTGGTGCGCGGCCGAGGATCTGAACGCGGTCTCCACGGCGCTCGAGACGGCGCTGGGCGAGGCGAGTTCGACCCGGCTTGTCTGGCGGCCGCAGACGCTGACCGAGCTCGATTTCGAGGCGGCCCAGAGCCTGATGAAACTGATCGAGGCGCTCGAGGACGACGACGACGTCCAGTCCGTCACCGCCAACTTCGAAATCTCCGACGAGGTCATGGCGCGGCTCTGACGCAGGCGCCCGGGGGATGGCGGCCCCACCCGGACCGGAGACGATCGCCGGGATCGACTCCGACCGCATTTACCTCGATTTAACACGGATATCCGAGGCTCCCACGTGATGAAACGGGTCTGAGGTGCCAGAGATGCTACAAGATCGGTTGATGTGGGCGGCGCTGACCGGGGGGACGACGGCGCTCGCCGCCCTGGCGGTGTTGGCCGGAGTGGCGGCGATCGAGCCGGTCGCCGTTCCGCCGCCCGATACGTTCGCTGCACTCGTCGTACGGCTGACCGAAGCGCTCGACGATGTCCCGCCGCTCGAGGCCGCACCGACCGACATCGGCCGCGCGCAAACCGCCGCCGAATTCGCAGCGACGGTGCGCGCGGCCCTGGAGACGACCTTGCCGGCCGTGCGACCGGGCGGGCAGCCCGTCGAAGTCGCCACCGAATATACCGAAGGCTGGGCCACGGCGAGCGGCTTGCTGAATGCTCCAATCACGACGTGGCGGTTCGAACCGCCCGACTGATCCGGCGGGGTCGCCAAAAACCGCTATCGCTGACCAATGCGTCCACCGGGCCCTGCTTGTGCGCGCGCCGGAGATGAAACACGGCGTCGCTCGCCTGTCACCACATCCCCCTGCGCGTCGGCGACCGCCGCAGCGGACCCGGCGCGCCGATCACATCGAAAAGCTCGTCCCGCAACCGCAGCTCGACGTCGCGTTGGGATTGATGATCACGAAGCGCGCTCCGATCAGCTCGTCGGAAAAATCGATTTCGGCGTTCGCGAGGAACGGCAGCGAAACCGGGTCGATCAGCACGCGCTGGCCGTCCTTTTCCAGCACCAGGTCGCCCTCGGCGGGCAGATCCTCGAGCGTGATCTCGTACTGGAACCCCGAGCAGCCGCCGCCATCGACCGCGACGCGCAGCGCCTTCGGGGCGGCGTCGATATCGGCGAGGCGGGCGTAGGCGCGGTCGGTGACGCGGGGGGGGAGCGTGAGTTGCATCGGTCGGTCCGTCTGGTTTCCAGACATTAGAAGTAGGCGCTTGGCCGGCGCGGGACAAGACGGGCCGTGAGGATGCCGGTCGTCCACACGTGGACAATTCTCAGGCCATTGATATGCAATGGATTTGAAAATTTTCTTTCCTGGATTTAAACGAAGGCTAACGGATTGCGGCGCGCTGCTGGTTGAGGCGGAACAGGCGGGCGAGGATTTCGTCGTCGGTCAGAAGGCCGGCCCGCCAGTCATCGCCCCAGCCGTAGGCGTCGGCCACCGCTTCATCGAGTCGGCGGTGGGCGTGGTCGAGCCAGGCGGGGCGGGCGTTATAGAGATTGGTCAGTGTGCGCTTTTTCAGCACCGCCGCCGCGGCGTCGTCCACCGGCAGGAGGCGGTCGGGATAGCCGGGCACGACCTCGGGCACGCGGCGCACGAGGTCCGGCGGGTTCAGCCAGGCCTCGCGCTTGGCGTTCAGGTCCGCCGCCGCCGCGGCGATGGCCTGCGCGCGCGGGTCGCCTTCGTAGGCGCTGGCGGGGATATCGGGGGTCAGGCCCTCGGGGAAGGGGAAAGTCATGAAGCATGTGCTAATTGTGTAGCGAGGATCGTTCCCTACTCCATGCCAACTCCCAACCTTAACAGACCAAACGTGGTGTAGTTTCGATATCAGCACACCGAAAGTCGTATCGTCGCTCCTGGCGACAACTTGCAGTTTGTGATCAGGGACAATCGAAAGGGGTAGCCAAATGAACACCCTATGCTTGGACACTTCTGGTGTCACGATCCAGCGGGAAAGTCCTTTTGAAGCGTTCCACATGCCCTGCCGTGGCTCGACGTGTCGCCACCAATAAAGTCGATAGCTCTCGCGATTGTTTTTTACCCGCTCTGGCTGCACGTGCGCAGATGCGTAAGCATATGGTTGTTCGTAAAGCGCTGCTTCCGCTTCGCCCATGCGCCATCCGAAGTCGATAATC
>JBBRUZ010000033.1:0-21983 GCA_038247355.1 Rhodobacterales bacterium
CCCACGCCGCCCCGCACGTCGACGGGCGCCCCCCGCCGCAAACTCGCCCAGCGTCGCATCAAGCGTAACGTCGACGCGAAGCGCGACAAGCGCTCCTGACGGTCAGGGCCCGTAGGTCCCGAAGCCCCACAGGTTCCCCTCAGGATCGCGCGCGCTGTAATTCCGCGCGCCGTAACTCGTGTCGGGTCGATCTGCAGGCGCCATGCGTCGCCATCCTACACCACCAGCACGCTTCGCTCGTGCAAGCCAGCGACGAAGCTCCGCCGCAACGCGCGCCAGCCGCCGGGGCCGGCCATGCGAAACCCTGGCTCGAACACCATGACAACCGGCACCGCCATCCTGAGCGCCTCGCGCCGCACGACCGCGCGCTCACCAGCTTCCCGGCGCCCCTGATAATCGGCGCGCTCGCGACCATCGCTGAGCAGCGTCGAGCTGCGTCTTTGCTGCATTGCAGCGAAATTTTTGCGCGGTTAGCCTTGCTGAGCTTTGACCAGCGGAATACGCGCTGATAGGACCGCAAAGGTACCGAATCAGAGTGAGAGTTGCAGTATGGCCGCGTCCAATCTCGTGCCGATCCCCGAACTTTACGTCTCCTACGACAGCGCCGCGAAGCTGAAGGTCGATGCGGGCGACCTTCCATCGTGGGATCTGACCCCGCGCCAGGTGTGCGACCTCGAACTGTTGATGAACGGCGGGTTTCATCCGCTCAAGGGTTTCCTCGGACAGGAGGACTACGACCGGGTGGTGTCCGAGATGCGGGTCGCAGACGGCACGCTGTGGCCGATGCCGATCACCCTCGACGTGACCGAGGCGTTCGCGGCGTCGATCGAGCCCGGCCAGGACATCGCGCTGCGCGACCCTGAAGGCGTGATCCTCGCGATCCTGTCGGTCGGCGACAAATGGACGCCGGACAAGGCGCGCGAGGCGGCGATGGTCTATGGCGCCGATGATCTCGCCCATCCGGCGGTCAACTATCTGCACAACTCGGCCGGGCCGGTCTATCTCGGCGGTCCGGTAATCGGCATCCAACAGCCGGTGCACTATGACTTCAAGGCGCGGCGAAACACCCCGAACGAGTTGCGCGCCTATTTCCGCAAGCTCGGCTGGCGGCGCATCGTCGCGTTCCAGACGCGCAATCCGCTGCACCGCGCCCATCAGGAGCTGACGTTTCGCGCCGCGCGCGAGGCGCAGGCGAACCTGCTGATCCACCCCGTGGTCGGCATGACCAAGCCCGGCGACATCGACCACTTCACCCGCGTGCGCTGCTACGAGGCCGTGCTCGACCAGTATCCGTCCTCGACGACCGAGCTGTCGCTGCTCAACCTCGCGATGCGGATGGCGGGTCCGCGCGAGGCGGTCTGGCACGGCATCATCCGGCGCAACCACGGCTGCACGCACATGATCGTCGGGCGCGACCACGCCGGCCCGGGAAAGAACAGCGCCGGCAAGGATTTCTACGGCCCCTACGACGCGCAGGAGCTGTTCGCCAAGCACCAGGACGAGATCGGCGTCGAAATGGTCGATTTCAAGCAGATGGTCTTTGTCCAGGAAAAAGCCCAGTACGAGCCCCGCGACGAAGTCGAGGAGGGCATGACCATCCTCGACATCTCCGGAACCGAGCTGCGCCGTCGCCTGCAGGAGGGGCTCGAGATCCCCGACTGGTTCAGCTTCCCGAGCGTCGTCGAGGAGTTGCGGCGCACCAAGCCACCCCGCGCGCAGCAAGGGTTCACGGTGTTCTTCACCGGCTTCTCGGGGTCGGGCAAATCGACCATCGCCAATGCATTGATGGTCAAGATGATGGAGATGGGCGGGCGGCCGGTGACGCTTCTCGACGGCGATCTGGTGCGCAAGCACCTGTCTTCCGAACTCGGCTTCTCCAAGGAGCACCGGGACCTGAACATCCGGCGCATCGGCTACGTCGCCTCGGAGATCACCAAGAACGGCGGCGTGGCGATCTGCGCGCCGATCGCACCCTACGCCGCGACCCGGCGGGCGGTGCGCGAGGAGATCGAAGCGTTCGGCGCCTTCGTCGAGGTGCATGTGGCGACCTCGATCGAGGAATGCGAAAAACGCGACCGCAAGGGGCTCTACAAGCTCGCGCGCGCGGGCAAGATCAAGGAATTCACCGGCATCTCCGACCCCTATGACGTGCCCGAAAAACCCGAGATACGCCTCGACACCGAAAACCTCGACGTCGACTACTGCGCGCAGCAGGTGATCCTGAAGCTCGAGCAGATGGGCCTCATCCGCGGCTGACGGCCCGAAGGGGCCTCGCCCGGTCGGCGGCGACGCTCCCCGCGGTTCAGAACGGCGCTGGCGCGACGAACTCCACCGGCGCGCCGCCGTCGGGATGTCGGAACCCGAGACGTTCGGAGTGGAGTTGCAGGCGATCGGCGCCGGCAAATGCCGTCGGATGGGCGTAAAACGCGTCGCCGAGGATCGGGTGGCCGAGCGCCAGCATGTGCACGCGAAGCTGGTGGCTGCGCCCCGACAGCGGCGTCAGCGCGACCCGGGTGGCCCCCGGCTCGCGCCCCGTCACGCGCCAGTCGGTCACCGATGGTTTGCCGCGAACGAAGCAGACCGTCTGGCGCGGGCGGTTCGGCCAGTCGCAGATCAGTGGCAGGTCGATGCGCCCGCCATCTCCGGCGATCTCGCCCCAGACGCGAGCGACATAGGCCTTGCGGACCTGCCGCCGTTCGAACTGCCAGTTCAGATGGCGCTGGGCGAGGCGGGTCCGGGCGAAAACCATCACGCCCGAGGTGTCCATGTCGAGCCGGTGGACGAGCAGCGCCTCCGGCCGGACCGCGCGCACCCGCGCTTCGAGACAATCGGCCGGTCCGGGGGGCTTGGCCGGCACCGAGAGCAGTCCCGAGGGCTTGTCGAGGATCACCAGTTGCGCGTCCTCGTGAAGAATCGCGAGGGTCACGCCGGCGTGTCCGCGAGGAAAGACCAGTTGCAGGTCGCAACGGCGAGGTCGATCAACGCGCGGACCTTGATGGAGACGAGCCGCGGGCTGGATGGACGAACTGGATCGGGAGGGGCGGTGGTTCGTGGTCGGACATCACGATCCGGAGCCGGCAGGCGCGGAGGTGATCGGCGATCTGATAGCTCAGCACCTGGACGAGGCCGCCGTCGTTCGCGGCGTGCCAGATGGCGGCGTCGATGCTGTTGGTCACGAAGGCGGGCGCGACGAAGGCGTCGCCGCCAGACAGCCGCAACCGGTCGACCGGGCCGAGCGTGGTGACGCCGATGATGCGGTGGGCGGCGAGATCGGCCGGCGTGACCGGCGCGCCGTTCGCTGCGAGATAGGCGGGCGTGGCGGCGAGGACGCGGCGGGTGACGCCGGCGCGGCGAGCGACGAGACCGGTGTCGGCGAGGTCGCCAATGCGGACCGCGAGATCGACGCCTTCCTCGATCAGGTTCACGTTGCGGTCGTTCAAGTCGAGCTCGACCGTCACGCCCGGGTAGCGTGCCATATATGCGCCGACGAGCGGGGCGACATACAGTCGTCCGAAAACCACCGGGGCCGCCAGGGCGAGGCGGCCCGTGGGCGCGGCGCGTTCGTCCTCGGCGAGCCGTTCGGCCTCATCGAGATCGGCGAGGATGCGGCGCGCGCGCTCGAGGAAGCGGGCGCCGGGGTCGGTCAAGCGGACGGCGCGGGTGGTGCGGTCGAGCAGGCGGACGCCGAGCCGCGCCTCGAGGCCGCCGACGAGGCGGGTGACCGTGGAAGGCGACGCGCCCAGAGCACGGGCCGCAGGGGCAAAGCCGTTGCGATCTGCAACGGCGACGAAAGCAGTCATGGCCTCGAACCGGTCCATTCGTTGCGAATCCTGCAAGGATGCGTTGCGGACAGCATTGATTATCATCAAGGACGATTGAGATCAAATTGTGGGGGCGCGCCGACAGTGGCCGCCCTTGTCAGGAGATTGACGTCATGTCCAGCATTCCCACAACAAGCGCCATCGCGGACGCGCCTCAAAGCGGCCGCGCGGTGCTGGAGGCGCTGCGGTTCGCGACCGGATTGGTCGAGGCGCGGGGCCGAGTTCCGGCCGAAACGGTCGCGGCGCGGCGCGAGCGGCGGGTCAGTCTTATGTGGAACTGGCGAAAGTGGTCGGGCATGACGCGCTCAACACGTTCACGAACGACCTGAAGTCGGGGTTCGAGACGGCGATCGCCTTTCCCGCCGCGGCGCCGCGCGCGGCCGCGTGATGGGACCGGCAAGCGACGTGGCCTTCACCTCTGCGGTGAAGGCCATCCAGGATCGCAAGGGCTCGCGCGGGGGGTACGCGGCGATGGAGGCGCGACGGTTGGAATTGGCAGATCACGGCGGATCTGGCGAGCTTCATCGAGGCGCAGTGAAGCGTGTTCCTGGCCACCGCGAGCGCCCAAGGGCAGCCCTACGTCCAGCACCGCGGAGGGCCAGCGGGGTTCTTGCGGGTGTTGGGACCGTGCACATTGGGTTTCGCGGACTTCCGGGGGAACCGGCAGTACATCTCGCAGGGCAACCTCGGGGAGAACCGCCAGGCCTTTCTTTTCCTGATCGACTACACGGCACGCCGACGGATCAAGATCTGGGGTCGGGCGCGGATCGTCGAGGGCGTCGCGGCGCTGGTCGCGAAGCTGATGCCGGACGGATACGACGCGCGCCCGGAGCAGGCATTGATCTTCGATGTGGCGGCCTGGGACGCGAACTGTCCGCAGCACATCCCGCAGCAGTTCGACGCCGAAGACGTCGCTGCGGCGCTGGCCGACCGGGACGACCGGATCGCGACGCTGGAGGCCGAGCTACGGCGGCTGGGCCAGGCGCCGTGAGTACGGAGCGTCCGCGTCAGAACCGGTAGAATGCCGACGGATACGGCGCCACGAACCCCGCCACGCGCGCGAGACCCGTCAGGTCGTTGAGCCCGTCCACGGTGAACACCGGCCCGGCGTAGACCCGCCGGCCAAGCCGTTGCACGCCGATGCTCGTGGTCTGCAACCCGAGTTCGCGAAAGAACGCCTGCGCCCGCGCCGCATCACCTTCGTCGGTGAGCATCCCCACCTGCACCGCGACGGGCCGGCCCAGCGACTCGCCGCCCTCGGAGATCCCCCGGCCGCCCCGCGCTTCCGCGGCCTCCTCCAGTCCGACGAGATCGCGCGAGCGCGTCTGGCAATCGTTCTGGATCAATAGCACGGTCAGTTGCGACAGCCGCGAATCGAGGACGTAATTCCCGCGCAAGGGGTCCCGCGCGTCCTCGGGCGCGAATTGCGCCACACGATCGTATTCGATGAACAACGGCGCGCAGGCCGTCCGATCGCGCGATTGCTCTGGGATAGCGCCGCATCCCGCCGCCAAGAGTCCGGCGGCGAGCGTGACCTTGCGCGCGGTCGTCATGTGCCGAAGCGGCGCGGATACGGCGCCACGAACCCGGCCCGCCGCGCGACCTCCGCCGCCTCCGCGAGACCGCCCTCGGTCACGAACGGCCCGACGTAAATCCGCCGCCCGAGCGTCGGCGCGCCGATCCCGCGCGCTCTCAAGCCGACATCGGCGAAGAACCCGCGCACCTGCACCTCGGTTGCGATGCCTGGAACGATCCCGACATGCAGCCAGATCCTGGGGATGGGCGCTCCGGTCTCGCCGGTCAGCGTGCCGCGCAGCTCCCGCGCCAACGCGTCCAGCGGCGCGAGATCGCCCTCGCGCGTCACGCAGCCGACCTCCATCAACCTTTGCGCCGAGCCTTGGGCATTGCGCGACAGCAACAGATCCTCGGTCTGGCCGGGACTGGAGAACATCAGCACGTCGCGATCGAAATGCCGAAACAGCCGGGTGCAGACCTCGGCGGACGCCGCCGCTCCCCCGGAGGGCGCAGCGCAGGTGGCCGCAACCATGGCGACAACATATCGCGACAACATCGGACTGCTCCTTGTTCGATCCGCGCCAATTATGTAAGTCCGCGCGCAGGAAGTACAATCACAACCTGCCGCGGACGCAGGCCCGCCCCGAGCCCCAGGACCCCCAGCATGGACAAAGCCGCCGCCCAGACCCGCGACTGGCTCGCCACGGCCCGCACGCTGTCCGAGGCCCTGCCCTATCTGCAGCGCTACGACGGCGCGACCGTGGTCATCAAGTTCGGCGGCCACGCGATGGGCGACGACACCGCCATGGGCGAGTTCGCGCGCGACATCGTGCTGATGAAGCAATGCAACCTCAACCCGGTGATCGTCCACGGGGGCGGCCCGATGATCAACGACATGCTCGAACGGCTCGGCATCGTCTCGGAATTCGTCAACGGCAAGCGCGTGACGGATGCCGCCACAGTCGAGATCGTCGAGATGGTCCTCGCCGGCCGCATCAACAAGCGCATCGTCCAGGCGATCAACGCCGCGGGCGGCAGGGCGGTCGGCCTGTCGGGCAAGGACGCGAACCTGATGATCTGCGAGCGCGACCTGACGACCGTCGTGCGCGACGGAGTCGAGAGCGTGATCGACCTCGGCTTCGTCGGCCGCCCGGTCGAAATCCACCCCGAGGTGTTGCACACCTTCCTCAACTCCGACTTCATCCCCGTCGTCGCCCCGATCGCCGCCGGCCGCGAGGGCCAGACCTACAACGTCAACGGCGACACCTTCGCCGGCGCCATCGCCGCTGCGATGAAGGCCGACCGACTGCTGCTCCTGACCGACGTCGCGGGCGTCAAGGACGCGACCGGCGCGGTGCTGACGGCGCTCACGTCCGACGAGGTGCGCGAATTGACGGCCACGGGGGTGATCACCGGCGGCATGATCCCCAAGACCGACACGGCGCTGCTTGCGGTCGAGGGCGGCGTTCGCGCGGCGGTGATCCTCGATGGCCGGGCACCGCACGCGGTCCTGCTCGAGCTGTTCACCGCGCACGGCGCGGGCACGTTGATCCGGGAGGGCGCGCCGCGCCCGGCCTCGATTTGACCGCGCGCGAACCATCGCAGCCGACGCGTCCGGCCTTCCACACTGTCGCCCTCGACGGCGAGGCGCCGCGATGAAACGACTGATCCTGATCCGACATGCGAAATCGAGCTGGGCCGACGAAGGCCAGCCCGACCATGATCGCCCGCTGAACGACCGCGGCCGGGTCGACGCGCCGCGCATCGGAGCCTGGCTCGCCGCTCGCGGCTTCCTCCCCGACGTAGCGCTCGTCTCGACGGCCACGCGCACGCAAGAGACCTGGGCCACCCTCGGGCCCGCCTTCGCCGCGATCCCGATGACGCCTCGCGCCGATCTCTATAACGCGACCGCGTCGCATGTGCTGCGCGCCGTGCTCGAAGCGCCAGACGTCGGCATCGTGCTGATGCTCGGGCATATGCCGGGCATCGGCGACTTCGCCCGCCGGATGCTCGCCGAGCCGCCCGACGATCCGAAATTCGCGCAGTACCCGACCGCCGCGACGACTGTGATCGCTCTCGACATAGACGCCTGGCCACAGGCCCGAACCGGCGCCGGAACCCTTCTCGGCTTCACGACGCCAAGATGAACGACCGGTCGCGCCGGTTGTTAACGAGCTTTACCGCGTCCGGACGCGCCCTCAGTGCCCGAGGATCTGGCTCAGGAACAGCTTGGTGCGCTCGGACTTGGGGTTGTTGAAGAACTCGCGCGGTTCGTTCTGTTCGACGATCTGGCCCTTGTCCATGAAGATGACGCGGTTCGCCACAGCCTGGGCAAAGCCCATCTCATGGGTGACGCAGATCATCGTCATGCCCTCCTGGGCGAGCTCGATCATCGTGTCGAGCACTTCCTTGATCATCTCCGGATCGAGCGCGCTCGTCGGCTCGTCGAACAGCATGATCTTCGGCTTCATGCAAAGCGACCGCGCGATGGCGACACGCTGCTGCTGCCCGCCCGAAAGCTGACCGGGATACTTCGCCGCCTGCTCGGGGATCTTGACCTTGCGCAGGAAGTGCATCGCCACCTCCTCAGCCTCTTTCTTCGGAGTCTTGCGGACCCAGATCGGCGCCAGCGTACAGTTCTCGAGGATCGTCAGATGCGGGAACAGGTTGAAATGCTGGAACACCATCCCGACCTCGGAGCGGATCTTGTCGATGTTCTTCAGATCGGAGGTAAGCTCGATCCCGTCGACCTTGATCAAGCCCTTCTGGTGTTCCTCCAGCCGGTTGATGCAGCGGATGAGCGTCGATTTGCCTGAGCCCGACGGGCCGCAGACTACGATCCGCTCGCCACGGTTGACGGTCAAGTTGATGTCGCGCAGCACGTGAAACTGACCGAACCATTTGTTCATCCTGGCGATCTCGATGGCGATCTCGTCCGATACCTTGAGCGTGGCCGGGTTGACAGGCTTCAGATCTTCGCGGGCGGCTTCGGTCATTGTAAATACCTCCTATCAGTGCCCGGTCTGGAGCTTGCGCTCGAGGTACTGGGAATATTGCGACATCGAGTAGCAGAAGAGAAAGAAGATCAGCGCGACGAAGCCGTAAAGCTCCCAGATGATGCCGTTCCAGTTGGAATCCGCCCGGATCGCCGTCGTCAGGCCGAGCGGATCGAGCAGGGCGATGATCGCCACCAGTGTCGTGTCCTTGAACAGACCGATGAAGTTGTTGACGATGCCCGGGATCGATATCTTCAGCGCCTGCGGCATGATGATCAGCCGCATCGATTTCCAGTAGTCGAGCCCCAGCGCGTCCGCCGCCTCGTACTGACCGCGCGGCAGCGCCGCGAGACCGCCGCGGATCGTCTCGGCCATATAGGCGGCAGAAAACAGTGTCACCATGATGATGACCCGCAGGATGATGTCGAAATTCGTGCCCGGCGGCAGGAAGATGTTCAGAAGGAACGACGCCACCAGCAACAGCGTGATCAGCGGCACACCGCGGATGAACTCGATGAAGCCGACGCAGATCGTCTTGACGAAGAACATGTCCGACCGCCGCCCCAGCGCCAGCAGCACGCCAAGCGGCAACGAGAACGCAATGCCGGTCACGCCGATGACCAGCGACAGCGTGAAGCCGCCGAACTGGTTGGACTGGACCGGAGTCAACGTGCCGATGCCCGTCCCGGACAGTACGCCCGCCACCGGGCCGACGAGATACAGCCACCAGATCAGCAACGCCACGACCGCCGCGACCGACGCGAGCGGCCCGGGCCGGCGCGCGGAGATCGCGCCATGGACGACGTAGGCGATGACGAACCCGGCGTAGATGCCGAGCGGCACAAAGATCGACCCGCCCCACAGCAACCAGTACGCGACGCCCGGAAATGCGACCGAGAACCACATCGTCCTGCGCGGCAGCCCGGAGAACAGCAACGGCGCCAGCGCCGCCAGCATCAGGAAGAACGTCAGCGTCGGGCGCCAATAGAGGTCGGCCGGATAGAAGCCGAACAGATACTGCTTCCAGCGCTCGCGGATCACCGCAAAGCACGCGCCCGTCGCGCCCTCGCCCCAGGTCGCCTGGATTATCGACCGACATTCCTGCAACGAGCCGGCGTTCCAGACCGCGTGGCGGAACCACGGGCCGATATGGGCGATGAGCCAATACACGGCGAACAGCGAAAGAAGCGTCAGGACCGAATTCAACCAGTTCGAAAACAGGTTCTCCCGCGCCCAGCGCACCGCGCCCACCGACGCGCCCGGCGCCTGCTCCGGCTCGATCATCTGGGTGCGAACGAAGGTCGTGTCCACCATCTCAGCGCTCCTTCAACGAAACCGAGGAGTTGTACCAGTTCATCAGTGACGAGATCGCCAGGCTGACGACGAGATAGAACCCCATCAGCAGCAGCATGCATTCGAGCTCGCGCCCTGTCTGGTTCATCGTGATCCCGCCCAGTGTCGCCCGTACGTCCATGTACCCGACTGCGATGGCCAGCGACGAGTTCTTGGTCAGGTTCAGGTACTGCGAGATCAGCGGCGGGATGATGATGCGCATCGCCTGCGGCAGCACGACGAGGCTCATCGTCCGGTTCGGCCGCAGCCCCAGCGCGTTCGCCGCCTCGGTCTGGCCCTTAGAGATAGCGAGGATGCCCGCCCGCACGTTCTCCGCGATGAAGGCGCCGGTGTAGAGCGACAACGCGACGACCAGCGCGATCAGCGCCTTGTCGACAAAGCCGCCGCCGACGAAGTTGAACCGCTCCAGCACCGGATACGCGAGCGTGATCGGGCTCCCCATCACGAAATCGATCAGCAGCGTCGGTATGAAGAACAGCCCCAGCTTGATCCAGAGCGTCGGAAGGATCTCGCCCGTCTCCTCCTGGCGCTTCTTCGCGTATCGGCCGAACAGGATGATCGCGATCAGCGACAGGACGAACGTCGCCACGACGAGGTGCCACCCCGGCCCCCAGACCGGCCAGGGCATGTAGAGACCGCGATTGGTGATGGCGACGCTATCACTGAACAGCATCGATGCGGTCGCTGTGTCGCCGCGGAACGCCGATGGCGCCGGCGCGCTCTCGGTGATGACCGCCATGATCGTGAAGATCCACAACAGCACCGGTACGTTGCGGAAGCCCTCGACATAGGCGGCGGCCAGCTTCGCCACCACCCAGTTTGTCGAGAGCCGCAGCACGCCCGCGAGCACCCCGATGATCGTGGCGAAGGTGCAGCCCAGAAGGGCGACAAGTAGTGTATTGAGGATCCCCACCAGCGCCGCGCGCCCGTGCGTGCTGTCGTTGGTGTAAGGGATCAACGCCTGGTTGATGTCGTATCCGGCACGGCTGGAGAGGAAGCCGAAATCGAAATCCTTGCCGAGCGCGTTCAGGTTCTGGACGGTGTTGTTCACCAGCCAGGCCGCGGCGAGCATGAAAAGAAGGACGGCGACCGTCTGGATGGTCAGCGACCGAAAGCGCGTATCGTAGATCAACATGCTCAGCCGGAACGGCTCTGGCGATACATCGATGCTCGTCATCCTGCCAACCCCCTGAAAATGGACCAAATCCTCACCTGTGACCGGATCGCTGTCCTCGGACTCCGCTTGTCCGGACCCCCCCAGGTCGCGCGGACCGGCGGTGGAGGGGCGCGGCAGAAACCGGTGCGCCCCTCCAACCTTTCGATCAGCGGAAGGGCGGCGAGTACTGCAGACCGCCCTCGGTCCACAGCGCGTTCAGGCCGCGCTCGAGGTTGCTCGGCGTGCCCTCGCCGATGGTCGCAGCGAAAATCTCGCCGTAGTTTCCGCGGGCCATGATCGCACGCTTGGCCCATTCCGCATCGAGCCCGAGCAACGCCCCGAGGTCGCCCTCGGCCCCGAGCAGGCGACGGATCTCCGGACTTTCGGACGCCATCATCTCTTCGATGTTCGCCGAGGTCACGCCGTATTCCTCGGCTGCGACGAGGGCGTTGAACGTCCAGCGGACCACGTCGGCCCACTGGTCGTCGCCCTGGCGCACGAGCGGGCCGAGCGGCTCCTTCGAGATGATCTCCGGCAGGATGATGAAGTTTTCGGGCGTCTCGTAGGTCGCACGGCTGGCGGCAAGCCCCGAGGCGTCGGTGGTATAGGCGTCGCAGGCGCCGGCGAGGAATTGCTGATCGGCCTCGGCGTTGGTCTGGATCGGGACCGGCGTGTACGTGATCCCGTTGGCCTTGAACCAGTCGGCGAGATTGAGCTCGGTCGTGGTGCCAGTCTGGATGCAGACGGTCGCCCCGTCGAGCTCCAGCGCCGAGGTGACCCCGAGTTCGGCGGGAACCATGAACCCCTGTCCGTCGTAGTAGTTGACGTTGGTGAACGTGAACTTCAGGTCCACGTCGCGCGTGAACGTCCAGGTCGAGTTCCGCACCAGAACGTCGATCTCGCCCGAAGTAAGCGCAGTGAAGCGGGTCTCGCCGGTGGTCGGCACGAATTCGACCTTCGCCGGGTCGCCGAGGACCGCGGCCGCGAGGGCGCGGCAGACCGCGATGTCGAAGCCTTCCCAGTTGCCGCTCGCGTCGGGGGCGGCGAAACCGGCCAGACCGGTGTTCGTGCCGCATTTCAGGACGTCGGCGGTCTTGACCTTGTCGAGCGTTTGCGCCTGGGCGCCGACGGCCGACAGACCCAAGACCATGGCGGTCGCCAAAAGATGATGTCTCGTCATTTTAGTCCTCTTCATGATGGTTGCCCATTTCTCAGGGCTGCGCGAGGGTTCGGACCCTCGGCTCGGCTGGTACTTTCGGGCGACTGATGGCCCTTGGACCAATTTTGTTTGCGTACGACAGAAACGTCAAGGCGAACTGCACAAAAATCGGACTTGTCGTGCATGTCGATCGAATTTCTCATGCTTTCTATGCAGAGGTCGCCCTATCTGCCAGCAATTCGAGCATTAACCCTGCGCGCAGAAAATCTGCCCGTTTCAGAGCCGCGGCGGCTTCGGCCTCGGCGTCGGCCCCCCATTGTTCAGCTTGCCAGATTTCGTCGATACGCGATAGGTCCCAGGCGGTTTCGGGCTCGCGCGCGCCTCGGGCGACCGCAAGGCCCAGCAACAGCGAGCCCGAAAGCGCGACGAGTTCGTGGAGCGCGGTCAGCGCGAACGGGTCGAGCGCCGCAACCGCCGCCTCCAGCGCCGCGAGACTGCCGGGCGGTTGCGCAATGTGGATCACCCCGATCGTGGTGCGCAGCGGCGCGTCCAGCCGCGTGGCGGCCCAGACGAGCACGGGCTCCCAGCCTTCGGTCTGGCGGCGACGCAGGCCCTCGGGCTCACCCGTGAGGTAGCATAGCAGGTCGGTTTCGCCGTACCGGGCGACCTGCGCGACGACTGGACCGGGATCGCGCGCCACGCGGTCGATGGCGACGTTCGCCGCGCGCGTGAACGGCAGCGCCTCGGGGACGATCTCATCGCCGATCTCCCGCCATTCGACCGCGATCGCCTCCGCGAACCCGTGGGTCGGAACGCGCAGCGCCGCGTGGGCCGGCGTGCGCAACGGTCGGTTGTCGAGCCGCAGGCCGAAGCCACCGTCCTCCGGCGCGATCGTCACATCGGCCCAGAACCGCCGCGGCGCGATCACCTCGGCCGGGCCCAGAGCGCGTCAAGAGCGCGATCGAGCGCGTCGAACCCCTCGATCAGCACATCCGCGCCCGCCGCCTCCAGCCGGGACCGGGGATGATAGCCCCAGACCACGCCGACAGTCGCAAAGCCGGCCGCGCGTCCCATCGCGATATCGAACTCGGTGTCGCCGACCATCACGCCCACCTCCGGGCCGCAGCCGGTCTCGGCGAGCGCCGCGCGCAGCATCGACGGGTGCGGCTTGGACGGATGCGCGTCGGCGGTCTGGCTCGTCGCGAAGTAGCGACCGAGATCGTGATGGGCGAAAACGTGATCGAGGCCCGGCCGTGCCTTGCCGGTCGCGACCCCCATCAGCATGCCAGGTCGCGCGGCCAGCCGCTCCAGCGCATCGCGGGCGCCGGGGTAGAGCGGCGCCTCGGCCTCGGCGCCGCCGATGGCGCGCTTGGCGGCGAAGTCCTCCCGGTAGAGCGCCGCGAGCGCCAGCGTCTCGACCTCGGACGCCTCGGGCAGCAGCGCCGCCATCGCCTCAGGCAACGACAGCCCGACGATGCCGAGGACCTCGGCCTCGGACGGAACCGCGCGCCCCGCAGCGGCGAAGGCCCGCGCCATCGCGTCGAGGATCACCCGCTGGCTGTCGATCAGCGTGCCGTCCATGTCGAACACCACGAGGCGCGCGCCCGTCACGCCAAATCCTCGAACGGATCGGCGGCCGCGTCGCGCTCCCGCCAGCCGAACAGCTCCCAGCTGCGCGCCATGTGCTCGGGCAGCGGCGCTGTCAGGCTCAGCCGCGCGCCGGTGATCGGATGGCGCAGCGCGATCGACCGCGCATGGAGGTGCAGCTTTCGGCTGACCTGACCGCCGAGCTGCGCGCCCCAGCCGTCCTCGGTCTTCTCCTGCGCGTTGCCGCCGTACTTCCCGTCACCGATGATCGGGTGCCCGATCGCGTTCATGTGCGCGCGCAACTGATGCGTGCGCCCGGTGATCGGGGCCAGCGCAACCCAGGAGGCGCGCGTCGCCGCCGCCTCGATCACCGCGTAATCGGTTGTCGCGCGTTTCGCGCCTTCGGTCGCAGCGACCGCGTCGGGGGGAACCACGCGCATCTTCTCGCCCTCGCCGCCCGCGCCATGCCCCGGCGCCTTGACCAGGCCATAGCGGATCGTGCCGCTCCGCGGATGCGGCACGCCGGCCACCAGCGCCCAGTAGATCTTGCGCGCGTCGCGGGACTGGAACGCCTTGGCCAGCCCGGCCGCCGCGCGCACGCTCCGCGCCAGCAGCAGGACGCCCGACGTGTCGCGGTCGAGCCGATGCACGAGGCGCGGCTTGTCGTCGCGATCAAAGCGCAGCGCGTCGGCGAGCAGATCGACATGGCGCGTCGTGCCGGAGCCGCCTTGTGACGCGAGGCCGGGGGGCTTGTTGATCGCGAGGATGTCCTCGTCGCGGTAGATCACCGCACCCCGGATCATCGCCGCATCGGCGTCCGAGACCCTGGCGCCGCCGGGCGTGGGCACGTCCGGCTCAGGGGGGATCGGCGGCAAGCGCACAGTCTGGCCAGTCGCAAGCCGGGTCGAAGCCTGGACGCGCCCGCCATCGACGCGAATCTCGCCCTTGCGGCACATCCGCTCGATCCGCCCCTGCGCGACGTGCGGGTGCATCCGGCGCAGCCACCGGTCCAGCCGCTGATCCGCGTCTGCGGGCCCGAGCGTGATCTGGCGCACGCCGGTCATGCGGGTGCGCCGCTCCGCGCCAGCCACGCTCCGGCGGCGACCGCGACGAGGCACAGCGCGACGCTCCCGCCGACATAGGCCATCGCTGCGCCCAATCGCCCGCGCTCGATCAGGAGCAACGTCTCCAGAGAAAAGGCGGAGAACGTGGTAAAGCCACCGAGGAAGCCCGACATCACCAACGGCGCGACCCGTCGCAGGCTTGGATCGGCGCGGCTGAGGACATAAACGAACGCGACGCCGATCAGAAAGCTTCCGATCACGTTGACTGCCAGCGTGCCCCACGGAAATGTTGTGCCGAAGACCCGTGCGCAGAGCGTCACGGCGCCATAGCGCAGCACCGCGCCGAGCGCGCCTCCAACGGCGATTTGCAACACGACGGACACATGGCGCTCCAACCCGATCGGTCGGACGCTCAGTGCCCCCACGACGCGGGGGTTGTCAAGTTAAGCGCGGCCTGCACCCGCGTTAGGGGGCTGCCGGGCGTGGTCAGGTGGCGACCGTGCGGCTCCTGCCGCCGTCTCCGTGCGTCGCGGACTGGCGGGCGACAAGCGACAGGAGACCGCCGCGCGGCGGCGGCTCGAACGGGACCGGCGAAGGCTGCTCGAAACCTTCGACGCTCCACCCGGCGTAATGGCGACGCGCAATCGGCCCGAAGAAGCGAATGGCGATGTCGCCGTGCCGCGGGTCGGTCAGGATGCGCGCCGACAGCGGCGCCACGACATCGCCCGGCCCCTCGATGGTCTGATCGAGATCGGTCCCGCAGCGGGTCAGCACCCCGGTCAGGCCGGCGCGCACATTGTCGCGCCAGATTTGCCGGGCAAGCTGCATCAGCGCCGTCGTCGACTGATCGGCCTCGAGCCGGGAGGAAAACGAAAACGCGACAAGCCGTGCGTCACTGTCCCTGATCATCAACTCGTCGCCCGCACAAATTCCGGGAGCCAGTCTTGCGGAATATCCGATCGAGTCAAGGAGGCGAGCACGGAAAAATCGCGATGCGATACGTTGGCGCGGTGGAGACATCCGCGTCTCCATCGGATCGGCGAGCGCCCGCGAAATTGGGTCTCTATAAATAATTGCAATAACACAGATTTACACTTAAGCTTATTACCTGCTGTTTTTTTCCACTTAAAGATGATCAACCAGAGGAACAGCAGATGGGGCCACATCGCAGGGGCCGTCGACGCGCGACGTCCGCTGTCGGCCTCGCCGGCTCACTCCGATTTTTCGGCGCGCTGGGCGAGCAGCGACGCGAGCCGCTCGCGCAGCGCCGCTTCGGCCCCGCCGCCGGTTGGGACGTAGTAGCTTTCGCGCGCCATGGCGTCGGGGAAATAGCTTTGGCCGGAAAAGCCGTCGGCAGTGTCGTGGTCATAGACATAGCCCGCCCCGTAACCTTCAGATTTCATCAGCGGCGTGGGCGCGTTCAGGATGTGCTTTGGCGGCGGCAGCGAGCCGTTGCGGCGGGCGCTGGCGCGGGCGGCCGCGAACGCGGCGTAGCCGGCGTTCGACTTCGGCGCGAGCGCGAGATGGATCACCGCCTGGGCGAGGGCAAGCTCACCTTCGGGCGAGCCGAGACGCTCATAGGTCTGCCACGCCGCGAGACAGATTTCCGTCGCGCGAGTGTCGGCCTGACCGATTTCTTCGACCGCCATGCGCGTGATACGTCGCGCCAGATAACGCGGATCCTCGCCGCCCTCGAGCATCCGGGCGAACCAGTACAGGGCGGCGTCGGGGTCGGAGCCGCGGACCGACTTGTGCAGCGCCGAGATCAGATTGTAGTGGCCGTCGCCCGACTTGTCGAAGACCGGGGCGCGGCGGGTGAGCCGCCCGGCGAGAGCGGCGACATCGAGCCGCTCGCGTTCCGAGGCGATCTGTTCGATCAGGTTCAGTAGCGCGCGCCCGTCGCCGTCGGCCATTTCGATCAGCGCGACGCGCGCCTCCGGGGTCAACGGCAATGGACGGGCGAGTTCGGTCTCCGCACGCCGCGCGAGAGCGTCGAGCGCATCGGGGTCGAGGCGGCGCAATGTCAGAACCTGAGTGCGCGACAGCAACGCCGCGTTCAGCTCGAAGGACGGATTTTCGGTCGTGGCGCCGACGAGGAGGATGACCCCCTCCTCCATCAACGGCAGGAAGCCGTCCTGCTGGGCGCGGTTGAAGCGATGGATCTCGTCGACGAATAACATCGTCGCACGACCATTGGCGAAGCGCAGCCGGGCCGCTTCGAAAATCCGCTTGAGATCGGCGATTCCGGTGAAGATCGCACTGATCTGGACGAAGGCGGAGCCGGTTTCGGCCGCGAGCAGTCGCGCGATCGTGGTCTTGCCCACCCCCGGAGGGCCCCAGAAGATCACCGAACCGACGACGCCGGTGGCGACCATCGAGGCGAGCGGGGCGCCGTCGTCGAGCAGATGGTCCTGACCGACCACCTGAGCCAGCCGTTGCGGGCGGAGACGATCCGCGAGCGGACGCGGTCCCGTCGCGACCTTATCCGCTGCACGGACCCCGGACGCCGGGGCGGGATCGAAGAGATCAGTCATGCGACGCCTCGTCACAGCACAAGGTGCGCTGCCCCCGGCACGTTTGTCGCCGCGACACGTGGCGGCTCCGATTGCGGCCCCGACGCTCCGGACGCGCGCAGGCTGGAGGGGTCAGGCCGCTTCCATCTCGGCGGCGACACGGGCCTTGTCACCTGCGCCCTTCGCCGCGACGTCGCGCTCGACGAGCTCGACGATACCCATCGGGGCCATGTCGCCGTAGCGAAAGCCGGCCTTCAGCACGCGTGCATAGCCGCCCGAGCGCGTCTTGTAGCGCGGCCCGAGCGTCTTGAAGAGCTTGGCTGTCGGCGCGTCCTGCTTCAGCTGGGCCGCGGCGATGCGGCGGGCGTGCAGGTCACCCCGCTTGCCGAGCGTGATCAGCTTGTCAATGATCCGCTTCAGCTCCTTCGCCTTCGGCAGCGTCGTCTTGATCTGTTCGTGCTCGATCAGGCTGCAGGCCATGTTCGAGAACATCGCCTTGCGATGCTCATGGGTGCGGTTCAGCTTGCGATAGCCGTTTCCGTGACGCATTTCGGGTCTCCTGAACGTATGTTTTGCTTTGTCCGGCCGCCCTGCGTGGGGACGGCGCTCCTTGGGGCGAGATGCCCGGATCGTACGGCGGGGGCCAATCGACCCCCTGCCCGTTTCAGAACTGGTCTTCGTACTTCTTGGCCAGGTCCTCGATATTCTCGGGCGGCCAGTCGACGATGTCCATCCCGAGATGCAGGCCCATGCCGGTCAGCACTTCCTTGATCTCGTTGAGCGACTTGCGCCCAAAGTTCGGCGTGCGAAGCATCTCGGCCTCAGTCTTCTGGATCAGGTCGCCGATATAGACGATATTGTCGTTCTTCAGGCAGTTCGCCGAGCGAACCGACAGTTCGAGCTCGTCGACCTTCTTCAGCAGCAGAGGGTTAAACTCGAGATCGTCGTCCTCGGCCAGACGGCTCGCGGCATCCGGTTCGTCGAAGTTGACGAACACCGAGAGCTGGTCCTGGAGGATGCGCGCCGCATAGGCGATGGCGTCCTCGGGCCGAAGCGAGCCGTCGGTCTCCAGCGTCAGCGTCAATTTGTCATAGTCGAGCACCTGGCCCTCGCGGGTCGGCTCGACCTTGTAGCTGACCTTCTTGATCGGCGAGAACAGCGCATCGACCGAGATCAGCCCGATCGGGGCATCCTCGGGGCGGTTCTTGTCGGCAGCGACATAGCCTTTGCCGGTTTCGACCGTCAGCTCCATATAGACCGAAGCGCCGTCGTCGAGATGACAGATGACATGATCGCGATTCAGAATCTCGATGCCGTTCGTCTCCGAAATGTCTCCGGCGGTCACGACGCCGGGGCCCGTCGCACGGACCTCGACGCGCTTGGGTCCCTCGACCTCCATCTTGATCGAAACGCCCTTCAGGTTCAGGACGATGTCGGTCACATCCTCGCGCACGCCGGGCACCGAAGAAAACTCGTGGAGAACGCCGTCGATTTGAACCGACGTGATCGCCGCGCCCTGGAGCGAAGACATCAGCACACGACGCAACGCGTTGCCGAGCGTCAGGCCGAAGCCGCGCTCGAGCGGTTCGGCCACCGCCGTCGCCATTCGGTGCTGGTCGGCGCCCACCTTGACTTCGAGCGCCGTCGGCCGGATCAGTTCCTGCCAGTTTTTGTGGATCATCATAGCGTTCGGTCCTCCATTCCAGTTCGATCGACCGATCCGTGGCCAACGAACACCCGAGGTGTACAAAACACGAAACGCCCGCCCGAAGGGCAGGCGATCCGAAAATATCCGTGCGTCAGACGCGTCGGCGCTTCGGTGGTCGGCAACCGTTGTGCGCGATTGGCGTCACGTCGCGGATAGCTGTGATCTGGAAACCGACGGCGCCGAGCGCCCGAAGTGCGCTCTCGCGGCCCGACCCTGGACCCTGCACCTGCACCTCTAGCGTCCGCACGCCGTGCTCCTGCGCTTTCTTGCCGGCATCCTCGGCGGCCATCTGAGCGGCATAAGGCGTCGACTTCCGCGATCCCTTAAAGCCCATTGTTCCCGCCGAAGACCAGGCGATCGCGTTGCCTTGGGCGTCGGCGATCAGTATCTTGGTGTTGTTGAAACTTGCGTTGACATGGCAGATGCCCGTCGAGATGTTCTTGCGTTCCTTGCGCTTCACACGCGTCTTTTCACGAGCCATGTCCCGGCCTCCTTATTTCTTCTTGCCGGCGATGGCCTTCGCAGGACCCTTGCGGGTTCGGGCGTTGGTGTGGGTCCGTTGACCGCGCACCGGAAGGCCGCGGCGGTGCCGCAACCCGCGATAGCAGCCGAGATCCATCAAACGCTTGATGTTCATCGACGTCTCGCGCCGAAGATCGCCTTCAACCTTCAGATTGCCGTCGATGTACTCGCGGATGCGCAACACCTCGGCGTCGGTCAGATCATTGACCCGCCGATTGTCCCCGATGCCGAGCGCCGCGCACATGTCGTTCGCCGCCGTGCGTCCGATGCCGTGGATATAGGTAAGCGCGATCTGCACGCGCTTGTTAGTCGGAATATTCACGCCAGCTATGCGCGCCAAAATACTGCTCCGTTCCTTCGATGAGGCCCCGCCCGACCTCCTCTAACACTCAAAGCCCGCCGATCCGTCTGGCAGGCTCACGATACCCACGTCGTCGGGCCCTGATATTCCGCATCCCCGAGATTAAATTGCAAGGACCGACTCTCACTCGAGGGAATAGGGAGTATAGGAACCATCGCAACGGCGTCAAGAGCCGAAATTCCAGTTTCTCACAAGCCGAGCTGCGTCCGTATCTCCGCTGCAATCGCGTCGACTTCGCCGAGGCCATTGACGGACCTGAGCTTGCCCTTTGCATGGTAATAGCCGATCAGCGGCGCCGTGTTGCGATAGTAGGCCAACAGGCGCACCCGAACCGACTCGGCGTTGTCGTCGGCGCGGCGGACGAACGCCGTCCCGCCGCACTTGTCGCAGACGCCGGCCGCACGGGTCGGCATGGTCTCGTCATGATACACCTCGCCGCAACCAGCGCAGGAAAATCGCCCGGCAATGCGCCGCACCAGTTCCTCGTCATCGACGCTCATCTCGATCACCGCGTCGAGGGTCTTCTCCTTGTCGGCCATCAGCTTCTCGAGCGCGTCGGCCTGCGCAAGCGTGCGCGGGAAACCGTCGAATATCAGACCGTGCGCGCCGGCCTCGCCGTCGAGCTGCTCGGCGATCAGGCCAATCACAATATCGTCAGTCACCAGATCACCGCGCGCCATGACGGCGGCCACCCGCTTGCCCAGTTCGGTGCCGGAGTTCCTCGCCGCTCGCAACATGTCGCCGGTGGACAACTGGACGAGACCGTGCCCCTCGACGAGAATGCGGGCCTGCGTGCCCTTGCCCGCCCCAGGCGGGCCCAGCAGAATGATGTTCATCGGCGCGGTTTCCCCTCACGTCCCTTGCTCCGAAGTCGCGATTTTTCGATCAGTCCTTCGTACTGATGCGCCAGCATGTGCGACTGGACCTGCGTGATCGTGTCCATCGTCACCGACACGACGATCAACAGCGACGTGCCCCCGAAGTAGAAGGGCACCGACAGCTCGGCGATCAGGATCTCGGGCAACAGGCAGACCGCGGTCAGATATGCCGAACCGACGACGAGCAGCCGCGAGACGACATAGTCGAGGTACTCGATGGTTTTCTGGCCGGGGCGGATCCCGGGAACGAAACCGCCCTGCTTCTTGAGGTTATCCGCGACGTCGTCGGACTTGAACGCGACGTTCGCGGTGTAGAAATAGGTGAAGAACACGATCAGCGCGCCGAACAAGATCAGCTGCAGCGGCTGGCCGCGGCCCATATAAGCGGCGACGACGCTGAGCCAACCGGTCGTGGCTGCGTCCCCCGAAAAGGTCGTGATCGTGGCTGGCAGGAGCAGCAGCGACGAGGCGAAGATTGCCGGGATCACGCCGGCCGGATTGACCTTTATCGGCAGATTTGAGCTCTCGCCGCCGTAGATCTTCATACCGACCTGGCGCTTGGGATACTGGATGTGGATCTTGCGCAACGCCCGCTCGACGAAGACGACGAACGCGATCACAGCGACCGCCATCACCATGATGCCCACGATCACGACCGGGCTGAGCGCGCCGGTCCGGCCTTGGGTGAAGAACTGCGCCAGCGCGGCGGGTAGCTCCGCGATGATGCCGACGAAGATTATGAGCGAAATGCCGTTGCCGATGCCGCGCGACGTGATCTGCTCGCCGAGCCACATCAGGAACATCGTGCCGCCGACCAGCGTGATGACGCAGGCTATCCGGAAGAACCACCCTGGATCGGTCGCCATGCCTTCGGCTTCGAGCCCAACGGAAAGGCCGTAAGCCTGGAATGTGGCGAGAAACACCGTGCCGTACCGGGTGTACTGGTTGATCTTTTTGCGCCCGGCTTCGCCTTCCTTCTTCAGCGCCATCAGCGACGGCACCATCGCCGACATCAGCTGGACGATGATCGAGGCGGAGATATACGGCATGATCCCGAGGGCGAAGATCGCCATTCGCCCGACGGCGCCGCCGGTGAACATGTTGAGCATGCCGCCGATACCGGCATTGGCCTGGTCGAAGAACTGCGCGAGCCGCGCGGCGTCTATCCCCGGAACCGGGATGTAGGTGCCAATCCGATAGACGATCAGCAGTCCGATCGCGAACAGGATGCGGTTCTGTAGCTCCTTGGCCTTGCCGAAGGCGCTCCAACTGATGTTGGACGCCATCTGTTCCGCTGCGGACGCCATCGAGTCCTCCCAAAGAAGCGCCGCCGGACCCGGTTCCCCGGCG
>JBBRUZ010000034.1:0-21440 GCA_038247355.1 Rhodobacterales bacterium
GTCGGCGTATTCGTTCGAGTTCGACGCCAGCGCCAGCTGAATTGGCGTATCCTCGTAGATCGTGAACTCGTTGAAGCGGACGCGGTCGAGATACGTCGCGTGCCGTTCAAGGAAATCGGCCGTCTGGTTGAAATCTTCCGCCGTCTCGCCCGGGAAGCCCCTGAACATCGTACAGCGCACGCTCAGCCCCGCCTCGTAGGCGTTGCGAATGAATTCGGAGTTGGCTTCGACGGAACTGCCCTTCTGCATGGCGTCGAGCAGACGCTGGCTGCCCGTCTCGAGCCCAAAGCTGACCCGCCGCATGCCCGATGCCACCGCCGCCTTCAGATCAGTCCGCGACAGCCCGTTGTCCGCGCGCAGATCGACATGCACGGTGCCGATCCATTCGGCCCCGGGCACGAAGCGCTGGATGTTGGCGGCGATCCCGCGCAGCATGTTCGGGTTCGAGTTCAATTTCAGGTCGATGAATAGAAAATTCGTGGTCGCATGGCGCCGCGACTGCTCACGTAGTTCGATCATCACGGAATCGACGCTCCGGGTACGGTAGGTCCGACCATTCACCGAAACGACGTCGCTGCAGAAGACGCATTTGTTCCACTGGCAGCCTCTCCCAGTCATGACGGGGACGATGCGGAACGGATAGCGGTCCCATGGAAAATCGGTGAAATCGGCGACCGGAGTGCGGCCGAGATCCCGCAGTGGCGGCGCCGCCCCCGACCGCCGACCATCGGGAAGAACGACCCCGTCGAAGGCGAGCAGGTCCGAACCGTCCAATGCAGCACGAACCAGCGCGGGTGCGATCATGTCAGATTCGGCCCCCACGACTGCCGTAAGCCCAGGCACGCTTCGCCATGCCTCCGAAACTCCGTGAAGATTGAACATCGGCCCACCAAGGATCAGCGGAATACCCGCGTCCTTCGCCATGCGACCGATCCTGACCACCGAATTGTAGTGCATCAGATAGGCTGAAAGAAGGAGGATATCCGGTTTCGCTTCCAGCGCTCGCCGGGTTTCGCGAAGAACCACGTGATGCGGCTTGCGCACCCAACCGTCACGTACCCCTCGCGCCAGATCCCGCGCCAGCAGGAGCGGACGCCAAGTGGCGAGATGGATCCGCCTAGCGACATGATCCCTGAGGTTTTCTTGCTTCTCGCGCATTGCGCCCGGCACGTCATGCGCAAGCGGGCAAAGAACATCGACGTGCTGACCAGCATTTCGCATCGAAGCGACGAGCAGACCCACGGCCAACGTTGGAAAGCACGCGAAGTTGTTCAGATCGACGATCAACGTCTTGAATTTGCGCGTGTTCGGAGCACCCGGAAAGTCCGTGACGACTTCCGGCTTCAGGGCTGGTCGGATCACACGGCTCGCAAGAGAGCGCTCGGGCTCCTTTTGCATCGTATCAGAATCCCTTTTTTGGTTTTATTTGCGTTTCCATCATCTCGATTCGGAATTGCAATTCAACTACTTTTAGAACTTTTTAGCACGCGCAAACAACTTCTGATTGTAACAAAGATGTTTGTGAAAGAGCTTTTCATTAGCACGTCGCCCTGCTGGACAGCAAGGAGGGCGACCACTATCTATTTTCGGTGGCTATCGAGACCGCAGGACCGAAGCAAAGGATCGTCGCCGAGAATCGGCGGGCGCGGCACAACTATTTCATCGAGGACGACCTTGAAGCCGGGATCATGCTCGAAGGGTCCGAGGTGAAATCGCTGCGCAACGGCAAGGCGAACATCGCGGAGAGCTATGCGACGGTCGAGCAAGGTGAATTGTGGCTGATCAACGGCTATATCCCCGCCTATCTGCAGGCGCGGACCTTCGGTCACGACGAGCGCCGCCGACGCAAGCTGCTGGTCAACAAGCGCGAACTCGCCCGGCTCTGGCAAGGGATCGGCCGCGAGGGCATGACGCTGGTGCCGCTCAAGCTCTATTTCAACGAGAAGGGTCGCGCCAAGCTGCTCATCGGCATCGCCAAGGGCAAGAAGCAGGCCGACAAGCGCGAGACCGAGAAAAAGCGCGACTGGGAGCGCGAGAAGGCCCGCGTGTTGCGCGCCCGCGGCTGACGCCTTCGGGACGTCAGAGGGCCAGAGGGTCGCTCGCCGCGCGCTCGGCCTGATCGGTTTCGACGACGGCCTTCAGCCGTTCGAGATCGGACGAGGCGAGTGCTGCGTCCCGCGCGAAACGATCGTCCGACCAGCCATCCTGGCGAAAAAGCGTGAACGCGACCAGGCACCCGACTCCGTGTGCGACAACGCGCATCGGGTTGTAGAATTCCGTCCCGTCCGGCGTATACACCCAGTGATCGAGAACGCCGAAGTCGTTTCGCGCGCAGAACCGCAAGACGTGCGGCCCGTCCGGCGTCTCGACCACGTGATCCTCGCTCGACCGGGTTACGGCGTGGGCGAACCCGGGCGCCCAGCGCGGCAGATTTTCGGGGTTGGCGGCGAAGGCGTAGACGACGGCCGCCGGCGCGTCGATTGCGACATGCGCGATCCGGACGTCAGCGATGGTCATGGGGGTCCTCCGGTTGGGTCGTCGCCCGGCGTCGTCCGAACCGAAGCAGGGCGTGGGGGGACAGCGCCGCGGCGCGCGGTTCGTTCCGACGCTCACGGCCATTTTGCGATGGGCGGCAACGACATCAGCACCGCTTCGGGGTTGTGACCGGTCTGAAGACCGAACTGGGTTCCGCGATCGTAGACGAGGTTGAACTCGGCGTAGCGGCCGCGCTTGACCAGCTGGATCTCGCGCTGCGCTTCGGTCCAGGGGCGCTTCATGTGGCGTTCGACCAGCGGCGCGAACGCGGCGAGGAAGGCGCGGCCGACATGTCGCGTGAAGGCGAAATCCGCCTCCCAGTTCCCGGTGCAAAGATCGTCGTAGAAGATCCCGCCGACGCCGCGCGGTTCGTTCCAGTGCCTGATCATGAAATACTCGTCCGCCCAGACCTTGAAGCGCGGATAGTAGCCGGCGGCATGGGCGTCGCAGGCCGTCCGGAGCACGTCGTGAAAGAACGCCGTGTCGCTCGGGTCCTCGATCATCGGGTTCAGATCGGTGCCTCCGCCGAACCACCAGCCGCCCGGCGTCCAGAACATCCGCGTGTTCATGTGAACCGCCGGGGTCAGCGGCGAGCGCATGTGCGCGACGAGGCTGATCCCCGCCGCCCAGAAGCGGGGGTCTTCGGCGAGACCGGGAATGGCCTTGCGCGCGGTGAGGCTCTGCTGCGCCTGCGCCCCGAGCGCGCCGTAGACGGTGGAGACGTTGACGCCGACCTTCTCGAAGACGCGGCCCTCGCGCAACACCGACATCACGCCGCCGCCGGCGTCCGCTTCGCCGGGACTGGCGCGGTGCGTCGGCTTCTGCGCGAACCGCCCCGCGGGCAATTGGGCGAAGGAACCCCAGTCCTGCGCGTCCTCCAGCGCCTCGAACGCCGCGCAGATCGTGTCGCGCAGTTCGGTGAACCACGCGGCGGCCCGGGCCTTGTGCGTATCGGTGATGTCGATCGATCCCATGGCGGCCTCCCCTGTCCGGCCTCCGAGTTACCGGCGCCGTCGCGGTCGTGTCCAGAGATAACGGGGTGACAGCGGCCGCGTTTCGCGGTAAGCGACGCCGCGAACATGAGGAGGTGCTGAATGCAGATGGTCCGGATACCCGCGCGCCTCTAGGGCCGGTCCGGATGGGCCGTCAGGCCCACATCGCTTTCAGTCATTGTTCTCCGGCCCCCCGAAAGGTCGCCCTCATGTTTCGCTATTTCGAGTCGCTGGTCGATCCCTACGCCCCCTATCCCGAGACCGACACGCCGTCGAACCGGCTCTGGCCGTTCCTGAAGGCGTATCTCGGCCCGCTGCGCCGGGTCATGATCTGGGCGGCGCTGTCGATTTTCGTGGTCGCGCTCATCGAGGTGGCGCTGATCTGGTACGCCGGGCGGCTGGTGGACATGCTCGGCGATACGCCCGCCGCCGAGGTCTGGACCCGCCACGGGGCGGAGCTTGCGCTCGTGGCGCTTGGCGTGCTGATCCTGCGACCGCTGGTGCAGACGGTGAACGCGGCGCTGCTCAACCAGTCGCTGATGCCCAACCTCGGGACGCTGGTGCGCTGGCGATCGCACCGGCACGTGCTGCGCCAGTCGGTCGGCTGGTTCCAGAACGACTTCGCCGGACGGATCGCCAACCGGATCATGCAGACGGCGCCGGCGGTCAACGAGGCGACGTTCCAGACCTTCGATGCGGTGATATATTCGGCGATCTATCTGGTCGGCGCGCTGTGGCTGCTCGGTGACGTCGATCTGCGGCTCGCCGTTCCGCTGGTGATCTGGCTCGTGCTCTATGTCTGGCTGATCGCCTGGACCGTGCCGCGCGTCGGGCGGGCGTCGAAGGCCTTTTCCGACGCGCGCTCGGCGATCACCGGGCGCATCGTCGACAGCTACACCAACATCCAGTCGGTCAAGCTGTTCGCGCATACCCGCGCCGAGGAAGCCTACGCCGGCGAGGCGATCGAGCACGCCCGCGTCACGTTCGCGGCGCAGATGCGGCTGATCACGCTGATGGAACTGGGCCTGACCGTCATCAACGGATTTCTGATCGTCGCGGTCATCGGCTACGCGATCGTGCTCTGGAGCCAGGGCGCGGCCACGATCGGCACGGTGGCGGCGGCCTCTGCGCTGACGTTGCGTCTGAATGCGATGACCGGCTGGATCATGTGGTCGCTGTCCTCGCTGTTCGAGAACGTCGGCGTGATCAGGGAGGGCATGGAGACCATCGCCCAGCCGATCGCCCTGCCCGACGCCGTCGGGGCGTCCGAAATGGCGGTGGACCGCGGCGAAATCACGCTCGACCGGGTCAGCCATCACTACGGGCGAGGCGCCGGCGGCTTGCAGGATCTTTCGCTGGTGATCCGCCCGGGCGAGAAGGTCGGGCTGGTCGGCCGATCAGGGGCCGGCAAATCGACGCTGGTCAACCTGATCCTGCGATTCATGGACACCGAGGGCGGGACGATCCGCATCGACGGCCAGGACCTGCGCTGCGTGACGCAGGACAGCCTGCGCCGCCGGATCGGCATGGTGACGCAAGACCCGTCGCTGCTCCATCGCTCGGTGCGCGACAACATCCTCTATGGACGTCCCGACGCGAACGAGGCTGAGATGATCGCCGCGGCCGAACGCGCCGAGGCGCATGGCTTCATCCTCGGTCTCGCGGACCGCGAGGGGCGGACAGGATACGACGCGCAGGTCGGCGAGCGCGGCGTCAAGCTTTCGGGCGGGCAACGGCAGCGGATCGCGCTCGCCCGCGTCATCCTGAAGGACGCGCCGATCCTCGTGCTCGACGAGGCGACGAGCGCGCTCGACAGCGAGGTGGAGGCGGCGATCCTCGACACGCTTTACGGCGTGATGGCGGGCAAGACGGTGATCGCCATCGCGCACCGCCTGTCGACGATCGCGCATATGGACCGGATCGTCGTGCTCGAGGACGGCCGCATCGCAGAGGAGGGACGACACGCCGACCTGCTGGCGCGCGGCGAGCTTTACGCGCGGGTCTGGAACCGGCAGTCTGGCGGCTTCATCAACCTGGAGGCGGCGGAATGAGCTGGACCCCGACGATCGATCCCGCGTGCCCCGGCGCGGACCCGGACGCGATCGAGATGGTGATCGTGCCCCGTGCGCGCGATATCGGCGGGTTCGAGGTGCGGCGCGCGCTGCCGGCGCCGAAGCGGCAGATGGTCGGGCCGTTCATCTTCTTTGACGAGATGGGGCCGGCGGAGTTCGTGACCGGCGCCGGCATCGACGTGCGGCCGCATCCGCACATCGGGCTCGCGACCGTGACCTATCTGTTTCAGGGCGAGTTCCAGCACCGCGACAGCCTCGGGTCGGACCAGATGATCCGGCCGGGCGCGGTGAACTGGATGATCGCGGGGCGGGGCGTCACGCATTCCGAGCGGACCAGCGTCGAGACGCGGCGGAACCCGCATTCGCTGTTCGGGATCCAGACCTGGGTGGCGTTGCCCGAGCGCAACGAGGACGTCGCGGCGGGCTTCGAGCATCAGCCGAAGGACGCGCTGCCGGTCGTCGAGGACGACGGCGTCAGCCTGCGGCTCGTGCTGGGGACCGGCTGGGGGGCGCGGGCGCCGGTGCAGACATTCTCCGAGATGTTCTACGCCCATGCCGAAATGGAGCCGGGCGCGAAGTTGCCGTTGCCGGGCGAGCACGAGGACCGGGGGCTTTATGTGGTCTCGGGGTCCGTCGACGTGGCGGGTCAGCGTTTTGATGCGAACCGGATGATGGTGTTCCGGCCGGGCGACGCGATCACGGTCACGGCGGGACCGGCGGGCGCGCGGGTGATGGCGCTCGGCGGCGAGACGCTCGGCGGGCCGCGCTACATCTGGTGGAACTTCGTCGCCTCCTCGCGCGAGCGGATCGAGGCCGCGAAGGAGGCCTGGCGCGCCGGTGACTGGGAGCACGGCAGGTTTCGCCTGCCGCCGGGCGACGAGGCCGAGTTCATTCCGTTGCCGTGACGCGAATGTCGCCGTGTGCGACACGCGCAAGTCATTGATCTTAAACGATCTGAGGGCGCCGAGTTTTTCCGCCTCCCACGCGATGCGCTCGTCGACGTCCGAGCGGCGGCGCTGCGCGGGCGCCTTCAGACGACCTGGGACGGGAGCGGCTGACCGGAGAAATGGGCGATCAAGTTTTCGGCGGCGAGCATGCCCATCGCGGTGCGGGTTTCCAGCGTGGCGCTGCCGATATGGGGCAGCAGCGTGACTGAGGGGATCGTGAGGAATTCGGCCGGAACGTGCGGCTCCTTCGCGAAGACGTCGAGGCCCGCGCCGGCGATGCGGCCGGCCTTCAGCGCCGCGATCAGCGCCGGTTCGTCGATGACGTCGCCGCGGGCGGTGTTGACGAGATAGGCGGTCGGTTTCATCAGCGCGATGCGCGCGGCGGAAACGAGGCCGCTGTTGGCGCCGCCGCCGGGGGTGTGCAGCGTGATCACGTCCGCTTCCGCCATCACGTCCTCGATCGAGGCCCGCGCCTCGGCCGGGAAATCGAACGGGCCGACGGCGGAGCGGTTGAAATGGATCGCCGTCATCCCGAAGCCGAGCACGGCGCGGCGCGCGGTCGCCTGGCCGATGCGGCCCATGCCGATCACGCCGAGCGTCTTGCCCTGCAGGCTCATCCCGAGATCGGCGGTCGGCGAGAAGCCGCCCCATTCGCCGCGGCGCAGCACCGCCTCCATCTCGGACATGCGGCGCGTGGCGGCGAGGATCAGCGCCAGCGCGAGATCGGCGGTCGCGTCGGTCAGCACGCCCGGCGTGTTGGTGACGATCACGCCGCGCGCCTTCGCCGCGTCGAGGTCGATATGGTTCACGCCGACGCCGAAGTTCGCGACGATCCGGGTTCGGCGCTTGCCGCCCGCGTCCAGCAGCGGGCCGTCGATCACGTCGCTGACGGCGAGCAGCAGGCCGTCGGCGTCCTGCAACGCGGCGATCAGCCGGTCGCGCGTATAGGGCGTGTCATCCTCGTTGAACGTCACGTCGAGATCGGCGGCGCAGAGGCGATCCTCGACGGCCTTGGGCATCTTGCGGGTGACGACGACGCAGGGGCGGGACATGGCGAGGCCTTTCAATGCAGACGGTGGCCAAGCGGCACGGGACGGTCGGGGGAGACGAGGACCACGGCGCCCTCGGCGTCGGCGAGGCCGAGCACGAGAACCTCCGAACGGAACGGGCCGATCTGGCGCGGCGGGAAGTTCACCACCGCCAGCACCTGGCGACCGACCAGCACGTCGGGGTCGTAAAGCGCCGTGATCTGGGCGGAGGACCGGCGCTCGCCGATCTCGGGGCCGAAGTCGATCCAGAGCTTGTACGCGGGTTTGCGCGCCTCGGGAAAAGGCTCGACCCGGAGCACCTGGCCGACACGGATGTCCACCGATTGAAAGTCGTCGTAACTGATCGTGTCCATGCGCGGCCCGGCGTGAGTGGGTGGCGCCTAGAGAAACCGCCCGCTCGGGGAGGGCAAGCGGTTTTGAGCGCTCCGGGACTTTGGCGCCCCGTTGCGGCGGCTGATCGACTTTCGCATTATTAACTGTCGAACCGCGTCGCCCCTCGCCGGGTCTCGTCCAGGGTTTGCCCGAGCACCGCAGCCTGATAGGCGCGCTGGTCGCAGTTTGGCCGCGGACAGACCCGGCAGTTGATGCCGATCGGCGTCATCCGCGTCCCCGACAGCTGGAACGCCTCGGCATAGCCGATCTCGGGCGCATGATCGATCGTGCAGCCCATCGCGACCGCCAGCCGGTTGTCCTGGGCGTGCCGTTCGAACGCCGGGCGTTCGACGGTGCGCGAGACGACGAAATACTGGCTCGCATCGGGCATCTCGACGAATTGCGGCACGATCCGTCCGGGCATCCGGAACGAGGTGTGGATGTCGAGCCGCGGGCACGCCCCGCCGAACTCGGCGAGATGGAAATCGGTCGCGTTGAACCGCTTGGTGACGTTGCCGGCCTTGTCGATGCGCAGGAAGAAGAACGGCACGCCTTGCGCCCCCTCGCGCTGCATCGTCGTCGCGCGGTGGCAGGCCTGCTCGAAACTCACGCCGAACCGCGTCGCGAGATGATCGAAGTCGTATTTCGACGCCCGCGCCTCGGCGAGAAACAGGTCGTAGGGCATCAGCACGGCGGCGGCGTAGTAGTTCGCGAGCTCCACCCGGCACCGCCCCTGCTCGCGCGCGCCGGTGATCCCCGACCGCGCCAGCAGGTCGTCGAGCACGGGCCCCAGCGTCAGCAGGCCGAACATGTGGACGAGCTGGAACACCCGGTTCGGATGGTCGAGCGCCTGGCTCAGCAGGATTTCCCCGGCCCGCTCGTCGTAGCGGCGCAACGTCTGGGGCAGATCCGCGACGGGCACCACCCGCACCGCGATCCCGAGGCCGCGCTTCAGCCGGAGCTTCATGTACGAATAGAACTCGTCGGTCTCCGGCGTCTCGCCGCGCCAGAACGCGCCGACCGCGTCCTCCAGTTCACGGAAGTGGTTGCGGTTGCGCCGGAAGAAGTTGTGCACCGCCGCTTCGGGCCGGCTCGCGAGGATCTCGCCGCCGTCGCCGATGACGCCGGCCGCAGCACTCAGCAGCTGATCGGTCGCCGTCTGACAGGCGCGGTGCAGTTTGAGGAACGCGCTCGCCAGCATCGGGCAATGCACGAGCGCCGCCCGCAGCTCCGACAGGTCGGGCCGCTCGGCGCCGAACAGCGGATCCTGCACGGCGGCCCGCAGATCGGCGAGCAGCGTCGAGCTTTCGTCTTCGGCGATGTCGCGCCAATCGACGCCGTAGGCTTCGAACAGCTTCAGCAGCACCTGAACCGACACGCTGCGCTGGTTGCTCTCGAGCAGGTTTACATACGCCGGGCTGATCCCGAGCGCCTTCGCCATCCCGGTCTGGGTTTCGCCGCGCTCGCCGCGCATTCGCCGCAGCCGCGGCCCGATGAAGGTTTTTTGCACCGGCGATTCTCCGCTTTCGCGACCAAGGTCGGTCTTGGTCCTTTTACAATATTACGGAATTGATAAATTGTAAATTCTCGCATTCACAACATGACCCGAGATCGTTTGCGCAAAGCCGCGCGTCCGGTCCAGAACAAACCCAAGCGTGGCGCACCGAGCGCTGCCAAAGATATGGAGGACATCATGAAGACCGGCATCCTGCACCTCGCCATTCCCGGCCCGACCAACGTGCCCGAGCGCGTGCGCATGGCGATGAACGTGCCGATGCAGGACCATCGGGCTCCCGATTTCGGCGACCTGACCCTGTCGCTGTTCGACGATCTCAAGCGGGTGTTCCGCAGCCCGTCCGCCCGCGTCATGCTGTTCCCCGGCACCGGGACCGGCGCGTGGGAAGCGGCGATCACCAACACGCTGTCGCCTGGCGACAAGGTGCTGATGGCGCGGCACGGCATGTTCTCCGTGCTCTGGGCGGAGATGGCCGAACGCCTCGGCCTCGACGTCCAGCTCGTCGACCTCGCCTGGGGCGCGGGCGCGCCGGTCGAGGAATTCTCGCGCATCCTCGGTGAGGACAAGCCCGGCGCGATCAAGGCCGTGTTCGTCACGCACAACGAGACCGCAACCGGCGTCACGTCCGACGTGGCGGGCGTTCGCGCCGCGATGAACGCCGCCGGCCACGATGCGCTGCTGTTCGTCGACGGCGTCAGCTCGATCGGCTGCATCGACTTTCGCATGGAGGACTGGGGCGTCGATCTCGCCGTGACCGGAAGCCAGAAGGGGTTGATGATGCCGGCGGGTCTCGGCATCCTCGCGGTCAGCCCCAAGGCGATCGAGGCGAGCGTGACGGCCCGGCTCCCGCGCGCGTATTTCCGCTTCGACGACATGCTGAAGTCGAACGCCGACGGCTATTTTCCCTACACGCCGCCGTGCCAGCTGCTGCACGGCCTGCGCGCGGCGCTCGACCGGCTGTTCGACGAGGGGCTCGACGCCGTCATCGCCCGGCATCGCCGGCTGGCGGACGGCGTGCGGCGCGGCGTCGAGGCCTGGGGCCTCGAGCTTGTTGCGGAGAACCCGTCGCTGTGGTCGGACACCGTGACGGCGATCCGCACCCCCCCGAGCGTTGACGCCCGCGCCGTGATCCGCGCCGGCTACGATCGTTACAACACGTCTTTCGGCGCCGGCCTCGGGCCGCTCGCGGGCAAGGTGTTCCGCATCGGCCATCTCGGCGATCTGAACGAGGTGATGTGCCTGTCCGCGCTCGCGTCCGCCGAAATGTCGCTGCTTGACGCCGGGGCGCGGATCGAACCAGGCTCCGGCGTCGGCGCGGCCCAGCGCTCTTACCGCGCGGCGCTGACCGAACGCCGCCTGTCGCTCGCGGCGGAATAGGAAACCGGAGGAACACGTCCATGAGCCACAGGCTTTTCCCGTTGCGCAAACAACGTCTCCAGCGCAGCGAACTCGCGGTGCCCGCATCGAACCCGGGCATGATCGACAAGGCCGCGGAGGGCCCGGCCGACTACGTGTTCCTCGATCTCGAGGACGCGGTCGCCCCGCCGGAAAAGGTTCAGGCGCGCAAGAACGCGATCCAGGCGCTGAACGACATCGACTGGGCCGGCAAGGGCAAGACGGTGTCGGTTCGCATCAACGGCCTCGATACGCACTACATGTACCGCGACGTCGTGGACATCATGGAGCAGGCGGGCGACCGCGTGCACACGCTGCTGGTCCCCAAGGTCGGCGTGCCCGGCGATCTCTACATGGTCGAGGCCATGGTCAACCAGATCGAGATGGGCTGCGGCGTGCAAACCCCCGTCGGGCTCGAGGCGCTGATCGAAACGGCGCTCGGCATGGCGAACGTCGAGGCCATCGCCCAGTTCGGCGGGCGGCTGGAGGCGCTGCACTTCGGCGTCGCGGACTACGCCGCGTCGATGCGGGCGCGCACGACCAACATCGGCGGGCTGAACCCCGACTATCCAGGCGATCAGTGGCACGCCGCGATCTGCCGCATGGTCATCGCCTGCCGCGCCTACGGGCTGCGCGCCATCGATGGCCCGTTCGGCGATTTCGCCGATCCCGAGGGCTACAAGGATGGCGCCCGTCGCGCCGCGGCGCTCGGCTGCGAAGGCAAGTGGGCGATCCACCCGAGCCAGGTGGCGCTCGCCAACGAGATATTCTCGCCGCTGGAGGCCGAAGTCGCGAAGGCGCGGCGGATCATCGAGGAACTGCGCAAGGCGGAGTCCCAGGGCAAGGGCGCGGCGTCGCTCGACGGCAAGATGATCGACGCGGCGTCCGAGAAGATGGCCGCGAACGTGCTGGCGCTCGACGCGGCGATCCAGGCGACAAAAAGCGCGGCGCAGGCCGCGGAATAGGGGGAACTGAATGGATATCCACGAGTATCAGGCCAAGGAGATCCTCGGGAGGTTCGGCGTGCCGGTCCCCCGCGGCGGTCTCGCCTACTCGCCGGAACAGGCGAGCTACCGCGCGCGCGAGATCGGCGGCGACGCCTGGGTCGTGAAGGCCCAGATCCACTCCGGCGGCCGCGGGCAGGCGGGCGGCGTGAAGCTGTGCCGGTCCGAAGAGGAGGTCCGCGCCTTCGCCGCGACGCTGTACGGCCGCACGCTTGTCACGAAGCAATCGGGCGAGGCGGGCAAGATGGTCGACCGCCTGTGGGTCGAGGCGGCCTCCGACATCGCGCGCGAACTTTATCTCGGCTTCGTGCTCGATCGCAAATCCGAGCGGATCATGATCGTCGCGTCGGGCCACGGCGGCGTGGAGATCGAGGAGCTGGCGGAAACCGATCCCGCGAGCCTCGTGCGCATGTCGATCGACCCGGCGGTCGGCCTCGCCGAATTCCAGGCCCGCGAGCTCGCGTTCAACCTCGGGCTGAACGCCGGGCAGGTCGCGAAGATGGTGACGATCCTGCGCGCCTGCTACCGCGCCTACCGCGACCTCGACGCCACGATGGTCGAGATCAATCCGCTGGTCATCACCGGATCGGGCGATCTGGTGGCGCTCGACGCGAAGATGAGCTTTGACACCAACGCGCTTTATCGCCGCCCGCAGATCGCCGAGCTGCGCGACCGCTCGCAGGAGGACCCGCGCGAAAGCACCGCCGGCGACCATGGCCTGTCCTACGTCGGGCTCGACGGGAACATCGGCTGCATCATCAACGGCGCCGGCCTCGCGATGGCGACGCTCGACATGATCAAGCTCGCCGGCGGGGAGCCGGCGAACTTCCTCGACATCGGCGGCGGCGCCTCGCCCGAACGGGTCGTGCGCGCGTTTCGCACCGTGCTTTCGGATCGGAACGTCGCGGTGATGCTGGTCAACATCTTCGCCGGCATCAACCGCTGCGACTGGGTCGCCGAGGGCGTGGTCGCCGCCTACAAGGAAGTCGGCATCGACATTCCCCTCGTCGTCCGGCTGTCCGGCACGAAGGTGGACGAGGGCCGCGAGATCATCCGGGCCTCCGGCCTGCCCATCATCACCGCCGACACGCTGGCCGACGCCGCCGCCCGTGCGGTCGCGGCGCTGCCGCGCAAAGCCGCCTGAGAGGAGCTGTCATGGCAATCCTGATCACCCGCGACACCAAGGTCATCGTCCAGGGCATCTCCGGCCGCATCGGCAAGTTCCACGCCGCCGAGATGATCGACTACGGAACTCGGCTCGTCGGCGGCGTCACGCCCGGAAAGGGCGGCGAGACCGTGCTCGACCTGCCGGTCTTCGACACGGTTCGCCAGGCGGTGGAGCACACCGGCGCCGAGGCCAGCCTCGTGTTCGTGCCGCCGCCGTTCGCCGCCGACGCGATCATGGAGGCGGCGGACGCCGGCATCAAGACGGCGGTCTGCGTCACCGACGGCATCCCCGCCCAGGACATGATGCGGGTAAAGCGCTTCCTGATGCGTTATCCGGCCGATCGAAAGATGCGGCTGATCGGTCCGAACTGCGCCGGCGTCATCTCGCCCGGTCAGGGTTTTCTCGGGATCATGCCCCCGGCGATCTATATGCAGGGCCGGATCGGCATCGTCGGGCGCTCCGGCACGCTCGGCTACGAGGCGGCGTCGCAGATGAACGCGCTCGGCATCGGCGTCTCGACGAGCGTCGGCATCGGCGGGGACCCGATCAACGGCTCGTCGTTCAAGGACATCCTCGCGCTGTTCGAGGCCGATCCCGGCACCGACGCCGTGATGATGATCGGCGAGATCGGCGGCCCGCAGGAAGCCGAGGCCGCCGCGTTCGTTCGCGATCACATGCGCAAGCCGGTCGTCGCCTATATCGCGGGGCTGTCGGCGCCGAGGGGCCGAAAGATGGGCCATGCCGGCGCGATCATCTCGGCCTTCGGCGAATCGGCTCAGGAAAAGGTCGAAATCCTGTCGGCCGCCGGGATCAGCGTCGCGCCGAACCCTTCCGCCATGGGCGAGACGATGGCCGGGGTGCTGAAGGCCCGCGTCGCCGCCTGATCGAAACTCCCCCCCAGACTTGCCCGCGCCTCCTTCGGGACGCGCGGGCTTTTTTTGTCGGATCAGGTGGAGTGGGCCGTGTGACCAGTCTCCTTCCGCGACGCGGTCAATTCTTCAGCGCGCCCGACGCCTTGGCGATGTGGGTCGCGATCGCGTCCATCAGCGCGGGCGACAACGCGTCGTAGGGCGGCAGACCCAGTTCGGTCAGACGCGCGCGGATCGCCGGCATCTTCGACGGCGCCACGCCCGACTCGATGATCGAGGAGACGAAGGCCGCGAATTCGGGCGGCGACCAGCCGTTTTCGGCGCTCAGTTCGGTATGGACGAAATCGAGGCCATGGAACGGATGGCCGGTGTTCTCGATCCGCCCGTACATGTGCGTGCCGCAGTTCTTGCAGGCATGGCGCTGGATCGTGGCCTTTTCATCGACGATCGCGAGCTTTTCTTCGCTGGCGATGACCTTGACGTTGTCCTTGCCGACCACGGCGATCTCGGCGAACGTGGCGCCCGCGGGCTTCCAGCACTTCGTGCAGCCGCAGACGTGGTTGTGCGCGGTCTGCGCGGAAACCTTCACCTTGACCGGATCGCTTGCGCATTTGCAGGTCAGCGTGCCTCCGGCGAAGTTCGGCATGGCGCCGGGGAAACTGTTATCGACCGCCGGATGGATCTTCACCCCGGCGGTCGACGGGCCGGGCGGCGGCGCTTTCTTGGGGCTCTCGCCCACCCCGAAAAGATTGCTCAGGAACCCCATTGTCTGTCCTCCGCTGCCAATTTCTTGGCGGCAGAGTCGCCCCGGAACGAAGGTGCGGCAATAATCCGTTGGTGGGGGGTGCAATCGCTGCGATTTCCGGGCTTTGCCCGCCATCAACTGCGACGATAGGTCGCTCGCGCCGATTCCGCCCCGACCGGCGACCCGACCGGCGCCGCGAGCGGCTCAACGCGCCGGCTGAACCGCCGGCACCAGCCGGTCGAGCACTTCGGCCGAGGCGACGACGCCGGGCAGTCCCGCGCCCGGATGCGACCCCGCACCCACCAGAAAGAGCCCGCGCACTTCTTCTGAGATGTTGTGCGGCCGGAACCACGCGCTCTGCAGGATGCGCGGCTCGATCGAGAAACCGGCGCCGTAGGGCGAGCAATACCGCGTCTGGAAATCCGCCGGCGTCAGCACGTGGCTCTCGGCGATCCGCGCCGCAAAGCCCGGCATCACCGCCTCGAGCGTCCAGCGCATCCTGTCGAGATAGCGCGGCCCCTCGGCCTCCCAGTCCACGGAGGGTTCGTGCCCCAGATGCGGCACCGGCGCGAGGGCGTAAAAGCTGTCGCAACCGTCCGGCGCGGCCGAGCGATCGGTCACCGTCGGCCGGTGCAGATAGATCGACATGTCCTCGGCCAACCGGCCGTTGATGAAGATGTCGCGGCAGAGCCCGGCATAACGCGGCCCGTTCAGGATGGTGTGATGACCGACGTCGGGCCACATCGCCCGCGTGCCCGCGGTTCCGAAGTACCAGACGAAAAGGCCGTTCGACCAGCGGGTGCGCTTCAGCCGCGCATCGGTCCAGCGCACGCGCGCCTGCTTGCGCAGCAGCCGCTGGTACGTGTGCCCGGCATCGGCGTTCGACACCACGATGTCGCCGCGCAGCGTCTCGCCGTCGGTCAGGCGAACGCCCGTCGCGCGGCCGTCCCTGACGGTGATCTCGTCGACCTCGGCGCCGAAGCGCAGGTCGCCGCCGAGCCGGCGCACCAGCCCGGCGACGCCTTCGGCCAGCGCCCCGGCGCCGCCCATCGCATAATGCACGCCGAACGATTTCTCGAGCCAGGCGACCAGCGTGTACATCGACGTGACGTTGAATGGATCGCCGCCGATGAACAGCGGATGAAACGACAGCGCCATCCGCAACCGCTCGTCCTTCATTCGCGCCGCTGCTTGGGCGTATGTCGAGCGATCCGCCCGGAGCATCGCGAACTTCGGCAGGACCTTGACGATATCCCAGAGCCGGTGCATCGGCCGGCGCCCGAGGTCGAGGAACCCGAATTCGTAGCGCGCCTCGCTCTCGGCCATGAACCGGTCATATCCGCGCAGATCGCCGGGCGAGAGCCGCGACACTTCCGCGCGCATCGCGTCGACGTCCTGGCGCGCCGTGAACGACGAGCCGTCGGCGAAGCGGATCGTGTAGAACGGGTCGAGCGGGCGCAGGTCGACGTCGTCGGCCATGCGGCGCCTGGCGAGCGTCCAAAGCGCCTCGAACGCCTGCGGAACCGTCACGATGGTCGGCCCGAGATCGAAGCGGTACCCGCCTTGACTGATGCTGGACGCGCGGCCGCCCGGCATGTCGAGCTTGTCGAGGATCACCACGCGGTAACCCTTGGCCCCGAGGCGCACGCCGGCGGCCAGCCCGCCGAAACCCGCGCCGATCACCAGCGCTACTGGGCGCTGGTCGGTGCGGGCGGCGGGAAGGACTTCGGGTTCGAGCGATGCGAGCATGACGCGGACGCTACCAATGTCCAGTTTGGTTTACAATCGCCTGTCAGGGTCTTTTCCGCCGCACCGAGCCGTGACAGACTGGCGGCATGGAAAACCCCGGTCCCCGAATTGAAACGGAGCAGGTCGTCACGTTGTGTTTCTTCCGGTTCCGCGGCGTTCGCGACAAGATCTGGGCCTTCGCCCAGATGGCGCTGGCGCGCCGGCCGTTGCGCGGGCTGCCCGGGGTAGGTTTTGTCAAGCTGATGGGCGCGGGCACCGGCGAGGGCTTCACCCCGATCCCCGACACCGGCGTCGTGGCGGTGCTCACCACGTGGCCTGACCTTGCAACGGCGGCGAAGCAGACGACCGATTCGCAGGTGTTCGCCCGATACCGCGCCCGTGCGGCGGAGGCGTTCACGCTGCATATGACGCCGATCTCGGCGCGTGGAGTCTGGTCGGGGGTCGCACCCTTCCGCCCCGGAGCGGCGCGGCCCGGGCCGGTCGCCGCCCTGACCCGCGCCACGATCCGCCCGCGCGTCCTCTGGAGATTCTGGGGCCGCGTCCCGGACATTTCCGCGCGCATCGGCGCCGACGGCAACGTGCTGTTCAAGGCCGGCGTCGGCGAACTGCCGTGGCTCCATCAGGTGACGTTCTCGATCTGGCCGGACGCGGCCGCGATGGCCGCCTTCGCGCGGGCGGACGGCCCCCATGCCGCGGCGATCAGGGCGGTGCGCGCCGAGGGCTGGTTCGCGGAGGAGCTTTATGCCCGCTTCACGCTGCGGGCGCATTCGGGTAGCTGGAACGGCGTCGATCCGCTGGCGCGCTCCTGCCCCGCGCTGGCCGCAGAATAGAGCCGCCGAACCTGCCCGCCGAACCCGCCCGCCGAACCTGCCCGAAAAGAAGGAACCCGCATGCCCCCCAGTTTCCCGTTTTCCGCCATCGTCGGCCAGGCCGAGATGAAACGGGCGCTGACGCTGACCGCGATCGACCCGACCATCGGCGGCGTTCTGGTGTTCGGCGACCGCGGCACCGGCAAATCGACGGCGGTGCGCTCGCTGGCGGCGCTGCTGCCGCCCATCGAGATCGTCAGGGGGTCGGCCTACAACGCGGCCCCGGTGAACGGCGAGGATCGCGAGACGGTTCCGACCCCGGTCATCGACCTGCCGCTCGGCGCCACCGAGGATCGCGTCGTCGGCGCGCTCGATCTGGAGCGCGCCCTGACCCGCGGCGAAAAGGCGTTCGAGCCCCGTCTGCTGGCCCGCGCTCACCGCGGATTCCTGTACATCGACGAGGTGAACCTGCTGGAGGATCATCTTGTCGACCTGCTGATCGACGTCGCCGCATCGGGCGAGAACGTGGTCGAGCGCGAGGGCCTGAGCATCCGCCACGCCGCGCGGTTCGTACTCGTCGGCAGCGGCAATCCCGAGGAGGGCGAATTGCGCCCGCAACTGCTCGACCGCTTCGGGCTGTCGGTCGAGGTCGCGTCGTCGACGGACATCGCCGAGCGCGTCGCGGTCATCAAGCGGCGCGACGCGTTCGACCGCGACCCGGAGGCGTTCGTGGCGGAATGGGCGGCGGCCGACGCTGCGCACCGCGCGGCGATCCTCGGCGCGCGGACGCTGCTGCGCGCGATCGAGACGCCCGACACGACGCTCGCGGTCACGGCGGAGCTTTGCATCGCCCTGGGCTCGGACGGGCTGCGCGGCGAATTGACGCTGATGCGCGCGGCGCGGGCGCTGGCGGCGCTCGAAGGCGCGATGGTCGTAACGCCCGCGCATCTGCGCGTGATCGCGCCGAGCGCGCTGCGGCACCGGCTGCGGCGCGATCCGCTGGACGAGGCGGGGTCGACCGCGCGCGTCGACCGCGCGCTCGCCGAGGTCATTCCCGCGTGAGAGACAGCGCCGAACCGGTGGCGGAGGCCGGCGCACCCGCGTGGGAGGACGCGGTGCTGGCCGCGTGGCTGCTCGCCGTCGATCCCGTGGGCCTCGGCGGCGCGACGCTGCGTGCGCGCGCCGGACCGGCTCGCGACGCCTGGATGGACCTCTGGCGCGATCTCACCCCGGAGCGCCCGATGTTGCGCCTGCCGCCAGGGACGCCCGACGACCGGCTGCTCGGCGGGCTCGATCTTGCGGGCACGCTCGCGGCGGGCCGCCCGGTGCGCTCGCCGGGCCTCTTGGCCGAGGCTTCGGGCCGGACGCTGGTGCTGACCATGGCCGAGCGCTGCCCGTCGGGTCTCGCGGCGCGGATCGCGGCGGCGCAGGACGCGGGCGCGGCGTTCGCCCTGATCGCGCTAGACGAGGGCGCGGCGCCCGACGAGGCCGCGCCGTCGAGCCTGACCGACCGGCTGGCGTTCGCGCCCCGCCTCGACGGTCTGCCGCTCGCGGCCCTTGCGCCGGGCGCCGCGCCCTGCCCCGCCGAGGTGGTGGCGGCGCAGGCGCGCCTCCGGTCGGTGCGCGCGCCCGGAACGCTGGCGGAGGCCTTCGTCGGACTTGGCCTCGCCCTCGGGATCGGCTCGCTGCGCGCGCCGCTGCTGGCGCTGAATGCGGCGCGGGCCGCAGCGGCGCTGTTCGGGGACGACGAAGTCGGCGAGGCGGCGGCGGCCGCCGCCGTGCGGCTGGTGCTCGCGCCGCGCGCGACCCGGCTGCCTCCCGAGCCGCCACCGGCGGACGACGATCCCCCTGACGACCCCCCCGACTCCCCGCCGCCCGACACGTCTCCCGACACGGCCGACGCGTCCGACGGGGACGCGCCGACGCCGGACGAAGCCGAGGGCCCCGACGATGGGGGCGGCCGCATCCCCGACGACGTGCTGGTGGAGGCGGCGCGTGCGGCCATCCCGTCCGACCTGCTCGCGCGGCTGTTGGCGGCGGGCGCGCTGCGGACCGCGGGCGGCGCTTCGGCCGCGGCGGGCGACGACGGCGCCGGACGCAAAGGCGGTCGCCCGGTCGGATCGATGCGCGGCGCGCTGCGTGACGGGGCGCGGCTCGACCTGATCGAGACGTTGCGCGCGGCGGCGGCGTGGCAACCGCTGCGCCGCAGGCTGATGGCGGAGGCGGGGGCGCAGGCGACGCCGGGCCGCGTGCTGGTGCGCCCCGACGACTTTCGGCTGAAGCGCTTCAGGCGCAGGGCCGAGCGCGTGGTGATCTTTGTCGTCGACGCGTCGGGTTCCGCGGCGCTCGCCCGGCTGGCCGAGGCCAAGGGCGCCGTCGAACTGATGCTCGCGCAGGCTTATGTCGCCCGCCAGCAGGTCGCGCTGGTGTCGTTTCGCGGCGCGGCGGCCGAGGTGCTCCTGCCCCCCACGCGCAGCCTCGTCATGACCAAGCGCCGCCTCGCCAGCCTGCCGGGAGGGGGCGGCACGCCGCTGGCCGCGGGCCTCGCGGCGGCGATGGACCTCGCCCGCCTCGCGAAGTCGCGCGGCACGACGCCGTATCTCGCGGTGCTGACCGACGGCAAGGCCAACATCGCCCTTGACGGCGCGCCGGGCCGCCCGCAAGCGGAGGCCGACGCCCGGCGGATCGCGCAGGCGCTGCGGGTGGCGGGGGTCCGGTCGATCCTGATCGACACCGGAAACCGCCCCGCCCAGTCGGCGCGGGACCTCGCGACCGCGATGGGCGGCGCCTATCTGCCGTTGCCGCGCGCGGATGCGCGGATGCTGTCGGCGGCAATGCGGTCCGCACTCGACGGACCGGGTTGACATGCCGCTCGTGTGGAGCCGCGAGGGCGGGCGCTGGCCGAACCACGAGCTGTCGCGGTTTCCGGTTACGCGGGGGGTGCGGTGGCACGTCCAGCGCGGCGGCGCGGGGCCCAAGCTGCTGCTGTTGCACGGGGCGGGGGCCTCGACGCATTCCTGGGCCAGGCTGATCCCGCTGCTGACGCCGCATTTCGAGGTGCTCGCGCCGGATCTGCCGGGGCAGGGGTTCTCGAGCGGCGCCGCACCACGCTTCACGCTGCCGGGCATGGCGCAGGACGTGCGGATGCTGCTGAACGAACAGGGGTTCGCGCCCGATCTGGTGGTGGGGCATTCGGCCGGCGCGGCCATCGGCTTGCGTCTGGTCCTCGACGGCGGGGCCGATCCGTTGGGGGTGATCTGTCTCAACGGCGCGCTGGCGCCGTTTCGGGGGGTGGCGGGCGCGCTGTTCCCGCCGCTGGCCAAGCTGTTGTCGCTCAACCCGCTGACGGCGGCGATCTTCACGCGAACGGCTGGGGCGCCGGGGGCCGTGCGCAGGCTGATCGAGGGGACGGGCAGCACGATCGACGCGGAGGGCCTGCGGCTCTACGAGCGGCTGATCACGACGCCCGATCACGTCAAGGCGACGCTCGGGATGATGGCGCGGTGGGAACTCGGACCGCTGATCGCCGATCTGCCAAAGCTGGCGACGCCGGTCACGCTGGCGCTCGGGCTGCGCGATCGCGCGGTGCCGCCGGAGGGCGCGCGGGCGGTGGCCGGGCGGTTCCGGGCGGCGCGGATCGTAGAGTTCGCCGACCTCGGCCATCTGATGCACGAGGAGGCGCCGGAACGGATCGCGGCGCTGATTTCGAGCGAGAACGTGGTGTAGCGGGCGGACGGTCGCGCCGTCGCGCATTTTGCGCGACTTTCCCGTTTTCACGACCTAGCGGATTTGCACGGCCTTCGGGCGTAGGTTCGCGCGTGGACGGTGCGGGCGCGTGGGGGGGTATCCGGGTTATCTCGGCGTCCGGTTGCTGGCGACCCGCTCACGCGCGATCGGATCGTGCTGTTCGGGTTTCTGGTGACGCTGACCAACCCCAAGGCCATCGTGCCGTTCGCGAGCATGTTCGCGAGCGCCGTCAGCGCGCCGCCGCCGTGGTTGCCGGGCCTCGGCCGGCGCTCGTTTCGTCGTGTCGTGAAGCAAAGTGCTCGCCGACGCGCGGTCGCCGGTCACTCCGTGAGCGGACGTTAAGGCGTGACGGCGGGTCGGCGCTAACGTTCTCCCAGCCGTTGCGCTCGAACAATTTCTGCTGACCACCCATGAACTCATCGCCAGGAGCTGGGCCAAGGTCGACACCGGTCTGGCGGTCATCGCCGCCGA
>JBBRUZ010000035.1:0-21422 GCA_038247355.1 Rhodobacterales bacterium
ACAGGACCCCAGATCAAATCCGAGCCGACCAGCTCGGGATTGCATCCGAAGCCGCCACGGAGCAGAAAATGGCGGCCTGACCAGCGCAAGGCGCTGTCTCGTGACCGTGCCGCAGTTCAGTAAGGAACCCGCCCCTCGCCGGAGACCGAAGCAAGATTCATTTCCCCAAAAGCTGAGCGGTCTTCTTGCCGGTCAGCCGTCGTGCCATGGGTTTCCGGAACGGTGGGAAGCATCGAGGATCTGGCGGGCGCCGAGCGACGACACGCCGTTCCAGGCCCGTCGAAGCGCTCCTTCGCGACATCGATGCCGACCAGGACCGGAGCCGAGGGAGGCAGTTCGCTGATCCGGCCCCGCAATTCCGGGCTTTGCCGGGCGACGTCCGGAGGAGGCTTTCCCGGTCTCGTCAACGACGCGCGGCTCACGAGCGGGTGCGTATCGGCGGCGTGTTCCGCGCTCCGGCGGGGCTGGTGGCGATCGGCGTGGACCGGGAGGATCGCGCAGCATGCTCGGGGTCGATCCGGCCAGCCGGGGAACCGACGTCATCGCTTCGCGTGGTCCTGCATCCGTTGCAAGGATAGTCTGAAAACCATGTATTGTCAAAGTCTTGTGCATGCCCCCGCGTGGGATGCGTCCGATCGTTCCGCACGCGGCGCCCCGATCGCCACGCAGCCGATCGCTGGTCGTCAGGTGTCGATCTGAGTTCGGCCAAAGCGGAAGCAGGGCCGGCGGCGCGGTCCGGCCCATCGCGCCGCACTCGGCCCTCGCGGGTTTCGCAGACGCGGCTCATCCCGGCTTCCATGCCCCCGCGTCTTCGGATAAGCCTCCGCGCGACGAACGGAGGACCACATACATGGCGCGCATCTTCGCCCACATCGTCGCGATGATCGGCGCGGGGCTGATCGTCTGGAGACGCTGGGGCGCCGAACCGGAGGCGCCCGCCCTTGGCGCCGCCCCCGCCATCCCTAGGGCGAAACCGCAAGGCATCCCGACGCTGAAGATGCCCACCGCACAGGGATGGGCGCCCGGTAAAACCCCGACCGCCGCCCCCGGCCTGAAGGTGAACGCCTTCGCGTCCGGCCTCAAGCATCCGCGCTGGATCCACGTCCTCCCGAACGGCGACGTCCTGACCGCCGAGGCGCTCTCCGAGCCCGGCGGCATCCGCAGCGCCTTCGACTATGCGATGTTCACCACGATGAAGCGCGCCGCCGCCGTGGGCCAGAGCCCCAACCGTATCACGCTGCTGCGCGACGCCGACGGCGACGGTGTCGCCGAGACGCGCGAGACCTTCCTCGACGGACTGAACCAGCCTTTCGGCATGGCGCTGATCGGCGAGACCTTCTTCGTCGGCAACACCGACGCCGTCGTCGCCTTCCCCTACACGCCCGGCGCGACCCGAATCACCGCACCCTCCCGCAAGATCGCCGACTACAAACCCGGCGGCCACTGGACCCGCAGCCTTCTCGCCAGTTCCGACGGCGCCAAGCTCTACGTCGGCGTCGGCTCGCTCAGCAACATCGGCGACCATGGCATGGATGCCGAGCAGGGCCGCGCCGCGATCTACGAGATCGACCTCGCCACCGGCGCGAACCGCATCTTCGCCAGCGGTCTGCGCAACCCCGTCGGCCTCGCCTGGGAGCCCGGCACAGGTGCGCTCTGGACCGTGGTCAATGAGCGCGACGGGCTGGGCGACGAGACGCCCCCCGACTATCTCACCGGCGTCGTGGACGGCGGCTTCTACGGTTGGCCTTACTGCTACTGGGGCCAGACCATCGACCACCGCGTTCCGCAGGACCCCGCGCACGTCGCCACCGCCCGCACCCCCGACTACGCGCTCGGCGGTCACACCGCCTCGCTCGGCCTGTGCTGGCTCCCCTCCGGCACGCTGCCCGGCTTCCCCGAAGGTATGGCCATCGGCCAGCACGGCTCGTGGAACCGCAGCACGCTGAGCGGATACAAGGTCGTCTTCGTGCCCTTCGCGCAGGGGCGACCCTCCGGCCCCCCGCGCGATATCCTCACCGGCTTCCTCGCCCCCGATGAGCGCGCATCCTATGGCCGCCCGGTCGGCGTCACGCTGGCCCCCGACGGCGCCCTCCTTGTCGCCGACGACGTCGGCGACGCCATCTGGCGGGTGACGGGGGCGAGTTAGACCTAGGGACGATGGCCGCCGGCGGGCGAGGACCGGCGCAGCGATCCTCGGCAGGCAAGCCAGTCTCCGGTCACTTCAGCCGCGGTCGCCCCCGCGTCGATCCGACGCGCACGCCGTCCAGGCTCCCCGATCCGACCGCGGACGCGTCGATCGCCGCTCCGCCCGTTGACCCGTTCCCGCGCGCTGCGTAAGGAGTGCAGGTCGCTCCATGCCGGACCCCGAGCCGATGACCGCAACGCCCCCTCGCAGCTTCCAGGAGCTGATCCTGCGACTGCAAGCCTACTGGGCGGCGCAGGGCTGCGCGATCCTGCAGCCCTACGACATGGAGGTCGGCGCCGGCACCTTCCACCCCGCCACGACGCTGCGCGCGCTCGGCCCGAAACCCTGGGCCGCCGCCTACGTCCAACCCTCGCGCCGCCCCGCCGACGGGCGCTACGGCGAGAACCCCAATCGCTTCCAGCATTATTACCAGTTCCAGGTCATCATCAAACCCTCGCCCCCCGACTTTCAGGACCGCTACCTCGGCTCGCTCGAGGCCATTGGCATCGACGCGGCCCTTCACGACATCCGCTTCGTAGAGGACGACTGGGAGAGCCCGACGCTGGGGGCCTGGGGCCTCGGCTGGGAAGTCTGGTGCGACGGCATGGAGGTGTCGCAGTTCACCTATTTCCAGCAGGTCGGCGGCCACGACTGCCGACCGGTCGCGGGCGAGCTCACGTACGGGCTGGAGCGCCTCGCCATGTACGTGCTCGGCATCGACCACGGCATGGACATGCCGTTCAACGACCCCTCCGCCCCGATCCCGCTGACCTACGGCGACGTTTTTCGCGAAACTGAGCGCGAGTATTCCCGGTGGAACTTCGAGGTCGCCGACACGACCGTTCTCCTGCGGCACTTCGAGGACGCCGAAGCCGAATGCGCCCGCATCCTCGCCGCACCGCCCGAGGACAGGGCCGGCCGCACCATCGTCATGGCCCATCCCGCCTATGACCAGACCATCAAGGCCTCGCACCTGTTCAACCTTCTCGACGCCCGCGGCGTGATCTCGGTCACCGAGCGCCAGGCCTACATCGGCCGCGTCCGCGCGTTAGCGCGCGCCTGCGCCGACGCCTACGTCGCGACGCAGTCGCCCGGACCCGCCGAGGCATGAACGGCCGAACCCTGATGATCGCCCTTCTCGCCTTCGCCGCCGTCTTCGCGGCGGCGCTTGTCTGGTTCCAGTTCTTCGCCTTCTACCAGCGTACCACCGACTTCCCCGTCACCGTGAACGGCGCGCCCGTGGCCGTCGCCGCCTACGACGGGATTGACGCCAGTTCCTCGCCGCTCAAGCTCCGCGGTTGTTTTGTCGCCGACCCCGCCGACTTCGCCGCCGCCCCTCCGGCCCCGGACGCCGCGCCGCTGCTGCCGCCGTTTTGGTTTCGCTGCTTTGACGCGCGCACCCTGTCCGTGGATCTCGCGTCCGGCGTCGCGACCGCCCGCACCCTCGCCACCGACGCGCCGCAGGGCTTCGACCTGATGGTCGCGCTCTATCCCGACGGCCGCGGCTATTTGTGGCGCCAGCTCAACGAACGGTATCGCTGAATGCCCGACCTGCTGCTTGAACTGCTGTCCGAGGAAATCCCCGCCCGGATGCAGGCCCGCGCCGCCGATGACCTCAAGCGCCTCGTCGCGGACGGCCTCGTCGAGCGCGGCCTCACCTACGCCGGGGCCGCCGCCTTCGCGACCCCCCGCCGCCTGACGCTCGCCCTCACCGATCTTACCCCCCGATCGCGCGAAACCCGCGAGGAGCGCAAAGGCCCCCGCACCGACGCGCCCGAGGCCGCCATCGAGGGCTTCCTGCGCGCCACCGGCCTCTCCCGCGACCAGCTCGAGATCCGCGCCGACAAGAAGGCGCAAGCCTACTTCGCCGTCACCTCCCGCCCCGGCCGCCCCGCCGACGAGATTGTCGCGGAAACCGTCGAGCACGTCGTCCGCAACTTCCCCTGGCCCAAATCCATGCGCTGGGGCGTGGGCTCGCTGCGCTGGGTCCGCCCGCTCCACTCCGTCCTGTGCACGCTGTCGACCGAGGCGGGCGCCGAGGTCGTGCCTTTCGAGATCGACGGCATCGCCTCGGGCGACATCACCCGCGGCCATCGCTTCATGTCGCCCGACCCGCTGGTCGTCACCACCTTCGAGGACTACGCCGGCAAGCTCCGCCGCGCCCATGTCCTGATCGACGCCGCAGAGCGCGCGGACAAGATCGCCCACGACGCGCGGCAGCTCGCCTTCGCCCAGGGCCTCGAAGTGGTGGACGACCCCGCCATCCTCGCCGAGATCGCCGGCCTCGTCGAATGGCCCGTGGTCCTCTTGGGCCGCATCGAGGAGCGCTTCCTCGGCCTCCCCCCCGAGGTCCTGCAAACCTCGATGAAGACCCACCAGAAATTCCTCTCTGTCCGCAACCCCGCAACCGGGCGCATCGAAGGCTACATCGTCGTCGCCAACCGCGAGACCGCCGACCACGGCGCCACCATCCTCGCCGGCAACGCCCGTGTCCTCGCCGCCCGCCTGTCCGACGCGGTGTTCTTCTGGGACAACGACCTCGCTACACCTCTGGAGGAGATGGCCGCCAAACTCGCCACCGTCACCTTCCACAACAAGCTTGGCACGCAAGGAGACCGCATCGCCCGCATCGCCGCCCTCGCCCGTGAGCTCGCGCCCTCCGTCGGCGCCGACCCCGACCTCGCGGAACGCGCCGCCAAACTCGCCAAGGCCGACCTCGCCAGCGCGATGGTCTACGAATTTCCCGAACTCCAGGGCGTAATGGGCCGCTACTACGCCGAGCGGGCCGGCGAGGCGCCGCAGGTCGCCTCCGCCGCAGCGGAGCACTACTCGCCGCTCGGACCCTCGGACGAAGTCCCCAGGGCGCCGGTCTCGGTCGCTGTAGCGCTGGCGGACAAGATCGACATGCTCGTCAGCTTCTGGGCCATAAACGAGAAGCCGACCGGCTCGCGGGATCCCTTCGCGCTCCGTCGCGCCGGGCTCGGCGCCATCCGCATCGTGTTGGAAACTGGCGCGAAAGTCCCGCTGCGCGATGTACTGGTGCGTCATCGCGGCGTCATCCAGCCGGCGGTCGATGCGACGCTACTCCAAACCGCCCTAGACAACGACGACGGCCGCGGCGATTTCGACGCGACGATGGCGGATGCGGCGGTTTCATCTGAAACCGACAGCGCGGATGACCTCCTCACCTTCCTCCACGACCGCCTCAAGGTCTACCTCCGCGACCAGGGCATCCGCCACGACATCATCGACGCCTGCCTCGCCATGCCCGGCAACGACGACCTCGCGCTCGTCGTCGCCCGCGCCCGCGCGCTCCAGGATTTCCTCGCCACCGACGACGGCGCGAACCTGCTCCAGGGCTTCAAGCGCGCCAACAACATCCTGACCGCCGAGGAAAGGAAGGACGGCGTCGAATACTCGCTCGACCCCCACCCCGGCCTCGCCGAAACCCCGGCGGAGAAAGCCCTCTTCACTGCCCTCGACCAGGCCGAAGCCGCCATCGCCCCCGCCGTTGAGGCCGAAGACTTCTCCGCCGCGATGACCGCGCTCGCCGCCCTGCGCGCCCCGATCGACGCCTTCTTCGAAACCACCGTCGTCAACGCCGACAGCCCCCTCGTCCGCCGCAACCGGCTCTGCCTGCTCCACCGCATCCGCAAGGTGATGACCATCGTCGCCGCCTTCGCCGCAATCGAAGGCGGCTGACGCCCGCCGCCCGCGCCTGTTTGCGAGGAGACCGCGAGCGCCGCGGGTGCGCGCCGTCCGATCCGGGCGGCGACTTCGCCGGCTTCGCGTCCTGCGCCGGGCGTTCGCCGCCCAACCGCGTCCAACTCGCGTGTTTCGCCCGACGGGTCGCGACGTTGACATAAAGTTTACTAATTTATTTGCACCGTTCCGATCTGAAGCTATGTTGCGGTGCAATGAAACCCGAAGACATCGCCCCTGCGCCATCCGACGCCGTCATCGCCCTCGATGCGGGCGCCGCCGTTCGCGAAGCGGTCTTCGGCCGGCGCGCGTTCAAGCTCGCCCGCCTGACCGGCCTCGGCCTGCCCGTCCTGCCCGGCGTCGTCCTTTCGTTCGACTGTGCGCGCAGCCTCGCGAGCGGCGGTCCGATGCCGACGCTACCCCTGGATTTCAATGCCGGAAAGCTGTTCGCTCTGCGCGCCAGCCCCGAGGATCGCGCCTGGGGCGGCCCCGCCTCCATCCTCGACATCGGCCTCAACGCGGACATGCTTCCCCGTCTCGCCGCCCGCATCGGCGAGGCCGCGGCGCTCCGGCTTATGTGCCGCTTCATCCAGAACTACGCCATCGCCGTCGCCGGCCTCGAGCCCGAGGACTTCGAAGCCTTCAGCCACATCGCCCCTCGCGGCAAGCCCGACCTCGACCCGCACGCCCTTCGTCAACTCCTCGCCGCCAAGCGCGCGCTCTACGCCGAAGAGACCGGCGCCGCCTTTCCCGAAGATCCGATGGACCAGATCGAAGGGGCCGCCCGCGCCATCGCGCGCGCGTGGAACGCCCCGTCGGCCCGCATTCTGCGCGAGGCCCGCGGCGCGCCGCCTCACGCCGGGCTCGGGATCATCGTTCAGGAACATGCCCTTGGCTCTGGCCAGGGCTTCAGCGGAACCGGCCGTTTCCAGACCGTCGACAGCCGGAGCGGCGCGCCCGCCGTCAGCATCGCCTTCACGCCTGCGGGCGACGCCGCGACGCGGCCAGGCGCGCTCGACGAAGCAGCACTCGCCGCCCAAGCACCCCAGGTGCTTGAAACGTTGCACCTGTGCGCCCGAACCGCCGCCTTGGGTCTCGGCGAGGCGTTCAGCCTCGAATTCGCCCTCGCCGATGGCCGGCTTGCGATCCTCGACGCCGTACCCGTCCGCCGCAACGCGCGCGCCTCGGTGCGCATCGCCGTCGATCTCGCCAATTCCGGCGCCATCACCCGCAACCAGGCGCTGTTGCGCATCGATCCGCGCAACCTGATCGAACATCTCCATCCCCAGATCGACCCCTCGGCCGCGCGCGACGTCTTTGCCACCGGCCTCGGCGCCAGCCCAGGCGCCGCGACCGGTCGGCTCGTCCTGACCGCCGACGCCGCGCAAGCCGCTGCTGCGCAAGGCGAACCCACCATCCTTGTCCGCGTCGAGACCAGCCCCGAGGACATCCGCGGCATGCATGCGGCCAAGGGCGTGCTGACGATCCGCGGCGGAATGTCGAGCCATGCCGCCGTTATCGCGCGCGGGCTCGGCCTGCCTTGCGTCGTCGGGGCCAGCGACCTTCGGATCGACGCGGCGCTCGGCGCCGTCACTACCCCGGACGGCCGCACGCTGCGGGTGGGCGCGCTGATCACCATCGACGGGTCCAAGGGTCAGGTGATGGTCGGCGCGCCCACGATGATCGCGGCCGAGCTTGGCGGCGCCTTTTCCGAGCTCCTCGACTGGGCCGACGCCGCCCGCGACATGGGCGTTCGCGCCAACGCCGACACCCCCGCCGAGGCCCGGATGGCGCGCGAGTTTCGCGTCGACGGCATTGGCCTCTGTCGCACCGAGCACATGTTTTTCGACGAGATCCGCATCAACGTGATGCGCGAGATGATCCTCGCCGATACGCGCGTGGAGCGCCGCGCCGCCCTCGACCGTCTGCTGCCGATGCAACGCGACGACTTCTGCGAACTCTTCGAGATCATGCGCGGATTGCCGGTGACGATCCGCCTCCTCGACCCGCCGTTGCACGAATTCCTGCCCCACGGCGCCGAAGGCATGGCGGCGCTGGCCGCCGCGATGAACCTTCCCGAAGCCCAGGTCCGCGCCCGCGCCAACGAGCTGTCGGAGGTCAACCCGATGCTCGGCATGCGCGGCGTCCGCCTCGGCGTCGTCATGCCCGAGATCTACGAGATGCAGGCCCGCGCGATCTTTGAAGCCGCCATCACCGTCAACCGCTTCGCCAAGACCCCGGTGGTTCCGGAAGTGATGATCCCCCTCGTCTCCGCCAACCGCGAGGTCGAGCTCGTCAAGGCGCGGATCGACGCCATCGCAGCCACGGTCCAGCGCGAACAGGACGCCGAGCTGACGTTCAAGCTCGGCGTGATGGTCGAGACGCCGCGCGCCGCCCTGCGCGCCGGCGACCTTGCCGCGACCACCGCCTTTCTCAGCTTCGGCACCAATGACCTTACGCAGATGACCTATGGTTTGTCGCGCGATGACGCTGGACGGTTCATGCGCGATTACGTCAACCAGGGCGTCTTTCACGAGGATCCGTTCCACGTCCTCGACGTCGAAGGCGTGGGCGAGCTGATGCTGATTGCCGCCCGCCGCGGTCGCGAGCGCAACCCCGACCTTACGCTGGGGCTCTGCGGCGAGCATGGCGGCGATCCATCGTCGGTGCGCTTTTGCAAGCTTGCGGGCTTTGACTACGTCTCATGCTCGCCCTACCGCGTACCAATCGCGCGGCTCGCGGCGGCGCAGGCCACCATCCTCGCGCGTGGCGGCGCGGAGGCCAAAACCACCGGATGACCCCGCCGATCCCGGATCTGGCCGGCCTGCGCGCGGGCGGCAAGCGCACGCTCGCCGCAGCGCTCTCCACGCTCGAGACCGCCCCCGACGATCCGGCGCTCGCCGGACTGCTCGATGCCGCATTCGCCGCCCCGCAGGGCCTGGGGCTCGGCCTAACCGGTCCGCCCGGCGTCGGCAAATCGACTTTGACCAGTGCGCTGATCGCGCGTCTCCGCGCCCGTGGCCTGAGCGTCGCAGTCATCGCGGTCGACCCATCGTCGCGACGTTCGGGCGGCGCGCTGCTCGGCGACCGCACCCGCATAGAGACCGATCCCGCGGACGACGGTGTGTTCGTGCGTTCGATGGCGGCCCGACGCCGTCTCGGCGGGGTCGCCGACATCACCTACCCCGCGATGGTGCTGATGCGCGCGCTGTTCGATCTGGTGCTGATCGAGACCGTCGGCGTCGGTCAGTCGGAGACCGAGATCGCCGACTGCGCCGATCTCGTGGTGTTCTGCGCGCAGCCGGGCGCCGGCGATGCGCTGCAGTTCATGAAGTCGGGCGTGATGGAGACGCCCGACATCGTGCTCGTCACCAAGGGCGACCTGGGCGCGAGCGCCCAGCGCGCCGCGGCGGACGTGCGCGGCGCGCTGTCGCTATGCGCCGACGACCGCCCGGCCGTCGACGTCGTCGTTGTCTCCGCCCTGAGCGGGATAGGCGTCGACGAGGCTCTCGACCTGATCGCGCAGCGATCAGCCCTCGCCGTCCGCGACGGCGGACTCGCGAAGAAGCGGCGCGCGCAAGGGCGGGCGTGGGCCGAATCCCGTCTCGCCGAATCGTTTGGATCCGTCGGCCTCGCCGCTCTCGGTCCCCGGCTCGAGGCCGCCGACAGCCCTTTCACGGCGGCCTCCCGGCTGTTCGAGGCGGCACGGGCGGCGGTCCACCAGAGCCTCGAAAAACTCTGAATCCACGCGCGTTTTAAAGACGGCGCCGCTGCCGGTTGCTGCCAGCAATGGGCGGCTTTCCGCTTATCCATTGCGATTGCTGGACATTCTCGGCAGCAAACTGTCACAAGCATTAACGATGGAAGATTTATTGTGCACTGCAACATCATGGACTAACCCCAGGTTCCAAACAATCGACGAGGTAGCTCGCATGCCCGATGTCCGACCCGGACGCAGCTTACTCGCCTTAATAGCGACTCTGTGCGCCTGCGCCGTCATGGCCGCCGGACCTGCGGCGCCTGCTGAAACCAAGGTAACCAAGGCCGCCGTCGCCGACGATCTCGCCCGCATCATGGGTCGCGAACTGGCCGCGCTCAATGCGCTGGGCGCCACGCGGATCGCCGCCATCGCGAGCGGTCGAACCGCCGCCACCGCCGCGGCGCCCACCGCCGGTTCCCGCGACACGGTCGCCACCCGCGGGGCCGCCGCCAGCGTAGAGCCGACCCGGCGCATCCTCGATTTCGCCAGTCTCGACGCAATGCCGCGCGTCACCGGTGACAGCCACTGGCAATGCCTGGCCATAGCGATCTACTTTGAATCCCGGGGCGAACCGCTCGCCGGCCAGATCGGCGTGGCCGAGGTCGTGCTGAACCGCGTCGATTCCCGCAGCTTTCCAAATTCGATCTGTGCGGTGACCGTCCAGGGTGCCGGAAGCGGCCGCGGTTGCCAGTTCTCGTACGTCTGTGACGGCAGGGCCGACGTCATGACCAGCGCCGTCCCCCGCGACCGCGCGGAAAAGCTCGCCCGGATGCTGATCGACGGCCGGCCACGCACCGTCACCGACGGCGCCACGAATTTCCACGCGACATACGTGCGCCCCGATTGGTCGCGCGGGTTCGCACGGACCGCGTCCATCGGCAACCACGTCTTCTACCGGCAGCCGGAACAGGTCGCCTCGAACTGAGCGCACAGGTCAGTCGGCGAAGTTCTGCACCAGATAGACGTCGCCGCAAGCCGGGCCTTGAGGATCGATCGCGACCCCGCTGCCCAACCGCCGATACGTCGGCGACAGCAACGAGGCGCGATGCTTCGGCGAGGCCATCCAGCGCGCAACCGCCGATTGCGCCAGCGTAGCGTACGTGTGGATCGGAACCGGCGCGCCGGTGTCGGCGTAAGTGAAGGCGCAGCCCATCGATTTCGCGGCGATCGGCCGGTCGAGCAGGCGCAGCACCTTTTCCATCCCGATATTCTCGGCGGCGGAGCGAAATCGGACGCCGTTGCGCGCCATGCGCTGGACCAGCCGACCCTCGCCCGCGACCGGGAGCCGGTGGCTGTGGGTTTGGTACTGCGCCATGTTGGCCGCATGATCCGATGCGGCATTGAGGAGCTTGCCGTCTCGCCGCAGCGCAGGCTTCCCGTGCTGGCGGCGTGCGGCGTTCGCATAGATCGCCACCACCTCGTCGAACAGCGCCACGTCGAGCTGTCCGCCAACGATCGGCCGGTGGAACTTCGCCGCGAGTCCGGAGGATTCTGCGGCGGGCGCCGGCGATCCGAGGCCCAGGACCATCGCCAGCCCGACAATGAACACCATGGCGCGCATCGAATTCTCCTCGCTCCGTTACGCACAGTCCACGCGTCCGGGAACAGCTGCTGAATGACTGCCTTGCTGCGATTACCACCTCGTTAACTTCGCCAGACCACCGCACGAAAAGTATTGTGCACCGCGGTCGCGATCGCGCAACGATAGCATGTGCGACTTCGACGCTTTCACGATCGACAAATCGGTTATGCCGCCTCGGCGAGGTAGCGCACGCCGCGAAATCGCCCCAGCCGGGTGTCATCGCTGCGCCGATCCGGACGGTTGTAGCGGCTTGCCCAGATGCGCGCCCGGCGATATCGATAAGCCGGGGGAGGGGAAATTGATGGACGAGACCGCGATCGCTTTCGAGGCTCCCCATGTCAGGGCCGCCGCCACCCAGACCTCGGGCCTGCTGGACCGTATATCGGTCCGTGACTTTACGCGCGAGGTCGAGATCGGCGCCTTTCGCTCCGAGCGCGGTGTCACCCAGCGCGTGCGCTTCAATGTGGTGCTCGAGGTCTCGCACCACGCGGCGGCGCGCACCGACGACGTCGACAAGGTCCTGTCCTATGAGACCATCGTCGAGGCCATCGAGCATGCACTGGCTGTCGAGCGCCTCAACCTGCTCGAAACCCTCGCGGAACGCGTCGCAACAGGCTGCCTCGCCGATCCGCGCGCGATGCGGGTCTTCGTCCGCGTCGAGAAGCTCGACCGCATCCCCGGCGCCCTCGGCGTCGAAATCGCCCGCGCCCGCCTGCCCGACGAAGCCGCCCGTCTTCATGCGGTTCAGCCCGCCCGCCCGCTGGTCGCACCGCGCCCCATGGTGCTATATCTCGCGCCCGACTTGCTCGCCGCCGCCAAAGCCGCGGCCTGGCTCGACGCCTGCCACGACCGGCAGCAGAGTCTCGTCCTCTGCATCGGCCCCGCGACGCCCCAGCCGACCGCAGGCGCCGAAGGCGCGCTGCGGGTCGGCCTTCTTGCCATCGAGGCAGCGGCATGGACGCTCGCCGACCGCGATCCGCGCCTGACGGTCGCGGCGACCCGCAGCGAACTCGACTGGGCGCTGAAGAGCGGCCGCCGACCGGTCTGGGCCCCCTACAAGATGATCATCGACGCCCTGCCTCGTCCCGCGCTCGACGCGAGTCGCCCCGCAGACCTTGCCGCGTGGCTCGCCGCCGAGATCGCCGCCGAGGCCCTGATCGTCACCGGCGCGCAGCACCCCGGATCGACGGCGATCCCGCTCCGCCACGCCGCGACGCCCGGCGATCTGACGCGCTAGCGACCGACATGGCCCCACCGCCCCCGGTCCGCGACCTCGGCGCCCCGCGTCATCACACCGCCTCGATCGCTTGCTCGGTCGAACGGATGACGTCATGACCGTCGTCATCCGCGAGTTGGGCCCGGCCTACCATCGACACGGGCTCGAACGGCCGCAAGCGCTCGTTCCCGAGGAAACGCCCGCCGGGATCGCCGGGATGACCAACGACGGCGCTAGCGGCCACCTCGCCGAACTCTGCCTGCGCGCGGACGCCAACGGCTGCTCGACCCGCCCGGCTGGCTTTCTCGAAGCCGTCCGCGTCGCCCGCGATCTTCGGGGCCAGGGCGTCGGCCGCGCGCTCGTAGTCCAACTCGAAGAGGTCACACGCGCCGATGGCCTGCGCGAGATCCGTTCGGACGCGCTGATCGACGACGCGCCTAGCCACGCCGCGCACCGCGCCTCGGGATTCGCCGAGGCCGAATGCGTCGTCTGCTTCGTCAATGCGCTCTGAATGGCGCGGCTGATCTTCGACCTCGACGGCACACTCGTCCATTCCGCCCCGACGATGACCGCCGCCGCCAACACGCTGCTCGCCGAACTCGGCCGGCCGCCGCTGACCGAGAGCCGCGTGCTCGCCTTCGTCGGCCAGGGCATGCGCCGCCTCGTCGAACGTATGCTCGACGCCACCGGCGGCGCCCCCGGCGGCGACGCGACACTGCAATTCCAGCGCTACCGCGCGATCTATTCGGCGGACCCGCTCACCGGCACCGTCCCCTATCCCGGCGTGCGCACCGCGTTGGCGCGCCTCGCCGCGGCCGGACACGGCCTCGCCGTCTGCACCCAGAAGGCCGACGCGCCGAGCCTCGCGATCCTGCGCGGCCTTGCCCTGATGCCGCCCGTCTCCGGCTTCACCGGCGGCGACAGCCTCGACGTGCTGAAACCCGATCCCGCGATGTTACGCCACGCCGCCGACCAGTTGCCCCCCGGCCCCGTGATGATGATCGGCGACAGCGAAACCGACGCCGCCACCGCCGCTGCCGCCGGCGTCCCGTTCCTCTTGCACCTGAACGGCTACAACCACCGCGCGCCCGAAACGCTTGGCGCCGCGGCGACCTTCGCCGCCTTCGCCGACCTTCCCGACCTCGTCGCGACGCTGCTGGCGGCAGGGACCCGATGAGCGCTTCCTCGATGAGCCCGCGCTACCGTCCGATCCCCCAATCGGACGCGGTGCGTCCCGCGGGCGCGCTGCCGCTCACCGGAGGCCCGCTCTGGTTCGACCGCGTCTCCGAACACCGGCGCGACGCGCCCCCTCGCCTGATCCCGGCCGGCGAGCTGCCAGCCGACGCGCTCGCACCGCTCACGGCCCGGCGCGCGCCGATCTGCGGCCTCTCGCTCGACCGTCCACGGATCATGGCCGTCCTCAACGTCACGCCGGACAGCTTCTCCGATGGCGGTCGCCACCTCCGCTGTCAGGACGCGATCGCGCGCGCCGAGGCGCTGATCGACGCCGGCGCCGACATCCTCGACATCGGCGGCGAAAGCACCCGACCAGGCGCCGATCCCGTCCCCGAGGCGGAGGAGGTTTGTCGCACCATCCCCGTCATCACCGCGCTGCGCGCCGCCGGGATCAGCGCGCCGATCTCCATCGACACCCGCAAGGCCGCCGTCGCCCGCGCCGCCTTCGACGCCGGAGCCGATCTGTTTAACGACGTCTCCGCGCTGACGTACGATCCGGTCAGCGTCGCCATCGCCGCGGCCAGCGGCAAGCCGGTCTGCCTGATGCATGCCAGGGGCGACCCCCGCACCATGCAGGACGCGCCCCGCTACGACGACGTCCTCCTCGACGTCACCGACTTCCTCGACGCGCGCATCGCGGCGGCGACGGCGGCTGGCATACCCCGCGCGCATATCCTGATCGACCCCGGCATCGGCTTCGGCAAGACGCCCGGGCACAACCTCGACCTCACCCGCGGCCTCTCCGTCCTCCACGGCCTCGGGTGCGCCATCGTGTTCGGCGCCTCGCGCAAGCGCTTCATCGGCGCGATCGGAAATGCGCCGGAACCCGCCTCGCGCGGACCGGGCTCGCTCGCCGTCGCGCTCGAGGCTTTGCGCCAGGGCGCGCACGTGCTACGCGTTCACGACGCGGCCGAGACGCGACAGGCGCTGGCTCTCTGGGCGGCCCTCAACGCTCCGGCTTGAACGCGAGAGGCGGAGCACGGGCATGAGCAGGAAATACTTCGGAACCGATGGGGTTCGGGGCCGCGCGAACGAGGCGCCGATGACGCCCGAGATCGCGCTGCGCCTCGGCCAGGCGGCAGGGCGGCACTTCACCAACGGCGGCCACGCTCACCGCGTCGTCATCGGCAAGGACACCCGGCGGTCGGGCTACATGCTGGAAAACGCCATGACCGCGGGATTCACCTCCGTCGGCATGAACGTCTTTCTGGTCGGGCCGATCCCGACCCCAGCCGTGGGGTTCCTGACCCGCTCGATGCGCGCCGATCTCGGGGTGATGATCTCGGCCTCCCATAACCCCTATCCGGACAACGGCATCAAGCTGTTCGGTCCCGACGGCTTCAAGCTGTCGGACGCCGCCGAGGAGGAGATCGAGGCGCTGATGATGGGCGCCCCCGAGCTGGCCGAACCCAAACACATCGGGAGGGCCACGCGGATTGACGACGGCCGCGGCCGCTACATGGAGTTCGCCAAGACCACCTTCCCGCGCGGCCAGCGCCTCGACGGGCTCAAGGTCGTGGTCGACTGCGCCAACGGCGCCGCTTATCGCACCGCGCCGCAGGTGCTCTGGGAACTCGGCGCGGAGGTCATCCCGGTCGCCGTGACTCCCGACGGCTTCAACATCAACCGCGACTGCGGGTCGACCCACACCGACACCGCCGCCGCCGCGGTCATCGCCCATGGCGCGGACATCGGCATCAGCCTCGACGGCGACGCCGACCGCGTGCTGATCATCGACGAGACCGGAACGGTGGCCGACGGCGACCAGTTCATGGCGCTGATCGCCGACCGCTGGGCCGCCGAAGGTCGCCTCGCCCATGGAACGCTCGTCGCCAGCGTCATGTCCAATCTCGGCCTCGAGCGCCACCTCGAAGCTCAGGGCCTGACTCTGCGGCGCACTCCGGTCGGGGATCGCTACGTCGTCGAGGCGATGCGGATCGGCGGCTTCAACCTCGGCGGCGAGCAATCGGGCCATATCGTCATGACCGACCACGTCACTACCGGCGACGGCCTGATCGGCGCGCTGCAGTTTCTCAGCGCGATGATCGAGACCGGCAAGCGCGCCTCCGAACTCGCTCGCGTCTTCGAGCCCTTCCCGCAGGTCCTCCAGAACGTCCGCTACCGCAAGGGCGCCGCCCCGCTCGACCAGGCCAGCGTTCGCGCCGTCATCGCGCTCGGCGAGGCCCGCATCAAGGGCCACGGTCGGCTCGTGATCCGCAAATCCGGCACCGAGCCGCTCGTGCGTATCATGGGCGAATGCGACGACGCAGCGCTCCTCACCGACGTTGTCGGCGAGATCGAGGCCGAAGTCGCCAAATTCGCCTGACGGAACGAAATCGTTCGAGCGCCGGTCACCGCAATTGCGACACCGGGCGCTGCGCTTTCGGAGCGCGTCTGCGATCTGCGCGATTTCCCCGGGCGTTGCCACTCCCTCGGTCACCAACGCTACGGCCCTGCCGTGCAGGGTCAACATGGCCAACGTCTTGACGTCGCCCGAGCACGCGAAAATTTGGTCGAGGTTCCGCCGCCCGGTGCCACCCCCCTTGGCAGGGCGCCGGAAATCGCCTATCCGGATTCCGGGCGCGTCCCCGGACAAGGGTGAGCGGGGCGGGCTCAGCGATCTCACCCTGACGACGGAGCTGGCCCCATGAGCCACGCCACCCCTGCGGCATTGTCGCACTCTCTCCGAAAACCGGCCACGAAGCCCGCGCGCCCCGAGTTCTCGTCGGGTCCGTGCCCCAAACGCCCGGGCTGGAGCGCCGAGGCGGTTGCGGCCCGCGCGTTACTCGGTCGCTCCCACCGCGCAGCCGGTCCCAAGGCCCAGCTGAAGGACGTCATCGACCGCACCGCCCGCGTGCTCGGCGTGCCTGAAGACTACCGTGTCGGCATCGTCCCGGCCTCCGACACCGGCGCCTACGAGATGGCGATGTGGTCGATGCTCGGCGCCCGCCCGGTGGACCTGCTCGTTTGGGAAAGCTTTGGCGCGGGCTGGGCCACCGACGCGACGAGGCAGCTCAGGCTTGCGAACGCTCGCGTGCTGACCGCCCCCTATGGCGAGCTTCCCGATCTCGGCGCCGTGCGCCCCGAAGCCGACGTCTGTTTCACCTGGAACGGCACCACCTCCGGCGCCCGGACGCCGAACGCCGACTGGATCCCGGCCGACCGCGAAGGCCTGACATTCTGCGACGCCACCTCCGCCGCCTTCGCACAGGAACTCGATTGGCCGAAACTCGACGTCACCACGTTCTCGTGGCAGAAGGCGATGGGCGGCGAGGGCGCGCACGGGGTGCTGATCCTGTCGCCTCGCGCCGTCGACCGCCTGCAGAGCTTTGTCCCCGATCGCCCGCTCCCGAAGATTTTCCGGCTGACCAAGGGCGGCAAGCTGATCGAGGGCATCTTCACCGGCGAGACCATCAACACCCCGTCGATGCTCGCCGTTGCGGACGCGGTGGACGCTCTCGACTGGATGGAACAGATCGGCGGCCTGCCCGCTACCCGCGCCCGGGCCGACGCGAACTTCGCCGCCCTGCAGGCCTGGGTCGACGCGGCGGCATGGGTCGCGAACCTGGTCGCCGACCGTGCCGCGCGCTCGAACACTTCGGTCTGCCTCTCGATCACCGATCCCGCGATCACGGCACTCGACGAAGCCGCCCAGCGCGATTTCGTCAAGCGCATGACGCGGCTGCTGGAGGCCGAAGGTGCTGCCTACGATATCGCCGGTTACCGCGACGCCCCGCCGGGCCTGCGCATCTGGTGCGGCACGACCGTTGATACGACGGACATCGAGCGGCTGACGCCCTGGCTCGACTGGGCCTTCGCAACCGTAAAGGTCGCCTGAGCCCCGAACCCTTCCGGTCAGACCGGGGCCGAGCGCCCCAGATTAGGACATCCCCATGCCACGCGTGCTCATTTCGGACGAACTGTCCGACGCCGCCGTCCAGATCTTCCGCGATCGCGGCGTCGATGTCGACTTCCAGCCGCATCTCGGCAAGAACCCGGCCCATCTCGCCGAGATCATCGGCGATTACGACGGCCTCGCCATCCGCTCGGCCACAAAGGCGACCGCCGACCTGCTGGCGCGCGCGACCAGCCTCAAGGTCATCGGCCGCGCCGGGATCGGGGTCGACAACGTCGATATCCCCGCGGCCTCGGCGAGGGGCATCGTGGTGATGAACACGCCCTTCGGCAACTCGATAACGACCGCCGAGCACGCTATCGCGCTGATGTTCGCCGTCGCCCGCCAGATTCCCGCGGCCGACGCCTCGACCCGCGCGGGAAAATGGGAAAAGTCGAAGTTCCTGGGGGTTGAGATCACCGGCAAGACGCTCGGCCTGATCGGCGCCGGCAATATCGGCTCGGTCGTCGCGGCCCGCGCGATCGGCCTGAAGATGAAGGTCGTCGCCTACGACCCCTTCCTGTCGGCCGAACGCGCCCAGGCGCTCGGCGTCGAGCGCATCGAGGACGTGGACGACCTGCTCGGCCGCGCCGATTTCGTCACGTTGCATGTTCCAAAGACCGAAAAGACCGCGAACATTCTTTCGGCCGAGCGCATCGCCCGGATGAAGCCGGGCGCGCGCCTGATCAACTGCGCGCGGGGCGGACTGGTCGACGAGGCGGCGGTCGCAGCGGCGCTGGTTTCCGGCCATCTCGCCGGGGCCGGCTTTGACGTGTTCGCGGTCGAGCCCGCAGCGGACAACCCGCTGTTCGGCGCGCCGAACGTCGTTTGCACGCCCCATCTGGGCGCCGCGACCCCCCAGGCTCAGGAGAACGTCGCGCTGCAGATCGCCGAGCAGATGTCGGACTATCTGATGCGGGGCGCGATCTCGAACGCGCTGAATGCGCCGTCGGTCACCGCCGAGGAGGCGCCGATCCTGAAGCCATGGATCGGACTGGCCGAGATGCTGGGGAGTTTCGCGGGCCAGGTCACCGATCATCCGATCACCGAGATCGAGATCGAATACGTCGGCGAGGTCGGCTTGTTGAACCTCCGGCCCCTCACCTCGGCATTGACCGCGGGATTGATGAAGCCGCTGATGGGCGAGGGCGGCGTGAACATGGTCTCGGCGCCGGTCGTGGCGCGCGAGCGGGGCATCCATATCGCGGAGACGCGGCGGGACGCGCAGGGGGCCTTCGGGTCCTATATCCGGCTGATCGTGACGACCGAGAGCCAGACGCGCTCGGTGGCGGGCACAATCTATTCCGACGGCAAACCGCGGTTCATCCAGATCAAGGGCATCGGGCTGGAGGCGGAGCCGATGCCGTTCATGCTCTACACGACCAACACCGACACGCCGGGTTTCATCGGGGCGCTCGGCACGAAGCTCGGGGCGCTGGGGATCAACATCGCGACCTTCGCGCTGGGGCGGGCCGAGAAGAGCGGCGAGGCCATCGCCTTTCTCGGGGTCGACGAGGCGGTCGGGGCCGAGGCGCTGGCCGAGATCGCCCGGCTGCCGCAGATCCGGCAGGCGAAGGCGCTTCGGTTCTGACCGAAGCCACGCGGTATCAGCCTGTTATCCGCGCAAGTCTTTGATATTTATATCAATACCTGCATGATTTTTCTGTCATTCGCATCAGCCCGCGCCGTCAGGGGGCGGCAGCACGCGGTCGAACCAGTCGAGTGCAAGGCCGGCCCAATCGGGCGGGACGGTGTGGCCGCCGGTGTGGAGTGCGAGCTCCAGCGCCGAGCCGGGCGTGCAGCGGGTCCACCAGCGCCTCCAGTACGGGCCGCTCGTGTCGTAGGCGTCGGCGCGCATGCCTTCGCAGCCGTTGGCGTCGCGCAGGATCTCGAGGCCGTAAAAGACGTCGCCCTGAAGCACGTCGCTGCGCAGCGGCCGACCCTCGAGCGGGACGGTCTCGTCGCGCCAGCCGTGGGTGTGGAGCAGGCGGACCGGACCGGCGCAGGCGCCCATTTCGGGATGCGGTCGCCAGAAGGCGCCAGCGACTGGCGCGTAGGCGGCGGCGAGGCCGGGGTCGGCGCAGGCGAGATACCAGGTGAGCGAGGCCCCGATGGAAAAGCCGCCAAGCAGGACGCGGTCGCGGTCCACGCCATGCGCCGCGGCGGCGGCGTCGAGGACCTGCCTCGTGAAGGTGAGCTCGTCGCGGGCCTTCGGACGGTCGGGGTGGAACGACCAGCCGCCGCCCGCGCGCCCCTCGCGACCGAGGCCCTCCGGCGCGATGACAGCCCAGCCGCGGGCGAGAAACGTGTCGACCATTCCGGCGTTGGCGAGCGTCTCGGCGCCCGTGCCGCCAAAGCCATGAAAGAACATCACCGCAGGGTATCCGGCCGCCGGCGCCGGATCTTCGGGCAGGGCGATGCGGTATTCGCCGAGCGGAACCGCGCAGGCGGGACCCGTCGCGCCGCAGGGCTGATCGGGGAAAGCGGGGGTGGCGAGGCACAGGGCGAGGACGGCGAGCAGGCGGCGAGGCGGCATGTCGGGCTCCGGTTAGGACGCGCGACGCTGGGGCCTTCGGATGGCAGGGGTCAACTGCCTCGGAGCGCGGTCGCGCGATCGTGCGCGGATGCGGGCGGAGGGTGCGGCATTGAAGTAGCTACAAAAGTGGTGACAATGCGCTGCGTGGCTTGATGTGCATCATGTCGGTGCGGTGCTTGAAGCGAACGGAAAGGGCGCTGTCACGCAGAAGCAATATGATTAAGCGCTGACGCTGGAGGAGCTGGCGACGTTGCCGGACGAGGAGATCGATTGTTCGGACATCGGAGTTGGGCGACGCGTTCTTTCGCAACGCGCGGCTGGTGATGCCGGCGGCGAAGGCGCAGGTGACGCTGCGGGTGTGCTGGACTGGTTCCGGGCGCGGGGAAAGGGGTATCAGACGCGGATGAACGCGGTGCTCCGGGCAAATGTAGCGACGCAGCGGGAGGGGTGAGGGGAGTGGTGGGCAGCTTGCCCACCCTACGGCTGCGGCTCGCTAAACGTAAGCATCTGTTGCCGATAGTCATTGTCCAAAATGAAATGCTGGCTGGCTCGTTTCATCCCGAACCAAACAGCTTGCGCCATCAATTTTACTTGCGTCGACAAAAGTGACAGTCATAGTACCTCCAACAGAACAGCTATCTGTACTGAGGTCTCCCGGTCTAGTGGCGACGATGTACCAGTGTAAACCATCGATGTTATTTCCCGAATTTGGCGCGGTGCGTAACACTCCAGTAAAAGTACCACCACATTCAACGATCACATTTTCTACTGTTGCGTTAAATGCAGTATAATCAACCGGGGCTTGAATATGCCCCCAATGCGCTTCTCCCTCATCTCTTTCGACGACAGCTCCCACATTTATGCCTTCGACTGCCTTTCCCGACGCAATAGCGTCCACATACGAAAACGCCGTGGTAACAACGCCCGGATAACCCAATGCCGTGCCAGCTATTTCCAAAGCCACATCAAGATCAGAACGCGAAAGATCTGTGAAGATCTGTCCAATACCACCTTGTTCGACATAAACTACATTTGCTACTGTAATTAAAAAATTTGGTTTAGCTTCACTTGATCAGCCCCCGAAGCTTATCAACGCAAACAAAATAATTAAATACTTGCCGCTCATTTTTTTATTTTCACTAAGTCCCAAGTTTGACTTTTTTTAACATACGCTCAATGCAAGATTCGCGCAACAACTTTTTTTACGTATATCGCTGCGCCGGTATTGCTAGATTGCTTGTGGTTGGGCAGCAGAATGTGCGTGATTACCGCATCTTGCCCTTGCTCATCCCCCGATAGCTTCGCGTCCC
>JBBRUZ010000036.1:0-20425 GCA_038247355.1 Rhodobacterales bacterium
CCGACCAGTACCGCGTCCGCTACGACGTCAGTTCATGGCCCCGCTGGACGGCGGAGTGGCGGTGCGGGGGCCGCAGAAGGATTATGCGATGGTGACCGCCTACGGACTCGGCGCTTAGGCGACAGACCGTCACCATCGAGCTTGACCCGCAGCGTACATCCCGGCTATTCGAACCAAATGATATGGAAAAGAATGGCCAGCTAATGCCACTAAATTTATTTATTGATACAAATATATTGCTCTCATTCTATGCTCTGTCAAACGCTGATGTTCAACAGCTGAAGCAGTTAATTGCAGTTGTTAATAAAAAGGATATAATTTTATTCGTAAGTGATCAGTTGATGAACGAAGTAGAGCGAAATAGAGATAACAAAATCAAGGATTCATTTAAAGCCTTTAGGGATGATAATTTCAAGTGTCGCGCTCCGTCTTTCGTCAAGGCGATGCCGACGTTCTCAGACTTGCAGAAATTACTAACTGATGCAAATAAACTTCACGCTGAGATGATAAAAACTGTTGCTAATCTGGTCGAACGGCGAGAGCTTGAAGCGGATAAGTTCATTAAAGAGCTGATCGATACAGTAAGTGTGACTAAGACGGATAGAAAGCAATTTAATGCAGCATACCAGCGATTCCGATTGGGAAACCCTCCTGGAAAAAACAAAGTGACGATTGGAGATGAGTTAAATTGGGAATTTCTTATTGAAAATGTACCTAGTGGTGAAGACTTACATCTTGTTTCTGCAGATTCTGACTTTGCTTCGCCTAGTGATTCAAACAAGGTAAATTCGTTTTTATCGCGTGAGTACAAAAATAAAAACAAAGGTGAACTACATTACTATCGTGACTTAAGCGACTTTTTTAAGCTTCACGTTCCAAAGATAAAACTGGCAAACCAAGCAAAGCTTAATATTTTAATTTCAGAGCTTGCAGCCTCTGGTAGTTTTGCAGATACTCATGCCATAATTGCAAAATTTCCAGAAGATCCAGAGTTTACGGATCTACAAATCAAAGAGCTATCTGATATCAAGTCAAATAACTCTCAGGTTGGGCGGATTATAAAGGATCCGGATGTTTGGGCCTTTTACAAGCCTTTCTCGTCAGACATTGATGCGATGGGACCTACTGTAGATAATTCAAACGATGATTTTTGAATGTGATTTTGATAGGATTGAAGCAATTCATCGGTTTTCTTCTTGCATACCGGTTTGCATTCAACAGGTTAGAGGGAAGACGCGAACCGTGAGGCCACGCCCGCTCGCGCTGGACAGCACCATAGAATTACGCCATCAAATCCTAACTGAAATCCCCTACCCACCGGAGGCCCCCATGGCGACGACCACACCGCGAGCGGTTCTGACCGAGACCTTCTGGGATGCGGAGGGCGCGGGCCTGTGGGTCAAGCGGGCGGTGCTCGTCGTCCTCGGGATCGCCGCCCTCGCGATCGCCGCCAAGATCAAGGTCCCGGTCTGGCCCTCGCCCGTGCCGATCACGCTGGGCACTTTTGCGGTGCTGACGCTCGGCGCCGCCTACGGCCCGCGGCTCGGCCTCGCGACGATCGCAGGCTACATGCTGCTCGGCGCCATCGGCTGGGACGTGTTCGCCGGCTCCTCGGCCGAGGCGAACGGCCTGACCTACATGATGGGCGGCACCGGCGGATATCTCGTCGGCTACGTCCTCGCGACGCTGGCCCTCGGCCAAGCTGCCCGCCAGGGCCGGGACCGCACCGTCGGCGGCATGGCGCTGGCGATGCTGGCGGGGACCGCGCTCATCTACATCCCGGGCGTGCTCTGGCTCGGCGTCCTCTACGGCTGGAACGAGCCGATCCTCGCCTGGGGCCTGACCCCGTTCCTGATCGGCGACACGATCAAGCTCGCCCTCGCCGCGCTGATCGTGCCCGGTCTGTGGAAGCTGATCGGCGACGCTCGCGCCTGACCTGCGGTCTGCGCGCGGCCTCCTCGTGACGGCCGCGCGGGCTCCGGTCTACCGCGCCACGGCGCTCGGCGGCGCGGATGGGTCGCTCAAGGTCAGCGGACAGGGCCCCCGTTCCAGACTGCCCCTGTCCGCGCGGCGGCGCGTGTCGGGGCGCCCGGTCGCGAAACCGATCATCTTTATTGTTTAAATTTAAGAACTTGTCGCGATATCAGTCTGTTATCGCGCCCGCCGTGAACCGCACCGCGCCGATATGTGGCAGGTTGCGGTTTCGCTGGGCGTAGTCGATGCCGTAGCCGACGACGAACTCGTCGGGGATTTCAAACCCGGTCCAGCGGGCCTTCACGTCGATTTCGCGCCGCGACGGCTTGTCGAGCAGCGCGCAGACCTCGAGCCGCGCGGGGCCCCGGGTGCGCAGGATCGCGAGGACATGGGACAGCGTGAAGCCGGTATCGACGATGTCCTCGACCACCAGCACGTCGCGCCCCTCGATCCCGCTGCGCAGGTCCTTCAGGATACGCACCTCGCGGCTCGACTCGGTGGCGTCGCCGTACGAGGAGACCTCGAGGAAATCGACCTCGACCGGCAGGTCGAGCTCGCGCACCAGATCGGCGATGAAGATGAACGACCCGCGCAGCAGTCCCACGACCACCAGCTTGTCGGTGCCGGCGAAATGCGCGGAGATCTCGCGCGCCAGCGCCTCGACCCGCGCGGCGATGGCCTTGGCCGAAATCATCTCGTCGATCACGTAGTTTCGCGTGGTCATTGGGGGTCCTGTCCCGCCTCGCCCTTGAAATCGGCGGCATCCTATTGTCAACGTCCGCGACCGACAATCCGCAACCCCAAGCCAGCAATCGGTCCGCAATGCCCACGCACGCTGAAAAACGGATCATGCCCCACAGCGCCGAGCAGATGTTCGACCTGATCGCCGACATCGGGAGCTACCCCGAATTCCTGCCCTGGTGCGTCGGCGCCCGCCTGCAAAGCCGCGAGCCGCTGCCCGACGGCTCGGGCGAGGTGATCGAGGCGGATCTGGTGATCTCGTTCAAGCTGTTTCGCGAGCGCTTCGCCAGCCGCGTCACGGTGCGGCCCGACGCGCGGATGATCGACGTCGAGTACCTCGATGGGCCGTTCAAGTACCTTCGCAATCACTGGCAGTTCGATCCGCGCGGGGCGAACCATTGCGAGGTGGATTTCTTCGTCGATTTCGAGTTCCGTTCGGCGATCCTGCAGCGGCTGATCGGTCTTGTGTTCAACGAGGCGATGCAGCGGATCGTGCGCGCGTTCGAGCGACGGGCCGAGGCGCTTTACGGCGGCTCCCGCCCCAAGGCCTGAAGGATCAGCTCCAGCGCAGCCTCGACGCTGCGCTGGCGGACGGTCGCGCGACCGAGCGGGCCGAAATCACGGCGCAGCGTCTGGACGCCCGCCGGTCCCGCGACCGCGAACCAGACCAGCCCTTCGGGCTTCGGCTCCGATCCCCCGGGACCGGCGACACCGGTGATCGCCACCGCGACCTGCGCCCGCGACGCCGCGAGCGCACCCTGCGCCATCGCACGCGCCACCACTTCGGAGACCGCGCCATGTTCGGCCAGCATCGCCTCCGGCACGCCGAGCACCGACGTTTTCGCCGGATAGGAATAGGTGACGAAGCCGCGGTCGAAGACGTCCGACGAGCCGGGGATGTCGGTCAGCGCCGCGCTGACCAGCCCGCCGGTGCAGCTCTCGGCGGTCGCGATCATGAGGCCGCGCCGGCCGGCCGTGGCGAGGACTTCGCGGGCGAGCGCCTCCGCGATCATCGCAGCCAGCCATGCGACACCGCGGCCGCAGCGGTGACGACGGCGGCGGCCAATACGCCCGCGATCACGTCGTCGAGCATGACGCCCAACGGGCCCTTCCGACGATCCGCCCAGCCGACGGGGCCGGGTTTCCAGATGTCGAACAGACGAAAGAAAACGAACGCCGCGACCCAGCCTGGCCAGGGAAACACATACGGCGCCGCTCCGGCGTGCCACAGACCGGCCGACAGCGGCCAAAGCGCGATCCATTGACCGACGACCTCGTCGATGACGATCTCTCCGGGGTCGAGGTCGTCCTTGCCAGCTGTTTCAACCTTGGTCGCCCAGTATCCGGCGGCGCAGACGACGACGGTGGCGACGGCGAGCAGCGGAAACCCGCCGAGCCAGTGCAGGACCCACGCGACGGGGATCGCCGCCGCCGAGCCCCAGGTGCCTGCGGGTCCGGGGACGACGCCGACATAGCCGAACGTGGCGATCAGGCGGGCGAGGCGCGTCACGGCCGCACCAGCGTGGCGGTGGCGAGCGCCGCGATCCCCTCGCCGCGTCCGGTGAACCCGAGCCGCTCCGACGTGGTCGCCTTGACGCTGATCCGGTCGGGCTCGATCGCGGTCGCCGCCGCGAGCGCCGCGCGCATCGCGCCCGCGTGCGGCCCGATCTTCGGCGCCTCGCAGATCAGCGTGCAGTCGAGATGGGTCACGGCGAACCGCCGCGCGGTCGCGCGCTCCACCGCCTTGCGCAGAAAGACCGCGGAGTCGACGCCCTTCCACTGCGGGTCCGAAGGCGGGAACCACTGGCCGATATCGCCCTCGCCGAGCGCGCCGAAGATCGCGTCGGTCAGCGCATGCATTCCGACATCGGCGTCGGAATGCCCGACGAGGCCGCGATCGAACGGCACGACGACGCCGCACAGCGTCACGCTGTTTCCCAGCCCGAAGGCGTGGACGTCAAAGCCGTTGCCCGTGCGGATGTCCATCGCGCCCCCGACGCTGCGCCGCGCCTTGTCGAGATCGGCGGCGGTGGTGATCTTGTAGTTCTCCTCGGCGCCCGGCACGAGGCGGACGGCGAGGCCGGCGGCGCGGGCCACCGCGACATCGTCCGCGGCGTCGCCTTCGTGGCCGCGGTGTGCGGCGAGGATCTCTGGGAAGCGAAAGCCCTGCGGCGTCTGGGCGCGCCACAGATCGGCGCGCTCGACCGGCGCTTCGACCGCGCCGCCCGTCGCGCGCCAGAGCGCATCGACGACCGACAGCGCCGGAAAGGCCGCCGGCACGCCGTCGAGCGCGTCGAGCACGGCGGAGATCAACCGACCCGACAGGAAAGGCCGCGCGGCGTCGTGGATCAGCACGCGGTCCGGCGCGCTCTGCGCGAGGGCCTCGAGACCTGCCAGCACCGAGGCGCAGCGCGTCGCCCCCCCAGCGACCGGCGGGCCGAGCCGGTCTGCGTCGAGCCCGGCGAGCCTTTCAGCGTCGAGGCCGTCGAGCGCGGCGTCGTAAAGCCTCCGGTCGTCGGGGTGGATCACCACGCGGACGCTGGCGACGCCGGGATGGCCGAGGAACGCCCGCAGCGCGTAAGCGAGCACGGTCGATCCGCCGAGCGGCTGATACTGCTTGGGCGTCGGGGCGCCTAAACGAAGGCCGCGCCCGGCAGCTACGATCAAGCCGGCTGTGCGCATTCCTGTTCCCCGGGCTCGTTCCCGCGCCATATAATGGGCAAGCAGTCCGGGCCACAATGGTGTGGCCGTGCGCGGGACACGCGAGGAGCCGGCGGCGCGTTCCTTTTCTGGCCGCGCGGTCCGACCGAGCGCCTTTTCATCTGGTGGGCGCTGTCGGGGAGCCGAAGACGTTCGACCAGATCCGGGCGGCGTCGCCAAATTCGTTCGGGCCGGGTTTGCTGACGCGATTGCATCAATCTTTTTGGGTGCTGGTGAAGGAATGGGCGGTCGCTCTTGCCAGAACGGCGCCCCTCGGCTAAGACTTGCCGCAGATGCACACGGAATGGGCGAATGTCTGACACTTTGAGCGACATAATGGGAAGTACGCCTGTTTTTCTGGCGCCGATGGCCGGGATTACCGACGTGCCGTTTCGCGCGCTCGCGTTGCGCTTCGGCGCGTCGCGGGTCGTGTCGGAAATGGTGGCGAGCGCGGAGGTGGTGCGCGCGAAGCCGTCGGCGCGGGCGCGGTCCGAGCTGGGGCTCGGGATCGCGCGCACGTCAGTCCAGCTCGCGGGCCGCGAGCCGGCGTGGATGGCCGAGGCGGCGCGTCGGATCGCCGGACAGGGCGCGCGGATCATCGACATCAACATGGGTTGTCCGGCCAAGAAGGTGACGGGCGGCCTGTCGGGGGCGGCGCTGATGCGCGACCCCGATCTCGCGCTGCGGCTGATCGACGCCGTCGCGGGCGCGGTGACGACACCGGTGACGCTGAAGATGCGGCTTGGCTGGGACGAGCGCCACATCAACGCGCCGGAGCTCGCGGCTCGTGCCGAAGCGGCGGGCGTCGCGATGATCGCCGTGCATGGTCGAACGCGGGCGCAGTTCTATTCGGGGCGCGCCGACTGGGCGGCGGTCGCGGCGATAAAGCGCGCGGTGCGCGTGCCGGTGCTCGTCAACGGCGACATCCGCAGCGCCGCCGACGCGCGTGCGGCGCTGGCGCAGTCCGGGGCGGACGGGGTGATGATCGGGCGCGGCGCGCAGGGACGGCCGTGGCTCGCGGGCCGGATCGCGGCGGAGCTGCGCGGCGAGACGCCCGAGGCCGCGCCGTCCGGCGGCGCGCTTCACGACCTGATCCTCGAGCACTATGCGGCGATCCTCGGCTTTTACGGCGTCGATCTCGGCCTGCGGGTCGCGCGCAAGCATGTCGGCTGGTATCTCGACGGCGTTGCGGGCGGCGCCGAGCTGCGACGGCAGGTGCTGACGCTGACCGAGCCGGGCGCCGTCGCGCGCCGTCTCGCGGCGGGCCTTCGGGACTGCGGCCCCGCGCTGGAGGCGGCCGCATGATCGAGGCGCTCTATGAGACGGTCTGGAGCGCCATGCCCTATCCGGCGCTGGTGATCGCCGCCGACGATACGATCATCGCGGCCAATCCGGCGGCCGAGAGTTTCGGGGCGACGTCGATCCGCCAGATGGAAGGACGCCCGCTGGGCAAATACCTCGGCGAGGACAGCGCCGTGCTCGACGTGGTGCGCCAGGCGCGCAGGAACGGCGTGTCGGTGGCGCAGTACGACCTCGAGGTCGGCTGGGCGGACCAGCCGCCGCAGGCGCAGAACGTGCACGCGGCGCCGCTGCAGGAGGCCGAGGGCGAGGTGCTGCTGCTGATGCACCCCCAGGGCATGGCCGACAAGATGGACCGCAGCCTCGGGCATCGCTCGGCCGCGCGCTCGGTGACCGGCATGGCCGCGATGCTGGCGCACGAGATCCGCAACCCGCTCGCGGGTATCTCGGGCGCCGCGCAGTTGCTGGAGATGGGGCTCGGCGACGCCGATCGCGAGCTGACCGGGCTGATCCAGACCGAAGCGGCGCGGATCGGCAAGCTCGTCGACCGGGTCGAGGCGTTCGGCGACCTGCGGCCGGCGCAGCGCCATCCGCTGAACATCCACGACGTGCTCGACCGGGCGCGGCGCGCGGCGAAGGCGGGTTTCGCGTCGCACGTGCGCTTCGCCGAGGATTACGACCCGTCGCTGCCCCCGACGGCGGGAGACCCCGACCAGTTGCTTCAGGTGTTCCAGAACCTGCTGAAGAACGCCGCCGAAGCCGCGCCGAAGGTCGGCGGCGCGATCACGGTCGCGACGGCCTTCCGCCCCGGCGTCAAGATGATGCGGCCCGGCGGCGGCAGCGAGAGCTTGCCGCTGCTGATCACGATCACCGACAACGGGCCCGGGATCCCCGAGAGCCTGATGCGCGACATCTTCGATCCGTTCGTCAGCTCCAAGGTCAACGGCTCGGGCCTCGGGCTCTCGCTGGTCTCGAAGTTCATTTCCGACCACGGCGGCGTGGTCGAATGCGACAGCCGGCCGGGGCGGACGCGGTTCCGCATCCGCATGCCGGTCTGGCGCGGCGCCACACCGCCGGAGACGGAAGCCACGGCAGCGACGGAGGCCTGAAGGCATGGAAGGGACCATTCTGGTCGCGGACGACGATCGGACGATCCGCACGGTGCTCGCCCAGGCCCTGACCCGCGCCGGCTGCCGCGTGCGCGCGACCGGCACCGCCTCGACGCTGTGGCGCTGGATCGAGGAAGGCGAGGGCGATGTCGTCGTCACCGACGTGATGATGCCCGACGGCGACGCGCTCGACCTGCTTCCCGCGATCCGCAAGCGCCGCCCCGGTCTGCCGGTCATCGTGATGAGCGCGCAGAACACGGTGATGACGGCGATCCGCGCGGCGGAGGTCGGGGCGTACGAATACCTGCCCAAGCCTTTCGATCTGAAGGAGGTCCTCGCCCAGGTCGCGAAGGCGCTCAACCAGAAGTCCAAGCCCCCCACCGCGCGGGAGGAGGAGCCGGTGGGCGGCGACAACCTGCCGCTGATCGGCCGCTCGCCGTCGATGCAGGAGGTCTACCGCATTCTCGCGCGGCTGATGAACACCGATCTCGGGGTGATGATCACCGGCGAGAGCGGCACGGGCAAGGAACTGGTGGCGCGCGCGCTCCACAATTTCGGGCTGCGCAAGAAGGGTCCGTTCATCGCGATCAACATGGCCGCGATCCCGCGCGACCTGATCGAGAGCGAATTGTTCGGTCACGAGAAGGGCGCGTTCACCGGGGCCGACCGGGCCATGGCCGGCAAGTTCGAACAGGCGAAAGGCGGCACGCTGTTCCTCGACGAGGTCGGCGACATGCCGCTCGACGCGCAGACGCGGCTGCTGCGCGTGCTCCAGGAGGGCGAATACACCCGCGTCGGCGGCCGCGAGTTGCAGACGGCGGACGTGCGGATCATCGCGGCGACGCATCAGGATCTGCGCGGACTGATCAACGAGGGGCGGTTCCGCGAGGATCTGTTCTATCGGCTCAACGTGGTGCCGATCCGGCTGCCGCCGCTGCGCGAGCGGCTCGACGACGTGCCCGATCTTGCGCGGGCGTTCCTGCGCCGGGCCGAGACCGAGGGGCTGCCGCGCAAGCAGATCTCCAAGGAAGCGCTCGACATCCTGAAAAAGCAGGACTGGACGGGCAACGTGCGCGAGCTCGAGAACCTGATGCGCCGGCTCTGCGTGCTCTGCCCCGACGACATGATCTCGGGCGCGGTGGTCACGCAGGAGATCTCGGCGCGGCCGAGCTCCGCGGTCGGTCCGACCACCGCCCAGCCGCAGCGGCTGTCGCAGGCGATCGAGACGCACCTGCGCCGGTACTTCGACCTGCACGGCGACGGCCTGCCGCCCGACGGGCTTTACGACCGGATCCTGAAGGAGATGGAGCTGCCGCTGATCGCGCTGTCGCTGTCGGCGACCCGCGGCAACCAGGTGCGCACGGCGGAGTTGCTGGGGATCAACCGCAACACGCTGCGCAAGAAGATCAAGGATCTCGACATCCGGGTTACGCGTGGCAAAAGAATGATGTAAGATTGCCACAGTCGAGCAGTCAGAACGTCAGAAGCGTCGGTAAGCTATGCCCAGTCCAGCCCTGACCCGCGCGGGCCTCTCGCTTGCCCGCTGGCGAGCCAAACGATCGGTCCGGGCGGGCGCCGTCTGGAGCATGTTCGCGCTCGGCCCGGTTCTCGGCGTGCTGACGTTCGTGGCGCTGTCGGACACCAAGGTCCTCGCCGGGGGCGAGGCGCTTCGCGTCGTGTTGCTGGCGGACTTCGTCTACGCGCTGGTGATCTCGGCCTTCGTCGTGCGCCGGGTCGTCGAGATGCTCGCCGCGCGCCGTCGGCATTCGGTCGGTTCGCGTCTGCATCTGCGCCTGATGCGGGTCTTCACTGTGGTTGCGCTGGCGCCCACGCTGCTGGTGGCGGTGTTTGCGACGATAACGCTCAATTTCGGACTGGAAGGCTGGTTCTCGGACCGGGTGCGCAACGTCGTGTCGAACTCGCTCGAGGCGGCGCAGGCGTACGAGGACGAGCACCGCCGGACGTTGCAGGCCGACGCCGGCGTGCTCGCCGGTTTCCTCGACGAGCAGAAGGCGCGCAATCCGCTGCTGGCGGGCGGGCCGCTGCGCGAGCTGCTGACCAGCGGTCAGACCCAGATGCAGCGCGCGCTTCCCAGGGCCTATGTCATCGACGGCGACGGCGCGTTGCGCGCACGGGGCGAGCGCAGCTATCTGTTCGACTTCACCCCGCCGCGCGCCGAAGACATCGCGCGGGCCGACGCCGGCGAAGTGGTCGTCATCGAGGACTGGTCGAACAACGAGTTCCGGGCGTTGTTGAAACTGCAGGCCTTCGCCGACCACTATCTGTACGTAAGCCGCGCGGTGGATGGCAACATCCTGAGCCTGCTCGACGAAACCCGCGCGACGGTGCTGCTCTACCAGCAGCTCGAGGCCGAGCGCGGCCGGCTGTTGTTCGAATTCGCGCTGATCTATCTCGGCTTCGCGCTCGTCGTGATCCTCGGCGCGATCTGGATGGCGTTGTGGTTCGCCGAGCGGCTGGCCCGGCCGGTGGGGCGCCTCGCGTCGGCGGCCGAACGCGTCGGCGAGGGCGATTTCGACGTTCGGGTTCAGGAGGCGCGCGGCGACGACGAGATCGCGCTGCTCGGTCGGGCGTTCAACAACATGACCCGCCAGGTCAAGGGCCAGCGCGACGCGCTGATCGAAGCCAATATCGAGACCGAGCGCCGGCGGCGACTGTTTGACTCGGTGCTGAGCGGCGTGACCGCCGGCGTCGTCGGGCTCGACGGCGACGGCCGGATCGAGATGATCAACGCCGCCGCCGCCGGACTGCTCGGGCTCGACCCCGAGGCGGCCTGGGGCCGGGCGCTGCCCGACACGGTCCCCGAATTCGCCGATCTGCTGGCGCGGCTCGACACGAAGCGCGCCGGCGCCGCCCAGGCCGAGGTCCGGCTGCGGCGCAACGGTCGCGAGCGGGATTTACTGGTGCGGGTGGCGACGCGGCAGTCGGGCGAGGGGGCGCTGGAGGGGTACGTGGTCTCGTTCGACGACGTGACCGACCTCGTCGTGGCGCAGCGCATGGCGGCCTGGGGCGACGTGGCCCGTCGCATCGCCCATGAGGTGAAGAACCCGCTCACCCCGATCCAGCTCTCGGCCGAGCGGCTGCGGCGCAAGTTCGGCCCGATGGTCGGCGCCGAGCGCGCCGCGCTCGAACAGTACGCCGACGTCATCATCCGCCAGACCAACGATCTGCGCCGGATCGTCGACGAGTTCTCGAAGTTCGCGCGGATGCCGGCGCCCGAGCGCAAGCCGCTCGACCTCGGCAAGCTGTTGGGAGAGGCGGTGTTGCTCCAGGAGAGCGCGCGGCCCGAAATCCGGTACCGGCTCGACCTGCCCGACCATGCGGTGATCGCCTTTCTCGATCCGACGATGATCAACCAGGCGCTGACCAACCTGCTGAAGAACGCCGCGGAGGCGATCGACGCGCGCCCGGACGACGCGCGCGACGCGCCGGGCGAGATCCGCGTGCGGCTGACCGCGGAAGCCGAAACCCTCGCCATCGACATCATGGATAACGGCGCGGGGCTGCCCGACCAGCCGGCGCGGCTGTTCGAGCCTTACGTCACCCACCGCGCCAAGGGCACCGGTCTCGGCCTGCCGATCGTCAAGAAGATCGTCGAGGAGCACGACGGCGCGCTGGAACTGTCGCCCGCCCCGCGCTTTGAAGGCGGGACCGGCGCGGGCGCCTGGGCGCGGATCGTGCTGCCCCAGGCGCTTCCGGGACGCGGTTGGGACGAAGGCGAGACGACAACGATAAGCAAGAAACTCAGAGAGAGCATGTGATGACCGATATCCTGGTGGTGGACGACGAACCGGACATCCGGACGCTGATCGCCGACATTCTCGAAGACGAAGGCCACGGCGTGCGCGCGGCCTGGGACAGCGACACCGCGTTCGCCGCGATCAATGCGGCGGCGCCGGATCTGATCGTGCTCGACATCTGGCTGAAGGACAGCCGGCTCGACGGCATCGACATCCTAAAGCGCGTGAAGCGCGACAATCCCGGCATCCCGGTCGTGATCATCTCGGGCCACGGCAACATCGAGATCGCCGTCGGAGCGATCAAGCAGGGCGCTTACGACTTCATCGAGAAGCCGTTCAACATCGACCAGCTGATGGTCGTCGTCACGCGGGCGCTGGAAACCTCGCGCTTGCGACGCGAGAACGCGGCGCTGAAGGGCCGCGAGGGCGCCGCCCAACCGATGATCGGCGCCTCGGCGGCGTTTCGTCACCTCAAGGCCCAGCTCGACAGGGTCGCGCGGACGAACAGCCGGGTGATGCTGACCGGGCCGGCCGGATCGGGCAAGGAAGTCGCGGCCCGTCACGTCCACGCAAATTCCGAGCGGGCGCGCGGGCCGTTCGTCACCGTCAGCGCCGCCTCGGTCGGCGCCGAGCAGATGGAGGACGTGCTGTTCGGGCGCGAGAGCCCGGCGCGCGGCGTCGAGCCTGGCCTACTGGAGCGCGCCCACACCGGCGTGCTGTTCTTCGACGAAGTGGCCGACATGCCCCCCGGCACCCAGTCCAAGATCCTGCGGGTGCTCGTCGACCAGTCGTTCCAGCGGGTCGGAGGCGCCGACGTGGTGCGCGTCGACGTCCGGGTGATCTCGGCCACCACGCGCGATCTCGCCCGCGAAGTGGCGGCGGGCCGGTTTCGGACCGAGCTTTTCCACCGGCTGAACGTCGTGTCGGTCACGGTTCCGGGGCTCGAGGCGCGGCGCGACGACATCCCCGCGTTGGCCACGCACTTTCTCGAGGACCTCAGCGCGTCGCAGGGGTTGACCCATCGCACGCTGTCGCCCGAGGCGGAGGCGCAGCTGCAGACGCTGCGCTGGCCGGGAAACGTGCGCCAACTCCGCAACACGCTCGAGCGGGCGCTCATTCTCGGCGGCGATCATGGCCCGATCGAGCCGGAGGAGCTGGTGACGGAGGCGCCCGCGAATGGCGCTGCACCCGGTGCGATCCTCGGGCCGGCCTTCGCTGGGCTCGCGCTACGCGAGGCGCGCGAGGTCTTCGAGCGGGAGTATCTGATGGCGCAGATCAACCGCTTCGGCGGCAACATCTCGCGCACCGCCGCGTTCGTCGGCATGGAGCGATCCGCCTTGCATCGCAAGCTGAAGTCGCTGAACGTCATCTCGTCGGGCCGAAACGGTCGAACCGAGGACGCCGAAGAGGAGCGCGTCTGACGGTACGCCGATCCGCGCGCGGATCGGCGGGAGCCATGAAAATCATCGTCTGCGGAGCGGGGCAGGTCGGCGGCCAGATCGCGCGGCATCTTGCGCGCGAGGAGGGCGCGAACCGCGTCACCATCGTCGACTCGAATCCCGCGCTGGTGCGACGCATCACCGAGGCCTACGATATCGGCGGCGTGACCGGCTTTGCCTCGCATCCCGACGTGCTGGAGCGCGCGGGCGCGCGCGACGCGGACATGGTGATCGCCGCGACTCTGTCCGACGAGGTCAACATGGTGGTCTGCCAGGTCGCCCATTCGATCTTTTCGGTGCCGCGCAAGATCGCCCGCCTGCGCAGCCAGGCCTATCTGACGGCGATCTATTCCGACCTCTACCGGACCGACGCGCTGCCGATCGACGTCGTCATCTCGCCCGAATACGCTGTGGCCGACGCGGTGATGCAGCGGCTGACCGCGCCGGCGGCATTCGACATCGAAAGTTTCCTCGACGGCGCCGCGCAGCTGATCGGCGTGTCGCTCGACGGGGCCTGCGCCGTGCTCAACACGCCGCTGCGCCAGATCTCCGAGCTGTTCTCGACGTTGCGGGTCGTCGTCGTCGGCGTGCGCCGCGGCGAGCGGCTGTTCGTGCCGGAGCCGTCCGACCAGCTTTTCGCCACCGACCAGATATATGTTATCGCGGCCACGACGGACGTCGCGCGGATCATGGAGATCTTCGGCAAGGTTCATCTGAACGTCAGCCGCGCGTTGATCGTCGGCGGCGGCAACATCGGGCTCAACGTCGCGCAGAAGCTCGAGGCGGACGGCCGCAAGGTCCGCTTGAAGATCATCGAGCGCAACCGCGAGCGCGCCGAAAAGGTGGCCGACCTGCTCAAGCGGACCGTGGTGCTATATGGCGACGGCCTCGATCTCGAACTGCTCGAGGAGGCGAACGTCGCGAACATGGATGCGGTGCTGGCGTTGACCGACGACGACAAGGCCAACATCCTCGCCTGTGTGCGCGCCAAGACCGAAGGCGCGAAGATGGTCGTGGCGCTGGTCAACGACGCGTCGCTGATCGGGCTGATCGCGCCGATGGGCATCGACGCCTACGTCAACCCGCGGGCGACCACCGTCTCCTCGATCCTGCGCTATGTCCGGCACGGTCGTATCCGCGCGGTCTATTCGATCGGCGACGGCGAGGCCGAGGTGATCGAGGCGCAGGTGCTCGGCACGTCGGCGATCGCCGGCAAGACGATCCGCGAAGCGGACGTGCCCGACGGCGCGCTGATCGGACTGATCCGCAAGGGCGAAAAGGTCATCGCGCCCAAGGGCGACACGCGCGTCGGCGAAGGCGACGTGCTGACGATCTTCGCGATGCGCGACGCGGTCGCCGACGTGGAGCGCCTGTTCCAGGTGGGCCTGGACTACTTCTGACGCGATGGCGACGCTCCGGCAATTCCCGACCCTCGCCATCCTGATCCTGATTTCGTCCGCGTTGATGCTGGTCCCGGCGCTGCACGCGGCGCGCAACGAGGACTGGCTGATCGGGCGGACGTTTCTCTATCACGCGATATTCTTCGCGATCATCGGCGTGATCCTCGGCATCGCGCTGGCGAACCGGCGCCCTCGAAACGCGGCGCGCTATCACCTGACGACGCTCCTCGTGGCCTACGCCGTCCTTCCGGTTTTGCTCGCGGCCCCGCTCGCGCATCTCGTGCCGTCGCTGGGGATGGCGGCGGCTTATTTCGAGATGCTGTCGAGCCTGACCACGACAGGGGCCAGCGTGTTTGATCGCCCGGGTCTGCTGCCCGACTCACTGCATCTGTGGCGCGCGCTGATCGGCTGGTGTGGCGGGCTGATGATCCTGATCGCCGCTTTCGCCGTGCTCGCGCCGCTCAACCTGGGCGGTTTCGAAATCGGCGAAGGCGCGGCCGGCAGGATCCTCGGCCGGCGCGGCGGCGACGTGGAGGAGACGAGCGCGCGGATCCTGCGGGTCGGGCGTCAGATCGCACCCGTCTACGCGAGTTTCACCGGCGCCCTCACGCTCGCGCTGATCGCTGCGGGCGACCGACCGTTCGTCGCTCTGTGCCACGCGATGTCGACGCTGTCGACCAGCGGGATCTCGCCCGTCGGCGGCCTCGCCGGGGCGCGCTCCGGCCTCGCGGGCGAGATTGCGATCGCGGTCTTCCTGCTCGTGGCGGTGTCGCACCGCAGTCTCAGCTTCGACTGGCGGCGCGGACGCCGGCCGGACCTCGCGGACCCGCAGGTGCGGCTGATGCTGATCTCGGTCGGCGGCGTCACGCTGCTGTTGTTCTTGCGCAGCTTCATCGGCGCGAGCGAGATCGGCCGTCAGGACAATATCGAGGCCGGCGCGCGCGCGATCTGGGGCGGCGCCTTCACCGTGCTGTCGTTTCTGACCACCACCGGCTGGGAGAGCCGCGACTGGCGCACGATGCAGCTGTGGTCGAACCTGCCCGCTCCCGGCGTCATCCTGCTCGGCGTCGCGATCATGGGCGGCGGCATCGCGACGACGGCGGGCGGCGTGAAGCTGCTGCGGCTCTATGCGCTCTATCGCCACGGGGTGCGCGAGATGGAGATGCTGGTCCATCCGAGCAACGTCCCGGCGCGCGGCCTCGGCGACAGCCAGATCACCACCCATGGCGCGCGCGTGGCGTTCGTCTTCCTGATGCTGTTCCTGATCTCCATCGCCGCGGTGATGATCGCGCTTGCCGCGACGGGCCTCGGCTTCGAGCAAAGCCTCGTACTCGCGGTCGCCGCGCTCACGACCACCGGACCCGCGATCCGCATGCTCGGCGACGGCCTCGGCTATCACGATCTCACCGACCTCGCGCGGGCGGTGCTGTGCGTCGCGATGATCGTCGGCCGCCTCGAGGCGCTGGTGCTGATCGCGCTTTTCAATCCGGCGTACTGGCGGTAGCGCGCGATCGGGCCGGATACGCCCGCAACATGGGCGCGGAACGGGAAAATGACGACCGGGCCGATAAACCCTTGACCCTCCGGGCCGCAGAAACTAATCAGCGTGCGCTGTAGGGGCGTAGCTCAGTTGGTAGAGCATCGGTCTCCAAAACCGAGGGTCGTAGGTTCGAGTCCTATCGCCCCTGCCAGCGCGTGACGAACGGAAAGCGGCGGATGGCACGGACGAACCCCCTTCAATTCATCCAGCAGGTCCGCGCCGAGACCGCGAAGGTGGTCTGGCCGACGCGCCGCGAGACCGGTCTCACCACCGTGATGGTGATGATCATGGCGACGGTGTTCGCGACGTTCTTCTTCCTCGTCGATCTTCTGATCCGCTTTTCCCTCGAGACGATCCTGACCTTGACCTCCTGAGCGCGCGGTGACGGACCCCCTATCGCGCATCGTCGCGTTCCGGCTGGGGCTTGCCGGACAGCCGGCCGCGAAAGACGTCCTCCCGGCGGCCCGCGAGACCGGCCCCGCCAGCGGTGCTTCACAGATCATGGCGGCGGTTGCGGCCACCGCCTTCGGCGTGTCGATCCCAGTCTCGCCGGGAGGCCACCGCGCAATCGCCCCTTGATGCGGCGGGGTTGCGCGCGTAGATAAACGACTCTCATCGAACAGGGGCGCGTGGCGATTCGGGTCACGCGCCTTTGGGCATTGAGAAGCGGCGCGCGCGGGCAGAGACATGGGACGGGGCCAACCCCGCCCTCGGGTTGAGGTGACGGACAACATGGCGATGCGCTGGTACTCGGTGAGCGTTCTGTCGAACTTCGAGAAGAAGGTTGCGGCGTCGATCCACGAGGCAGTGGAACAGCAGGGCCTCCAGGACGAGATCGGCGAAGTGATGGTCCCCACCGAGGAGGTCATCGAGATCCGGCGCGGCAAGCGGGTTCAGACCGAGAAGCGGTTCATGCCCGGCTACGTGCTGGTGCGGATGGAAATGACCGACCGGGCCTACCATCTCGTCAGCAACACCAACCGCGTCACCGGGTTTCTCGGGCCGCAGGGCAAGCCGTCGCCGATGCGCGACGACGAGGTCGCCCGCATCGTCAACCAGGTCGAGGAGGGCATCGAGCGACCGCGCTCGATCATCACGTTCCAGACCGGCGAGCAGGTGAAAGTCACCGAAGGCCCGTTCGAGGGGTTCTCGGGCATGGTCGAGGAAGTCGATCAGGCCGCGAACCGCCTGAAGGTGTCGGTGTCGATCTTTGGTCGGGCGACCCCGGTCGAACTGGAATTCACGCAGGTCGCCAAGGCCTCGTGACTATCGCCGCGCGGGAGGCGGGAGGCGGCGCGCCGCCCCTGCCGCACCACGCTATTGAACGCCCGGGGGTCGCGACCGCCAGGCAGGACGAGCAAAGGAGGCTGTCATGGCCAAGAAAGTCGCCGGGAAGCTGAAGCTTCAGGTCAACGCCGGGAAGGCCAACCCCTCCCCGCCCATCGGTCCCGCGCTGGGTCAGCGCGGCATCAACATCATGGAATTCTGCAAGGCGTTCAACGCGCGCACGCAGGAAATGGAGATCGGCACCCCGACGCCGGTGATCATCACCTACTACACCGACAAGTCCTTCACGATGGAGCTCAAGACGCCGCCGGCGTCGTACTTCCTGAAAAAGGCCGCCGGGCTGAAGTCCGCGTCCAAGACGCCGGGCAAGGTGAACGCCGGATCGGTGACGATCGCGCAGCTGCGCGAGATCGCGACCGCGAAGATGAAGGATTTGAACGCCAACGACGTCGACGCCGCGATGCTGATCATCGCGGGCAGCGCACGGTCGATGGGCATCGAGGTCAAGGGGTAGGATCATGGCAAGGATCGGAAAGCGCCTGAAGGCGACCCGCGCGGCCTTCGACGGCAAGGACAACCTCGCCGTGACGGAGGCCGTGGCGCTGGTGAAGGCGAACGCCACCGCGAAGTTCGACGAGACGATCGAGGTCGCGCTTAACCTCGGGGTCGATCCCCGGCATGCCGACCAGATGGTGCGCGGCGTGGTGAACTTGCCCAACGGCACCGGCAAGACCGTGCGCGTGGCGGTGTTCGCGCGCGGCGCGAAGGCCGAAGAGGCCCAGGCGGCCGGCGCGGACATCGTCGGCGCCGAGGACCTGATGGAGACGATCCAGGGCGGAAAGATCGAGTTCGATCGCTGCATCGCGACGCCGGACATGATGCCGATCGTCGGGCGCCTTGGCAAGATCCTCGGGCCGCGCAACCTGATGCCGAACCCCAAGGTCGGCACGGTGACGATGGACGTCGCGACCGCGGTCCGCAACGCCAAGGGCGGTGAGGTGCAGTTCAAGGTCGAGAAGGCCGGGATCATCCACGGCGGCGTCGGCAAGGCGTCGTTCGATGCGGGCCAGCTGGTCGAGAACGTCAAGGCCTTCGTCTCCGCGGTGAACCGGGCCAAGCCCGCCGGCGCCAAGGGCACGTATCTGAAGAAGATCTCGTTGTCCTCCTCGATGGGGCCGGGCGTGAGCGTCGACATTTCCTCGGCCGTGGCCGAGTGACGAGATGCCCTCCGGCGTGAGCCGGAGGGATGTTCCGGGCGAGCCGCGAGGCTTGCCCGACTGTCCGAGACGGTGGGTTGGCGAAAGCCGGTAAATCCTGCCTGAGACGGGGAACGATCGGGATCGAGCGGGGGCGACCTCGGGCGGTTTTTGGCGGGACCCGATAACGGACCCGAGACGCCGGGAAACCGGCGAAAACGAGCCGGCGGCAAGGGGGCGACCCCGAACGCCTGAACTGGAGCAACACTGTGGATAGAGCCCAAAAGGAAGCTGTGGTCGGGGAACTCGGCCAGATCTTCGCGGACTCCGGCGTCGTCGTGGTCGCACACTACGAAGGCCTCACGGTTGCGGAGATGACGGACTTTCGCCTGCGCCTGAAAACCGCAGGCGGCGGGGTCCGCGTCGCCAAGAACAAGCTCGCCAAGATCGCCCTGCAAGGCACCCCCGGCGAAAGCATCGGGGCGCTTCTGAAGGGCATGACGGTGCTCGCATTTTCCCAGGACCCGGTCGCGGCGGCGAAAGCCGTCGAGGCCTTCACCAAGGACAACAAGAAATTGATTGTCCTCGGGGGTGCGATGGGGGCGACACCGCTGGACGAGGCCGGGGTCAAGGCCGTGGCCGCCATGCCGTCGCGAGAGGAGCTTATCGCTTCGATCGTCGCGTGCATCGGCGCCCCCGGGGCTGGGCTGGTCGCGGCCATTGGCGCGCCTGCCGCGAATATCGCGGGCATCCTGACCACGCTCGAGGAGCGTGAGGCGGCGTGATCGAAAGCAACCCTGTGGCCGGAACGCATCGCGCGCGTCGCCGGGAAACCCACTCGAACCTGAACTGGAAACGGAACTATGGCTGACCTGAAGAAACTGGCCGAAGAGATCGTCGGGCTTACGCTGCTCGAGGCCTCCGAACTGAAGAAGATCCTCAAGGACGAGTATGGCATCGAGCCCGCCGCCGGCGGCGCGGTCATGATGGCCGCGGGTCCCGCCGCCGGCCCCGCCGAGGCGGTCGAGGAGCAGACCGAATTCGACGTGATCCTCAAGGCCGCCGGCGCGCAGAAGATCAACGTCATCAAAGAGGTCCGCGCGATCACCGGTCTTGGGCTGAAGGAGGCGAAGGACCTGGTCGAAGCCGGCGGCAAGGCGGTCAAGGAAGGCGTCTCCAAGACCGAAGCCGAAGGCATTCGCGACAAGCTGGTCGCGGCTGGCGCGGAAGTCGAGCTGAAGTGATTGCACGCAACCTGAAGTTGCGTTAGCGAAATTGACCGGACCCGCGGTGTCGCGGGTCCGGTTCAATGCGTCTCTGACGGCGTCCATCGCGGGGCGCCTTCACAGGCGCGTTGGTCCGGGTGCACGAACTGGGAATTCGCGCAAGCATTGGACCAAACGTCAAGCAAGGCCGAAGCTTCCGTTCCCCGCCGGAGATTTCGCGTGCAAAAATAGAGGTACGAGCATGGCTCAGACGCATTCAGGTCACAAGCGCATTCGCAGGTTCTACGGCAAGATCCGCGAAGTCGCGGAAATGCCCAACCTCATCGAGGTCCAGAAGTCGAGCTATGACCTGTTCCTGCGCTCGGGCGACGCGGACATCCCCCAGGACGGCGAGGGCCTGAAGGGCGTGTTCCAGTCGGTCTTTCCGATCAAGGACTTCAACGAGACCGCGACGCTTGAGTTCGTCAAGTACGAGCTCGAATTCCCGAAGTACGACGTCGACGAATGCATGCAGCGCGACATGACCTATTCGGCGCCACTCAAGGTGACGCTGCGCCTGATCGTGTTCGATGTCGACGAGGATACCGGCGCCAAGTCGGTCAAGGACATCAAGGAACAGGACGTGTTCATGGGCGACATGCCCCTGATGACGCCGAACGGCACGTTCATCGTCAACGGCACCGAGCGGGTCATCGTATCCCAGATGCACCGCTCGCCCGGTGTGTTCTTTGACCACGACAAGGGCAAGACGCACAG
>JBBRUZ010000037.1:0-20279 GCA_038247355.1 Rhodobacterales bacterium
CCGCCGCGCGGGTGAGCCTGGCGGCGCCGCCCGCGGGTCGCGCGCCCCGGTCAAAGACGTCCCCGCCCCCCCCCAGCGCGGCGTCCGCGCGGGCCCGCGCGCCGACACCGCGAAGCGCGCCGTCTCGCCGCGGGCCGGAAACTCCGTGCCCACCCATTCGCCGGTTGCGTCGTAGTAAAGAAAAAGATCGGTCAGATCGCCGCCGATCTGCCAGCGGGTGGCGCTGATACCCCCTGTCGACGTAGGGAAGGTCGCCGGCCCGAGATTGGTCGCCGTTACGTTCAGCAGTCGCCCGTCCTGCGTGCTGATCCACGCGGGGCGGTCGAGAAAGGCGGGTGACCAGTAGCTGGTGGTGCCGGGATTGCCCGGAACGTCGCCCGAGAACGCTGACCCCTCGACACGAAGCGCGCCGTCAACGCGATCCGCGTTGGCGAAATGGGCCGAACCGTTGTCGTCGGTCTCGGCGCGCAGGCGCTGCAGCGTCCCGTCGCCCCATGTTTCGCGGGCGACCAGCCGATAGCGATAGACCGTCAACCCGAGCAATTTCACCGCGATGTCGATGCGGGTTTCAACCTCCACGCGGCCGCCGTCGCGCTGGACGCTCACCGACTTCGATCCAATCTCGGTTCCGGCGCGCGTCAGCGTCAACTGCCGCGAGCCGGCTGACGCGCGGGCCGGACCTACCCACCCCAGCACCAACGCGCCCGCACCGAGAAACGCGTGGCGGCGAGACAGAAACATCGGAACCCTCGATCTTCAGGTGAAATAGTTGAGAGCCCGCCCGACCGGGCCGGTGAACCGCATCGGTCCCGAGAGCACGACGAGGCAAAGGCAGGTCTCGGAACCGACGATCTGCGGGTGGTGATCGTCCGCGGCGCCGGCAAGGGACACGTCGCCGCGCGCGAACATCCGGTCGCCGTCGCGCATCCGCCCGGCAAGGATCAGCGTCGCCTCGTCGCCGACATGGGTGTGCTGGAGGATCCGTACACCCGGACGCGCCCGGATCAGGCTGACCTGATCGCCGCCGAACCCGTCGAGCCGATGCTCCGCAAGCCCCGGCAACAGGAAGCGCCAGCGGATGTCGGCCAAGCCGCATCCCATCCGATCGCGCAACGGCGACGGCAAGGGCGAGCCCGGATCGACCGGCGCCGCCGCTTCGGCGGCCAGCGTCCCGGCGGCGTCGATGCGGGCGATCGCACCGGCAAGGCAGTCCACCGACGGCGCCACCTCCTCGCCCTCGGCCAGCACCGCGCCCCCCAGCGCCTCGAGCCGGGCGACGCGATCGCGACACTCAGGGCAGAAGGTCAGGTGGCTCGCGACAAGGAGGCTCATGCCATCCGACATCGAGCCGTCCGCATAGGCGGTCAGAATTTCAGCGGAGGCGTGCGCCGTCGTCATTTATGCTTGTCCTGTCAACTTGGTCATCAGATTGTTACGACTACGGGCGGCTTTCGGATCACCGTTCGCGCGTTCCTGCGGTAAGAATAGGTCGCTCGGCCGATCGGTCGAGCGAAAGCGGGGGCCTAGGGATGCGCTCGATCTTTCTTCCGGGTCCGTTCGCGGAGGCCGACATGCTCGGCGCGATTGTCGGCGATCGGACGCTTCCCGTCGTCGCCGCGACGCTTGATGGTTTCGCGCTTCATGCCGACCCCGGGGGCGTGCGGATGGGGCTGGTTGCGGCTGTGGGGGCGCGGACGCGCGGCGGTGTGGCGGAAGTCGCGCCGGAGGTCGCGGAGCGGCTCGAATTCGCGCTCACGGGACTCGGCGGCGCGAGCCCTCTCGGCGTCGTCGTGGCGGGGCGGATGGTCGAGGCCTTCGTCTCGCGGCAAGCGTTCGGCGCGCCGTGGCCGGAAGTTCCGGAGATTGAATGGCGCGCGCATCTGGCGGAGGCCGCTTCCGAGGCGATGTCTTATCTGGGCAGCAAGGACGTGGACGAGATCCGCGGCCTGTTGCAGGGCATCAGCTACCGCGCGCTCGGGCGCGTGCGCGGGGCGGCGGATGGGGCGCCGGTGCGGGCGCGGCGGGGATATGGGACGGCGGACGTGGCGCAGGTGGCGCTGGCGCGGCCCTACGCCAGGTACTTCTCGATCGAGGAGCATCGGTTGCGGCACCGGCGGTTTGATGGCGGCATGTCGGGCGTCGTCGCTCGGGCGGTCTTCGTCAGCGGCGATGCGGTCACCGTGCTGCCGTTCGATCCGCGTCGGCGTCTGGTGCTGCTGATCGAACAGTTCCGGATCGGGCCGGTGGCGCGGCGCGATCCGCATCCCTGGCAGCTCGAGGCGGTGGCCGGGCGTTGCGACGTCGGCGAGACGCCCGAGGCGACGGCCCGGCGCGAGGCGCGCGAGGAGGCCGCGATCGAGCTCGGGCGGGTGGCGCGGATCGCCGGATACTATACGTCGCCCGGCATCATGGCCGAACACATCACCGCCTTCGTCGGCGAGGCCGATCTCGGCGACGCGGGCGGGGTGCACGGGCTGGCCGAGGAGGACGAGGACATCCGGGTGATCGTCACGCCGCTGTCGGAGGCCCTGGAGCTGGTCGCGATCGGGGAGGTCGGCAACGCGCCGCTGCTGCTGTCGTTGCTGTGGCTTGGAGGACAGGCGGACCGGCTCGTCGAGATGTGGACTGGATGAGATGCCCGCCGTGTTCGCTGTGCGACATATGCATGTTGCTGAGAAAGATCGGTTTTCCGATTCTTCTTGACGCGCGCGACCGGATCGGCGCGCTCGCGGGTCAGGCGGCGCGCCGTCGCATACGCCACACCGGGCGAACGGGTCCTGTCATGGCGGATCGGTTGGGCGGATCGGTTGGTCCTTGATGAGCCGGCGCACCGGCGCGGCGGTTTCGGGGGGGGCGTGGGACGGACGCCGGGCCCCCCGTCAGAGCGCGAGGCGCCAAAGGTGCTGGCAGCGGGCGCCGGAGCGGCAATAGGCCAGAGTCGGGCGAGGAAGCTCCGCCATCGCCGCGCGGAATTCAGCGACGTCGTCGGGGCCGATGTGGCCCGAGATCACTGGGACGTGCGCGGTGACAAGGTCATGGGCGCGGGCGGCGGCGTCGATTGTGGCGAAGGTCGGCTGACCGGGCTCTTCGCCGTCCGGGCGGTTGCACATGATCGAGCGAAAGCCGAGCGCCGCGATTTCGGCCACGTCCTCGGGGGCGATCTGCGGGGCGACGCTGTAGTCGGGCGTTATGGGGACGATGTTCATGGGGCTCTCTGCTGTCCAAGGCTTCGGTCAAGGGCGGGTTCGGCCGCTGTTTTCGCGCGGCCGCGACGCCGTGTCGAGGGGCGGGACGGCGTTTGCCGCGGCGCGCGTCAGGGGATCGGCAGGACTGTGGTGTTCTTGATTTCCTCCATCGACAGCGTCGACGTGACGTTGAAGATCGACACCTCCTTGATAAGCGCCTGGTAGAAGGCGTCGTAGCCGCGGGCGTTGGGGACGCGGACCTTCAGGATGTAGTCGATGTCCCCGGCAAGGCGGTGCGCCTCGATCACCTCGGGGCGCTCCTGAACCGCCTTGAGGAAGCGCGCGAGCCAGTCCGCATCGTGCTGCGAGGTGCGGATCAGCACGAAGAAGCAGCTTTCCAGCCCGAGCTTTTCGGGATCGAGCAGTGCGACCTCGGCGCGTATGATGCCGGAGGCCTTCAGTTTGCGGATGCGATTCCAGACCGGGGTCTTCGAGGCGCCCAGACGGCGGGCGATTTCGTCGATCGACAGGCTCGCATCGGCCTGCAGCAGCGCGAGGATGTTCCGATCCAGCTCGTCCAGCGCGACCGCCATCCTCGTAAACTCCGCGCATCAGGGCGTTTGTTCGCATTGACGGTCATATGGCAGGACAGCGTCCTTATTTCCAGCCCATCATTGAGAGTTCGAGGGAAAATATCCTAATATCAGTCCAAGAATCCTTGTCAGGTGCGCGATGCGACATTACCCGGTTTTCCTCGATCTGCGCGGCCGCGACGTCGTGGTGTCCGGCGCGGGCGAAACGGCGGCGGCGAAGCTGCGGTTGCTGATGAAAACCGAAGCGCGGATCTTCGTGTTCGGGGTCGGACCCGTGGAACAGGTTGGCGCCTGGGCCTCCGAAGGGCGCGTAGTGCTGATCGAGCGGCCGGTGGCGCCGGGCGACGCGGTCGGCGCGGCGCTGTTCTACGGCGCGAACGCCGACGCGGTCGAGGATGCGCGGGCGGCGGCGATCGGGCGGGCGGAGGGCGCGCTCGTCAACATCGTCGACAATCTCGAGGGCAGCGCGTTCATCACGCCGGCGATCGTCGACCGCGACCCGGTGACGGTGGCGATCGGGACCGAGGGCGCGGCGCCAGTGCTGGCGCGAAAGATCAAGGCCGAGATCGAGGCGATGCTGCCGGCCCGGCTTGGCGCGCTCGCCCGGATCGGCCATGCGTTCCGCGTCCGCGTCGAGGCGCTGGACGGCATGGCGCGTCGCGTGTTCTGGCCCCGGTTCTATTTTCAACGCGGGCCGCGGGCGCTCGAAGCCGGCGAGGACGCCGTGCGCGACGAGCTGGAGCGGTTGCTTGCCGAAGGGGTCGCGCCGCAGCCTGGGGTCGTGGGGTCCGGGTTCGTGCATTTCGTCGGCGCGGGGCCGGGCGATCCCGAGCTTCTGACGCTGAAGGCGCGACGGTTGTTGCACGAGGCCGACGTGGTGATCCATGACCGGCTCGTGTCGCCGCCGGTGCTGGAGCTGGCGCGGCGCGAGGCCGCGATCATCGAGGTGGGCAAGACCGCCTATGGCCCGTCGTGGCGGCAGTCCGACATCAATGCGACGATCGTCGCACATGCGCGCGCCGGGGCTTTGGTCGTGCGGCTGAAGGGTGGCGATCCGGTGGTCTTCGGGCGGCTCGACGAGGAAATCGAGGCGGTGGAGGCGGCGGGGATCGGCTACGGGATCGTTCCGGGGATCACCGCGGCGAGCGCGAGCGCGGCGGCCATCGGCCAGTCGCTGACGCGGCGCGGGCGCAACTCGTCGTTCCGCATCCTGACCGGACATGACGTGGAGGGGTTCGCCGAGCAGGACTGGCGCGATCTCGCGAAGCCTGGCGCCGCCGCCGCAGTCTACATGGGCGTGAAGGCTGCGACTTTCGTTCGCGGGCGGCTGCTGATGCACGGCGCGCCGGCCGACATGCCCGTCACCGCCGTCGAGAACGCGAGCCGGCCGGATCAGCGGATCATCGCCACGACGTTGATCGACCTTCCCGCTGCGCTGGCCGGGACGGCGAACGGCGCGCCGGTGCTGATCCTGCTCGGCCTCGCACCGCGCGCCGCCGCCGTCGTGGCGCGGGATCTGCGGGAGGCGCTCTGATGGCCCGCAAGTTCGCTCCGCAGATGGCGACCGCCAACGACTTGCTGGAAGGCGACGTGATCTACTTCACCCGCGCGGGTTGCTGGTCGCGCGAGATCGGTGACGCGGCGCTGGCGGTCAACCCGGAGGCGGCCGAAGCCCTGCTTCGTAGCGCGTCGGCGTTCCCGAACCAGGTCGTCGGCGTCTATCTGGTCGAGGCGGGTGTCGACGACGAGGGCCGGGCCGCGCCCGCGCATTTCCGCGAGGTTTTCCGCACGCGCGGACCTTCGAACTATCCCGAGCATGGCCGCCAGCCGGAGCGTTCCTGATGTACCGCTATGACGATTTCGACCGCAGTTACGTGAAGGCGCGCGTCGCCGAGTTCCGCGAGCAGGTGGAGCGCCGCCTGACCGGCGCGTTGACCGAGGAGGAGTTCAGGCCGCTGCGGCTGATGAACGGGCTGTATCTGCAGCTTCACGCGTACATGCTGCGCGTCGCCGTGCCATACGGCACGCTCGATCCGACCCAGATGCGCCAGCTCGCGATGATTGCGGAGCGTTGGGACAAGGGTTACGGGCATTTCACGACGCGCCAGAACATCCAGTTCAACTGGCCGAAGCTGTGCGACGTGCCCGATATTCTCGACGCGCTGGCGGACGTGGAAATGCACGCGATCCAGACCAGCGGCAACTGCATCCGCAACGTGACGGCCGATCACTTTGCCGGGGCGGCTGCCGACGAGATCGAGGATCCGCGACCGACGGCCGAGATCGTCCGGCAATGGTCGACCGACCACCCGGAGTTCACCTGGCTGCCGCGCAAGTTCAAGGTCGCGATCACGGGGTCGCCGAACGATCGCGCGGTGACGAAGGCGCACGATATCGGACTGCGGATGGTGCGGGGCGAGGCCGGGGAGGCGGGCTACGAGGTGATCATCGGCGGCGGGCTCGGCCGGACGCCGATGATCGGCAAGACGGTGCGGGAGTTCCTGCCAAAGGCCGACCTGCTGCCGTATCTCGAGGCGATCCTGCAGGTCTACAACCTGAGCGGCCGGCGGGACAACAAGTACAAGGCCCGCATCAAGATCCTTGTGCACGAGGAGAGCCTCGACGTGATCCGCGCCCGTGTGGAGGCGGCGTTCGCGGAAAACCGCGCGCTGTTGCGGCCGGTCGATCCCGCGCTGGTGGCGGCGATCGAGGCGGCATTCGCGCCGCCGGAGTTCGAGGCGCCGCTCGACATGGCGCCGGTCCTGTCGGCCGGGCTGCGGGCGTTCATCGACACGAACGTGGCGCGGCACCGGTTGGCGCATTACGGCATCATCACCGTGTCGCTGAAGCCGATCGGCGGCACGCCGGGCGATGCGACGGCGGATCAGATGCGCGTGCTGGCGGACCTCGCCGAGGAATTCGGGCATGACGACCTGCGCGTCAGCCACGAGCAGAACATCATCCTGCCGCATGTGCCGCGCCGGCATCTGCCCGAGGTCTACGCACGGTTGAAGGCGGCGGGGCTGGCCACGGCGAACGTCGGGCTGATCTCGGACATCATTGCCTGTCCGGGTATGGATTATTGCGCGCTGGCGACAGCGCGCTCGATCCCGGTGGCGCAGGAGATCGCGCTCGCGTTCGCCGACATTGACCGGCAACGCGACATCGGGCCGCTCAAGATCAAGATCTCGGGCTGCATCAACGCCTGCGGGCACCACCATGTCGGGCATATCGGCATCCTCGGGCTCGACCGCGCGGGCGTCGAGAACTACCAGATCACGCTCGGCGGCGACGGGACCGAGACCGCCGTCATCGGCGAGCGTGCGGGGCCCGGTTTCGCCTACGACGAGATCGTGCCGGCGGTCGAGCGGCTGATCGAGGCGTATCTCGATCACCGAATCGAGCCGGGCGAGAGCTTTCTCGAAGCATTCCGCCGGCTCGGCCTGGCGCCGTTCAAGGCGGCGCTCTATCCGGAGGCGAGGTCAGATGCGGCTTGACATGGACGGCACGCGCGGCGCGGCGGTGATCGACCGCGCGGTGGCGTTGCGCTTCGCCTACGACGAGGCCCGCGCGCCGGACGTGCTCGCCGGCGTGCTCGCGACCTACCCCGGCGAAGTGGCGCTCGTCTCGTCGTTCGGGGCCGAGGCGGCGGTGCTTTTGCACATGGCGTCCGAGATCGACCGCGATCTTCCGGTGCTGATGGTCGATACGCTGATGCTGTTCGAGGAGACGCTCGCGTATCAGCGCGATATCGCCGCGCATCTCGGCCTGCGCAACGTCCAGCACATCCGGCCCGATCCCAAGGACCTGACGGCGCTCGATCCCGCGAACGATCTGCACCAGGGCGACACCGACGCCTGCTGCGTCATCCGCAAGGTGGCGCCGCTCGATCGGGCGATCGTCCGCTATCCGGTGACGATCTCGGGGCGCAAGCGCTTCCAGGCGGCGTCGCGGGCGAGTCTCGAAGTGTTCGAGCCGGACGGGCCGAGGCTGAAGGTGAGCCCGCTGGCGGCGTGGTCTCCAAAGGATATCCTCGCGTATATGGATGCGCATGCGCTGCCGCGGCATCCGCTGGTGGCGCAGGGATTTCCGTCGATCGGCTGCGCGCCTTGCACGACGCGGGTCGAGGCGGGCGAGGACGCGCGCGCTGGACGCTGGCGCGGCACCGACAAGGTCGAATGTGGAATCCATTTCGGCGCCGACGGCCAAATCCTTCGGGCGAGCTGAGGCGAGGAGCGGGCATGTCGGTGATCGTGACGAGAGACGGCTTCGCTCCTGACGCGTGGGCGGGCGCGGGGGTGCTGCCGTTCGATACCTTGTCGAGCGGCAAGGACCTGCCGCACGCCCCGCTGGCGGTCGAGTTTCCGAACGACCGCGATCCCGCCGATCTCGCGCCCTGGGTGGAGCGGCTGGCGATGATCCGGGTCGCGTTCCCGGCGATGGGCGACGGGCGCGGCTTTTCGATCGCGCGCCGGCTGCGGGCCATGGGATACCGTGGGACGCTGCGCGCCGCCGGACCGCTGATCGCCGACCAGATGGCCGCCGCGCTCGGCGTCGGGTTCGACGAGATCGAAATGCCCGAGGCGATCGCCGCGCGCCAGCCGGAAGCAGTTTGGCAGCGCGTCCGCGCGCGGTCCTATCAGGCGCGACTCGCTGGCGGCTCGACCGTTGGTTCGTCGACGTAAGAAAGTCTGAAAAACCTCCCATTTTCTGATCTGATCGGCTTCGGTACGCGGCGAGGAGCCCTTCCGATGCGCTTCCCAGCTGGACACCGCGGGCATGCTCGAAAAGGCCAAGGGCTTCCGCCGACGCGGGGCCTATCGGCATCTGCCCGCCCTGAAGGCCGCACTGGGGAAGCACCGTCCACCGGTCTGACCGCGCCCGTGTTGACGACGCGGCCGACGTCGCATAACATGCCGCTGCTCCTCGTCGAGCCTTTTCAACATCGGGCAAGACTGTAAGACTGGCAAAAGCTTTGGCTGCGACAGCTTCCGTGCAGGTATTGGCAGATGGTCATCGCCAGTCAGGAAACCCGGCGGCATCCTCGTTTATCCGGACCGGGCCTGCATCTCAGATCGAGAATGGCAAGACGACCCATGACAGACCACACCGTCCAGACCGTAGCCCGTTTCCGTGTACCGCGCCCGCTCATCACGCAGACCGTGTTGAACCTCATCATCGCCAGCTACATCATGGCGGTGCTGAACTCAGGGTTCTGGGCCCGCGTGACGCAGGTCTTCCCACAATCGCTCTGGCAACTGGTGCTGTTCGGGGCCGGCGTCTCGGCGTTGACGGTGCTCATCCTTGAACTGCTGGGCCCCTGGCGGCTGCAAAGGCCGGTGGCGGCCGTTCTGATCCTGATCGCCGCGGGCGCGCATTACTACGAGCGCAATTTCGGCGTGCTGATCGACCGAGAGATGCTGCGCAGCGTCTTTGAAACGACGGTGACGGAATCGCGCCATCTGATCACATGGACCGCGATCGCGCAGATCGGCTTGACCGGGGCTTTACCCGCTGCGCTGATCTTCTGGCCAAGGATCCGCAGGGTTCGGCCTTGGCATCAGGTCTGGCGCTGGCCTCTGGGCGTGATCCTGCCTTTAGCGCTGATGGCCGGCGCCCTTTTCACCGACTACAAGTCCTTTTCCGCCGCCTTGCGCGAACACCATGACCTGATTGCCGCTTATCAGCCCGGCGCCACGATCAATTCGATTGTGGGCTACGCGCGTGAGCAATGGAAAACCGCCGATCCGGTCGCGCGCCCCTTTGGCATAGACGCGCGTCCTGGCCCGATGCTGACGGCGGCGGGCAAGCCGGTGCTTCTGGTGATCTTTGCCGGCGAAACCGCGCGGTCGCAGAACTTCGGCCTGAACGGATACGCGCGTGACACGACACCGGGCCTGGGCGAACGCGGGGTGATCAACGTCAGCGATACCACCGCCTGCGGCACTTCGACCGCTGTTTCGTTGCCTTGCATGTTTTCGCACCTGACGCATTCCGACTATTCACGGAAGGGCTACCTTGGAGAGGAAAATCTGCTCGATGTCCTCAGCCATGCGGGGCTGGCGGTTGAATGGCATGACAACAACACGGGCGACCAGAAAATCGCCATGCGCACGGGCTCAACACGCGTGGATGCCACGTTGACGCCAGAGGCCTGTGCGGAAGAATGCACGGATGAGGAATTCCTGCCGCTGATCGAAAACAGGCTTGCAACGATCACCCAGAACACCGTGCTGGTCCTGCACATGATCGGCAGTCACGGCCCGGCCTATCACCTGCGCTATCCGCCCGAACGTGCAAGGTTCCAGCCCGCGTGTCCGACCTCCCAGTTTTCCGACTGCACGGTGGAGGAGATTGTAAACGCCTATGACAACACGATGCTGGAAACCGACTTCGTCCTGTCGCGCGCGATCGATCTGATGGCCGCTTCAGTCAGGGTTCTGCCGGCCATGATCTATATCTCCGACCATGGGGAGTCGCTGGGCGAAGACGGGCTTTACCTGCATGCCGCCCCGCGCTTCATGGCGCCCGACGTGCAAACCAAGGTGCCGTTCGTGATCTGGCTGGACGAGGATTTCCGCGACGCCATGGCGCTGGACCCGACCTGTCTGATGGATGCCGCCACCCGCCCCGTCAGCCATGACAATCTGTTTCACAGCGTTCTTGGGCTTCTGGACGTGACGACCAGCGTTCGTGAGGGCGCGTTGGACCTGACCCAAGGCTGCCGTGTCGGGAGGGCAAGCTGATGGCTGAGCAGGATGGACATCGACCGTCACCACGCCAAGACCGCCGAAACCTCCGGCGAGTTTGCAAAGGGCGCAACAGCAGGAGAGGTGAGCGCCAAAGTTGCGCGGGCTGAGATTGCGCCGCGAGCATGCTGACCGTGGCAGTCCGACGGATTCGCGACCCGCTCGACTGACGTTCACTTGGCCTTTACACCCGGCCCGCAACCGACGTAGCTGCGGACCTCGACGCCTCCGGTGCGGCGCGACCTGCAATTCCATTCATAGTTACCGAAATGCAACACTTTTGCGACGCGTGAATTGAGAAAAACATTTCGAAGTCAGTAGTTTACGTCACGCGGGCGCCCCTGCGCCTTCCGCTGGCGGGCGACGGCGGCGTTGGCGCTTTACCTCGCGTTCACCTGCGTCGCGCAGCGTCATGTTGCGGCGCTCAGTCGCGTCGGCGTCAGAACAACGAACAATCCCGAGACAGATCATCATGCGAATCGCAGCGCTCGCGGCCTCTCTGGCCGTCGCCCTTTCCGCGACCGGCCTTGCCGCGCTAACCTCCGGGCGGGGCGGCGGCGTCGATCATTACCCGGCCGTCCCCACGCGCGCGCACATCGCCGTCGGGCCGATCCAGACACTTGTCGAGACCCGCGACGACGCCGAGCCGAACATATCGCTGGCGGCGGCCGCCCGCGCCCGCTACGATCGGATCGACGCGCTGGCGCAGGTCCGCACCGAGCCGTTGCCCTGGGGCGACGGTGCGCTGCTCACCGGAATAGCAATCCGCTGGAACTGACGCCAGTGGGCGGCGCCGGTCCGCCGTAAGCGATCTTCGAGCGACGTCATTTCAGCGTCTCAATAGGAAAAAGCGCCCGCGCGATGGCGCCGAAGATGCCGCTCGACATGCTGGCGTCGTCCTTGTCGAGGCGGTTGACGTTCACCACGATCACGGCGTCCGCGCTCGGCAGATACCAGGCCTCGGTCGAAAAGCCGAAGATAGTGCCGTTGTGCCCGCAGAACGGCCCCAGCGTCGCGACGCCCTGGCCATAGCGCGCCACACACCGGCGCCGCCCGCGAAGGGCTCGGTCGCCATCCGCCGCGTCTGCGCGTCGGCGGACAGCAAGTTGCCCGTGCAAAGCGCCCGCGTGAACGTCGCGAGATCGGCGAGCGTCGAGATCGCCGCCCCCGCGCCGCCGACCGGCGCGACGTCGAGCTCGGTCTTGTCCTCGAACGCCGCCGTCGCCGCGTTCCAGCCATACCCCCGTAGCGGCCCCGGCAGTTCCGTTCCGATCGGCAGGTCCGACGCCGTCATGCCGAGCGGCTCGAACACCCGCGCCGTGACCGCCTCGCGCGTCGGCGCGCCGGTCACCGCCGAGATGATCCTGTCGAGCAGCAGGTAGTTCAGGTTTACGTAGATGGTCTCGGTATCGGGTGCGGTGAACGCGCCCGGCGCCGCCGCCGACCGGGCGATCATCTCGTCCATCGACGGCGGATACTGCGGATTGTCGTAGTAGTCGGCGAGCGCCGTCTCGGTCCAGGTCTCGAAGATCCCGCTGCGCATTCGCAGCAGGTCGTCCACCGTGATCATCCTGGCGTTCGGGAAGTCCGGGAACCACGCCGCGATCAGCGTGTCGAGCGCGAGGCGGCCCTCCTCGGCGAGTTGCAGCACCACGGTCGCGATCATGGTCTTGGTGACGCTGCCGATGCGGAACGGATCGCCGATCCCCCGCGACGCGCCGGTCGCGAGATCGGCGGCGCCCATCGCGATCAGATGGGTACCGCGGCCCGGGATCCAGACCCCGATCGCCACGCCCGGCAGGTTCTGCGCCGTCATGGCGTCGGCGACAACCGTTTCGATCGCGGCGATGTCCGCGGGGGGCAGGGTCTGCGCGCCAGCCGAAGCGGCGAAACCGAGTGCCGCGAGACCGAGTGCTGCGAGGGCGGAAAGGACGGCGGCGCGCATGCGTGATGGCCCCTCGTGATGACGTTGGACCGCCAGCATGCGTCGGCCGCCCATCCGCCGCAAGCGTCAGGCAAGGCTCAGCCCAGCCCCGCCTCCGCAAACAGCGCCGCAAGGTCCGCCTCGGGTCGCGCGCCGAGATGGCCGATCACTTCCGCCGCCGCGACGTTGCCCATCCGCAGGCAATCGATCCAGTCCCGCCCGGTGACGACACCCCAGAGCAGCCCCGCGCCGAACAGGTCCCCCGCTCCCGTCGCGTCCACCACCTGTGCGGCCACCGCCGGCGCGTGAGCCCGCGTCGCGCCGGCGATCAGATGCGCGCCCCGCGCTCCGACCGTGCAGGCGGTCACCGGAACCTCCGCCCGCGCCCGGCCGATCGCCGCCTCGAGATCGTCGGTCAGGTACAACGATTTCAGCTCGTGCTCGTTGGCCATCAGCAGATCGACGTCGGCGCGGATCATCGCGAGGAAGGCGTCGCGGTGGCGCTCGACGCAGAACGGGTCGGAAAGGGTGATCGCGACCTTGCCGCCCGCGGCCTTGCAGGCCTTGATCGCCTTGGCGAACGCGGCGTGGCTGTCCGGGCCGTCGAACCGGTAGCCTTCGAGGAAGATCCATTCGGCGCGCGCCATTTGGCTCTCGTCGATATCGTCGGGGCCGAGAAACTCCGAGACGCCGAGATAGGTGTTCATCGAGCGCTCGCCGTCGGGGCTGACCAGCACGAGGCAGCGCCCGGTCTCGGCCGCATGCGCCTTCGGGGTGGGCGGCGTCGCGTAGCCGGCCCCTTGCGCGCGGAGGTCGTGGGCGAAGATCGCGCCGAGCTGGTCGTCCTTGACCTTGCCGACATAGGCGGTGCGCGCGCCCAAGGCCGCCAGTCCCGCGATGGTGTTCGCCGCCGACCCCCCCGACACCTCGCGCCCCGGCCCCATCGCGGCGTAAAGTTCGACCGCGCGGTCGGTGTCGATAAGCTGCATTATCCCGCGCTCGACGTTCATCCGGTCGAGAAAGGCGTCATCGGCCTCGGCGATCACGTCGACCAGCGCGTTGCCGATACCGACGACCTGCATGGGTTTGGTCACTGGGTTTTCTCCTCGTAGGCACAAAGATCGACGATAAGGCAGCGCGGACAGTCCGGCCTGCGGGCCTTGCACACATAGCGGCCGTGCAGGATCAACCAGTGATGAGCGTGGAGCTGGTAGGGCGCCGGAACCTGATCCTCGACGCCGCGCTCCACCGCGACCACGTCGCGCCCCGGTGCGATCCCGGTGCGGTTGGCGACGCGGAACACGTGGGTGTCCACGGCCTGCGCGGGGACGCGCCACCACATGTTCAAGACAACGTTCGCGGTCTTGCGGCCCACCCCTGGCAGACTCTGCAGCGCCGCGCGGGACGACGGCACGACGCCGTCGTATTCCTCGACGAGGATCCGCGACAGCCGGATCACATTTCGAGCCTTGTTGCGATAGAGGCCGATCGTGCGGATATGCTCGATCAACCGCTCTTCGCCGAAGTCGAGCATCGCGCGCGGCGTGTCGATGACGCGAAACAACGCCGCCGTCGCCCGGTTCACGCCCAGGTCCGTCGCCTGCGCCGACAACGCCACGGCCACCAGCAGCGTATAGGCGTTTACGTGATCGAGCTCGCCCTTCGGCGAAGGCTCGGCGGCCTCGAAGCGACGAAAGATCTCGTGGATTACGCGGTAATCAAGCTGTACGGCCATGGCTGTCCTAAGCATGCCCATCCCGCACGGCGCAAGCCGCATCGACGGCGCGTCGACCTCCGTCCGGCGGGTTCACCTGCAGCACCATTCCCGAGACGCGAGCAAGTTTTCTCGTGCCTGGTCTCTGGCGCGACCGAAACGAATTGCCCCGCGCGCGGCGCCGGGCTACCGATTGACTTCAAGATCTTCATTGAGGATACAGGCGATGAAATCACTTCCGACCGCCGCAGCCATCGGACTGACGGCTTTTGTTCTTGCCGCTTGCACCAATCCTGACGGCAGCCGCGACAACCGCGGCACCGGCGCGGTGACAGGCGCCGTTGCGGGCGGCCTTGCAGGCAACCTGCTCGGCGGCGACAGCCGCAGCACGTTGATCGGCGCGGGCGTTGGCGCCGCGGGCGGAGCCGCTATCGGCGCGCAGCAGGACAGACGGCAGTATTGAGAGAGCCGCGCCTGGAACGGCGGGTCTCCTTAGCGAAAGCGCCAGTCGGCTTTCGGTTAGCAGACAATCGGCGGGCCAATCTGACGCTGCGACCCAAGTATCGCCCGGAGCGCGATTGGCATGGCCACTCGACTCCTGCCTCCGGTTAGCTGGTCGCTTGGCGGCGCGGCGTCCGTCTGCGGCGAACGGCGCGCAAACTGCGGTTCTGCGCGATCGGGATGTCAGGACGTCGACAGACCCCGCGTCGGAGGCGCCCGTTGCGCGACCGCGGGAGGTGGTTCATGTTGATGGCGTGGACGTTCATCGCATCAACATCGACCGCATTGCCCGGGCGCTGCATGGTCCTCTCGTGGGATCGTCGGACTACGACCTCGATCCGACGACGCGGCCGGATGCCCCGATGTTGCGCCCGGCGTCGGTTCTGGTGCCGCTGATCGAGCGAGGCGCGGGGCTCCACGTGGTGCTGACGCGGCGGGCCGCGCGGCTCGCGCATCATCCGGGCCAGGTGGCGTTTCCCGGCGGGAAGCAGGACCCGGCCGATGCGGACGCCTGCGCGACCGCGCTGCGCGAAGCCGAGGAGGAGATCGGGCTGCCGCGCACGCAGGTGGAGATCCTCGGGTCGTTCGATGCGCATGAGACGGTGACGCAATTTCTGATGACGCCGTTCGTCGGGCTCGTCACCGGCCCGTTCGAGCCGGTGATGGATCCAGCCGAGGTGGAGGAGGTGTTCGAGGCGCCGCTGGCGTTCCTGCTCGATCCGACGCGTCTGCAGGTCCATCGGCGGCGCTGGAACGGGCGCTGGCGGCAGTATTATGCGATCCCGTACGGCCCGCATTACGTCTGGGGCGCCACCGCCCGGATCCTCAAGACGCTGGCCGACCGGCTCGGCGAGCCGTGAGCGCACCGAAGCTCGAAGCCGCCTGGCTCGACGGCCCGGGTCCGCGGGCGATCATTGGGATGCTCGAGGGCGCCGGGTGGCGGGCGCTCTATGTCGGGGGCTGCGTGCGCAATGCGCTGTTGGGTCGGCCGGCGACCGATATCGACATCGCGACCGATGCGCGCCCCGTGACGGTGATGGCGCTCGCCGCCGGCGCAGGCATCGAGGCCGTCCCGACCGGGATCGAGCACGGGACGGTGACGCTGGTCAGGGACGGGGCGCCGCTGGAGGTCACGACGTTTCGTCGCGATGTCGCGACCGACGGACGGAGGGCGGTCGTCGCGTTTTCGGACGACATCGCGCACGACGCCGCCCGACGGGATTTCACGATGAATGCGCTCTATGCGCGGTCGGACGGCGAACTGGTCGACCCGCTCGGGGGTTTGAGCGATCTGCGCGCCGGGCGGGTCCGGTTTGTCGGCGATCCCGGAGCGCGAATTGCCGAGGATTATCTTCGCATCCTGCGGTTCTTCCGGTTTCACGCGCTGTACGGCGACCCGACCGGCGGTCTCGACGCGGAGGGCCTGGCCGCCTGCGCCGCGGGTCGGGACGGTCTGGGGCAGCTTTCGCGCGAGCGCGTGGGTGCGGAAATGGCGAAGCTGCTCGCAGCGCCCGATCCGGCCGCGTCTGTCGCGGCGATGGCGACGACTGGAGTGCTGGGGCGGGTGCTGCCGGGCGCGGACGCGGCGGCGTTGGCCCCGCTGGTCGAGACCGAGGCGCGGGCGGGCGCCGCACCGTCCTGGCTGCGGCGGTTGGCGGCGATGGGGATCGGGGGGGATCGGGCCGGGCGGCTGCGCCTGTCGCGGACCGACGCACGGGCGCTGGAGGCGATCTGGAGCGCGCTGGCGACGGACGACGGGCCGGCGGTCTGCGCCTACCGGGCGGGCGCGAACGCGGCGCGCGACGCGGCGCTGATCCGCGCGGCGGCGCTCGGGGTGGCGCCCCCCGCGGATCTGGAGGCGGAGATCGCGCGCGGGGCCTCGGCGGTGTTTCCGCTGCGGGCCGCCGATCTGACGCTCACCGGCCCGGCGCTCGGTGCGGAGCTGCGGCGGCTGGAGGAGCGCTGGATCGCCTTGGATCTCGCCCCAGCCCGCGACGCCCTGCGAGAGGGCGACTGATGGCGTGCCTCCAACGTCGATGATCGGCGGTCAGTCATCCTGATCCGGACCGGGGCGTTTTCGGCCATCCGACGTGAAGATCGCTTCTCAATGCGAAGCCCTCTGATACGGTCGCCGCACGCCGATTGCGGAGGAAAACGTGCCGGACATCGCGCAGGAAACGGATTTCGACGCGGTTTTGTTCGCGCTGCGGATGGAGCGCAGTCGCGACGATCTCTTTGGGATGCTCGACAGGCTCTACGGCCGGCATCCCGATCACGGGCGGTTCGTCACGGCGCTGGGCGCCACGCTGAAGGGCGCCTGGGCGGAGCGCCCGGCGGATCTGAAGCGGCTGGACCTCGCGCGCGATCTGGAGCCTGACTGGTTTCTGCGCCCGCGGATGGCGGGCTATGTGTTATATCTCGACCGGTTTAACGGCGATCTGGCCGGTGTGCTCGACAAGCTCGACTGGCTCGAGTCGCTCGGCGTCACTTACGTGCATTTCATGCCTTGCCTGAAGCCGCGACCCGGCGACAGCGACGGCGGTTACTCGGTGATGGATTACTGCTCGGTCAACCCGGCCTTCGGCACGATCGAGACGTTCGAAGCGGTCGCGCGGGCGCTGCGGGAGCGCGGGATCAGTCTGTGCGTCGATTTCGTGCTGAACCACACGGCCAAGGAACATGCGTGGGCGCAGCAGGCCGCGAAAGGCGTTGCGGCGTATCAGGACTACTACCTGATGTTTGATGACGACACGCTGCCCAAGGCCTATGAAGCGACGCTGATCGAGGTGTTTCCCGACAACGCGCCAGGAAGCTTCACGCACTACCCGGCACTCGGGAAATGGGTCTGGACGACGTTCAACGAGCATCAATGGGACCTGAACTGGGCGAACCCCTGGGTGTTTCTCGAGATGGTCGAGGTGATGCTGTTCCTCGCCAACAAGGGCGTCGACGTGGTCCGGTTGGACGCGGTCGCCTTCATGTGGAAGCGGATGGGCACCCGCTGCCAGTCCGAGCCCGAGGTCCACATGATCCTGCAGGCGCTGCGGGCGGCGAGCCGCATCGCAGCGCCGTCGGTGATCCATCTCGCGGAGGCGATCGTGGCGCCGGCGGAAATGGTGCCGTATCTCGGGGCGGGGGTCCATGCCGGCAAGGAGGGCAACCTCGCTTACCACAACTCGCTGATGGTGCAGTTCTGGGGGGCGCTGGCGACGCGCGAGACCCGGTTGATGACCTACGTGCTCCACAGCCATTTCCCGCCGGTGCTGGCGAATGCGACCTACGCGACGTACATCCGCTGTCACGACGACGTCGGCTGGGCCGTCACCGACGAGGACGCGCGGGCGGTCGGGTTGACCGGTCCGCTGCACCGGCGCTATCTCGCGGATTTCTACGAAGGTGTCTTTCCGGGGTCGTTCGCCCGCGGACGGTTGTTTCAGTACAATCCCGAAACCGGGGACAAGCGCAATTCGGGCACGTTCGCGTCGATGGCGGGGCTCGAAAGGGCGCTGGAGCGCAACGACGCGGCGGCGGCCGAGACCGCGGTGCATCGCATCCTGCTCGGCCATGCGCTGATCGCGAGCTTCGGCGGCATTCCGCTGATCTACATGGGCGACGAGATCGCGCTGATCAACGACTACGGCTACGCCGCCGACCCCGATCGCGCCCATGACAGTCGATGGCTGCACCGCCCGAACATGGACTGGACGCGCGCGGCGACGGCCGAGGCGGGCGAGGCGCCCGAGGGCCGCGTTCTGGCCGGGGTGCGGCGCATCCTGGCGCGGCGGGCGGCGACGCCCGAGTTGCATGGCGGATTTCCGACCGTGATCGCCGAAACAGGCCAGAATGGCCTGTTCGCCTTCGTGCGCAAGGCCCCGACCGGGGCGCTGGTATGCGTGTTCAACTTCACCGACTTCTGGGCGACCTTGCGCCACGAGTGGGTGCTGTCACAGGGCGCGACAAGCTTCCACGACGCGCTTTCTGATGCGCCGGTCGGACTCGACGAAGGTCGTCTTCTCCTTCCGCCCTATGCGAGGTTGTGGTTGCGCTGACGTGGCGACGGGTACGCGAACGCGTTTCGGGCGGCCGGATAGTCTGTCGCGAGAATGCATCCACCAACGCGCTTGTTCGAATCAGCCGACGTCGGTATGATCGGAACATTGCCAGAACGCGGGGGGAAACGCGATGACTGCGGAAGCACTGAAGTCGACTGCCGAGAAGCTCGTTGCGCATTGCCGCGCGGGCACGACGGAGGACGGATTGACTGAGCTCTATGACCCGGCGGCCGTTTCGGTGGAGTCTGCGCCGGCGCCTGGGCAAGACAGTGCCGAGACCCATGGCTTAGACGGGATACGCGGCAAGCATGCCTGGTGGAGCGGCGCGATGGAAGTGCATTCCGCCGGCGCAGACGGTCCATTTCTGCACGGACCCGATCGCTTCGCGGTCATTTTCGACTTCGACGCCACGAACAAGGCGTCGGGTGAGCGCGTCCAGATGCACGAGGTCGCGATCTACACCGTGAATCCGGCAGGCAAGATCACGCGCGAGGAATTTTTCTACAACTTGTGACGTCGCGACCTTTAGCGAAGTTGCGATACCGAACGAGGAAGTCGCTACCTCGTGACGCGGGTTCTTGGTCAATCGTCGTCGTCGTGTTTGCGGCTGCCGCCAGATAACAGCAGCAACGCGACGACTGCCGCGCCGGCCGCGATCCAGCCGCCGCGGCGGATCGCGGGAAGTGCCGTCAACAATGCCGCCTGCACGATGCGCCGGTCATCGACGTTTTGACGACGCACGGCGGCGAGATGGGCGCGACGTTCCGCCCGCATCGAAAGCGTGACGCCCACGCCGCCCGCAACCATCGCCCCCGTCATGATCGCGAGCGCCGGGACCGTCCCGAGCCAGCCGGCGAGCGCGACCGTCACGAGGACAAGCGCGAAGATGAGCGCAGCCACCCCGAATGCCGTCAACAACCCGATATGCTTCGCGCGCGCCTGCGCATGGGCGCCGAACAGACCTGCCCGCTGACCCGTAAGCGACAGGATCAGCCGAAGGGTGGTCAGCATCGCTCAGCGCCGCAGGATCAGACCGAGAATGAGGCCGACCATCGCGGCCGCGCCGAGCGTGCGCCATGGGCTTTCGCGCGTGGCCTCAACGACCTTGCGGTCGATTTCGCGCCAATCCTCCATCAAGTCGGCGGCGTAGTGCTCGCCGACTTCCATACCCTTGGCGGCCTGCGCGCGCACGGCTGAGGTGGCCGCGCCCTTTGCGGCCTGACCTGCGGCGCCCGCCTGTTCGACGAACGCCTGAAACTCCTTTCGGAGCACCGCCAGCTCGCCGGCGAGATCTTGACCGCCCGCCGAAGCTTCAGCTTCCGCCACGGCGATTTCCGGTGATTTGGTCGGTTTCGTGGTCGACATGTTCATTCAGGTCTCCGCTCGTTCTGCTCGCGCGACGCTAAGCCGGGGCTGCCATGGTGGTCAATAAGTTCACGGCTTTCAACGCGTGCTCATGCGAAAGGTTGCAGGCGCAGGCCGATCCGGCCCGTAGCGGCTCTCAGGATTCCGGCGCCTGCCGGTACATGTAGCCCCGAAACGGGATCAGCACCAGCCAGAC
>JBBRUZ010000038.1:0-20024 GCA_038247355.1 Rhodobacterales bacterium
ATGGTCGCGTCCTCTCCGAGGAGCATTTCGTTGTGGGCCTTGCCGCTCGGGATCATCGGGAAGCAGTTTTCGTGCTTCTCGACCACGCAGTCGAAGATCACCGGGCCGGGGTAGTCGAGCATTTCCATGATCGCCGCGTCGAGGTCGGCAGGGTCGGCGCAACGTATGCCCTTGCCGCCGAAGGCCTCGGCGAGCTTGACGAAGTCCGGCAGCGCCTCTGACCACGACGACGAATAGCGCTCGCCGTGCAGCAGTTCCTGCCACTGGCGGACCATGCCGAGGCGTTCGTTGTTGAGGATGAACTGCTTGACCGGCAGCCGGTACTGCACCGCGGTCGACATCTCCTGCATGTTCATAAGCCACGACGCCTCGCCCGCGACGTTGATGACGAGCGCGTCGGGATGCGCGATCTGGACACCGACCGAGGCCGGCATGCCGTAGCCCATCGTCCCGAGCCCGCCGGACGTCATCCAGCGGTGCGGCTCGTCGAAGCCGAGGTACTGCGCCGCCCACATCTGGTGCTGGCCGACCTCGGTCGTGATGTAGCGGTCGCGGCCCTTGGTCAGCGCCTCAAGCCGTTCGAGCGCGTGCTGCGGTTTGATTACCGACGCGGAGTTGCGGTAGTTCAGGCACTTGCGCCCGCGCCAGAGCTCGATCTGGCGCCACCATTTCGCGACTGCGGCGGCGCTGGTTCGCGAGCCGCGCTCGCGCCAGAGGGCGAGGACGTCGTCGAGCACGCACGCGATGTCGCCGATGATCGGCACGTTCACATGGACGTTCTTGTTGATCGACGAGGGGTCGATGTCGACGTGGATCTTGAACGAGTCCGGGCTGAAGGCGTCGAGCCGGCCGGTGATGCGATCATCGAACCGCGCGCCGATGCACAGCATCACGTCGCAGTCGTGCATCGACCAGTTCGCCTCGTAAGTGCCGTGCATCCCGAGCATCCCGATCCACGCCGGACCTGAGGCCGGATAGGCGCCGAGGCCCATCAGCGTCGACGTGACGGGAAAGCCGGTCTCCGCCGCGAGTTCGCGCAGCAATGCGCTGGCGCGCAGGCCGGAGTTGATCACGCCGCCGCCGGTATAGAGGATCGGGCGCTCGGCGCGCTCCAGCGCCTCGACGGCGGAGAGGATCGCCGCCGGGTCGCCCTTGGTGCGCGGCGCGTAATGCGACGTGCGCGCGGCCTGCGGCGGGGTGTAGGCGGCGGTCGCAAACTGGACGTCCTTGGGGATGTCGACGAGCACGGGACCGGGCCGGCCGTGGGTCGCGACGTGGAACGCCTGGTGGATCGTCTCGGCGAGGATCGCGGTGTCCTTGACCAGCCAGTTGTGCTTGGTGCAGGGCCGGGTGATGCCGACGGTGTCCGCCTCCTGAAAGGCGTCATTGCCGATCATGAACGTCGGGACCTGGCCGGTGAGCACGACCAGCGGGATCGAATCCATCAGCGCGTCGACGAGGCCGGTGACGGTGTTCGTGGCGCCAGGGCCCGAGGTGACGAGCACGACGCCAGGCCTGCCGGTGGAGCGGGCGTAGCCTTCGGCGGCGTGGACGGCACCCTGTTCGTGGCGCACAAGGATGTGGAGGATGTCGTTCTGCTGAAAGATTTCGTCATAGATCGGGAGCACGGCGCCGCCGGGATAGCCGAAGATCACGTCCACGCCCTGATCCTTCAGGGCCTCGACGACGATGCGCGCTCCGGTCATGTGGCGGTTCATGTTGCTCTCCGATCCTGCGTTGTGCGGGCGGTCCCGCGTTCGGTCAAAAAAAAACCCCCGGCGAGGGGGCGCGGCGCGATCTCCGGCTGGGCCTCAGGGCCTCCGGCCGTCGCGCCTCGTCACGATTACGTCGCTGTGGTTCATACTGGTCTCCTGACGTCGTCATAATTTATCGGGGGCCGGTCCGTCAACAGGCTTTTCTAAAGATTGTTGCGGGCGGGGGGGAGCGGCAGAAAGAAAATTACGTCGATCCGTCTTTCGACGCCCGTACGGCCTTGCGCTCGCGGGCGAGCAGGGCCGCCTTGCGATCGACGCCCCAGCGGTAGCCGGCGAGCGAGCCGTCGCCCCGGATCACGCGGTGGCAGGGCACGGCGACGCCGATGGCGTTGGCGGCGCAGGCGGAGGCGACGCCGCGGGCGGCGGTCGGCTGGCCGATGGCGGCGGCGATCTCGGCGTAGCTGGCGGTTGCGCCGGCGGGGATCGCGAGCAGCGCTTGCCAGACGCGTTCCTGAAAGGCGGTGCCGCGGATTTCGAGCGGCAGGCCGTGGTCGTGGCCGGGGCGCTCGACGATCTCGACCACGGCTTTCAGCGTTGCGGCGAAGCCGTCGTCGGGGCCGGTAAGGGTGGCGTTCGGGAAGCGGCGGCGGAGCCATGCTTCCAGTTGATCGGGCTCCTCGCCGAACTGAATCGCGCAGACGCCCCGTTCGGTGGCGGCGACGAGGATCCGGCCGAGCGAGGTCTCGGCGATGGCGTGGCGGATGGTCTCTCCGCGGCCGCCCAGCCGGCGGGTTTTGGGGGCCATGCCGAGGCGGGCGCCTGCGGTGGCGTAAAACCGGCTGGCGGAGTAGCCGGCGGCGTGCAGGGCTTCGGTGACGGTCGCGCCCGCAGCCAGCGTGGCGTCCGCGGCTCGGGTCCGCAGCGCGCCGGCGTAGGCGCGGGGCGTGAGGCCGGTCTCGCGCTTGAACAGCCGGTGGAAATGGTGCGGGGCGTAGCCGGCGCGCAAGGCGAGGGTTTCCAGCGCGGGCGGGGGCTGATCCCCGGAGATGGCGGCGGCGATCAGGTTGGCGGCGGCGGCGACGGCGAGTGCGGCGAGGGTGGGCTCGCCGGCGCGGTCGGGGTCGCAGCGCAGGCAGGCGCGGAAACCGGCCACGCGGGCGGCCTCGGGGGTCTCGTAGAACGCGGTGTTCTCGCGGTGGGGACGGCGGGCCGGGCAGGATGGGCGGCAATAGATGCCGGTGGTCGTCACGGCGAGTACGAAAGCGCCGTCGGCGGCGCGGTCCCGCACGAGGACCGCGGTCCAGCGGGGGTCTTCATCGGGTGGCGTGCGGGTCAGCATGGCGGGGTCCTGTCGGTGGGTATCGGGGATTGTCGCCGGGAAGACTAGAGGGGTCATGGCGGGCGCGCGTCCCGAGGCTTGCGGTCAATGTCATGCCCGATCGCGCGAATTCGTGCGGCGACTCCGCGGCGCGTCAGGCGGCGTGGGCGGCGTCGCGGAGGCGTTGGCCGTCTGCGTCGAAGAGGAAGATGCGGGCGAGGTCGGGCGTGAGGTGGACGGTCTCGTCGACGTCGTAGCGGGCCTCGCCGAATTTGCGCACGGTCAGGAGGCCGTGGGGGGCTGCGTTGACGAAGATGTTGGTCTCGCCGCCGAGGTGTTCGACATGGCTGATCGTGCCGGGGATGGCGCCCGAGGCGCGGTCGATGGCGAGGTGTTCAGGACGGACGCCGAGGGTCTTGCCGGGCTGGCCGAGGGCGGGGGCGCCGAGGAAGTTCATCGCGGGGGAGCCGATGAAGCCCGCGACGAACACGTTGGCGGGGTCGTTGTAAAGCTCCATCGGGGCGCCGACCTGTTCGATCCGCCCGGCGTTGAGGATGACGATGCGGTCGGCGAGTGTCATCGCTTCGACCTGATCGTGGGTGACGTAGATCATCGTCGATTTCAACTTGCGGTGCAGGCGGGCGATCTCGATGCGGGTGTTGACGCGGAGCGCCGCGTCGAGGTTCGACAATGGTTCGTCGAAGAGGAACAGCTTCGGCGTGCGCACTATGGCCCGCCCGATGGCGACGCGCTGGCGCTGGCCGCCTGAAAGCTCTGCCGGGCGGCGGTCGAGGAGGGGGTCGAGGGACAGCAGCGCGGCGGCGCGTTCGACCTCCGTTCGGACTTCGGTGGTGGGGCGGCCGGCCTGCTTCAGGCCGAGGCCCATGTTGTCGCGCACGGTCAGGTGGGGGTAGAGGGCATAGGACTGGAAGACCATCGCGATGCCGCGATCGGCGGGGGCGGTGGCGTTGACGCGGGCGCCGTCGATGGCGATGTCGCCCGAGGTCGGGTCCTCCAGACCCGCGATGATGCGGAGCAGCGTGGATTTGCCGCAGCCGGACGGGCCGACGAAGATGACGAATTCGCCGTCGCGGACCTCGAGATCGACGCCCTTCAGCACGTCGGTCTTGCCGAAGGATTTGGTGACGTTGCGCAGCGTGAGCGAGCCCATGGGGAGCCTTCAGAGTTTGACAGGTTGGCCGGAGCGGACGGAGGCGTCCGCGGCGAGACAGACGCGCAGCGATTGGACCGCGTCCTGAAGATGGCGGGTGAGGTCGAGGTTCTCAAGGATCGCGCGGGCGACGTAGGCCGCTTCGCGGTCGCAGAGGGCCTGATGGCCAGGTTCGTCCGCCATCGAGAGGTCCTGATCGGGCTGACCGATTCGGTGGATGCGCAGGGCGGAGGTTCGGGTGTGGGTGTCGATGTCGTCGGATTTGGCGGTCTCGGGCATGCGGATGGAGACGGCGCCATTCGGAGAGATCACGTCCTTTACGAAGAACGCGGTGTCGGACATCATCGGACCCCAGCCCGCTTCGTACCAGCCCAAGCTGCCGTCGGCGAAGAGAACCTGGAAATGACCGTAGTTGTATTGGGTTGCGGGGATTTCCTCTGTCAGGCGCAGGCCCATGCCGCGGACCTCCACCGGGAGGGCGTCGGTGATCTGGCACATGACGTCGACGTAATGGACGCCGCAATCGACGATGGGGGACGTGGTCGCCATCAGGGCCTTGTGGACCTGCCACGTCAGGCCGGAGGACTGCTGGTTCAGGTTGAGGCGGAAGACGTAGGGGCCTCCCATCGCGCGAGATTCAGCGATCAGGCGCTGCCAGGAGGGATGCTGGCGGAGGATGTAGCCGACGACGACCTTTCGGCCCGTCTCGACCGCCTTGGCGGCGACGCGGGCGGCGCCTTCGTCCGTGGTGGCGAGAGGTTTCTCGACGAAGACATGGGCGTCGGCGTCCATCGCGGCGCAGGCGTAGTCGGCGTGGGTGTCGGAGTAGGTGGCGATGCTGGCGAAGTCAGGTTTCAGACGGTTGAGGGCCTCGTTGAAGTCGGTGGCGAGAGGGTAGCTGCGGAGTTCCTCGGGCAAGTCGACGGGCGAGCGGTTGACGAGGCCGACGATCTCGAAGGCGGGGTTGTGGTGGTAAGCCAGCGCGTGGGAGCGGCCCATGTTGCCCAAGCCAGCGACGAGGGTGCGGATCATTTCACCGCTCCCGCCGTGATGCCGCGGATGAGTTGGCGCGAGAAGATCAGATAGAGAACGAGGACGGGGAGGATCGCGAGCGAAAGTGCGGAGAGCACGGCGTTCCAGTCGGTGACGAACTGGCCGATGAAGACCTGGGCGCCGAGGGTTATGGTCTTGGTGGCCTCGGCGGGCGCGAGGATCAGGGGGAACCAGAGATCGTTCCAGATCGGGATCATGGTGAAGACCGCGACGGTGGCCATGGCGGGGCGGACCAGCGGCAGGACGAGGACGAAGAAGATCCGGTACTCCGACAGGCCGTCGATGCGGCCCGCGTTCTTCAGGTCGTCGGAGACGCCGCGCATGAACTCCGAGAGGATGAACACGGCGAGGGGCAGGCCCTGCGCGGTGTAGACGAGGACGAGCGCGGTCAGGGTGTTCACGAGGCCGCTTGCGACCATGAGTTCGAGGATCGCGACGGTGCCAAGGCGGATCGGGATCATGATGCCCAGCGCGAGATAGAGGCCCATCAGGCTGTTGCCCCGGAAGCGGTATTCGGAGAGCGCGAAGGCGGCCATCGCCCCGAACAGCAGCACGAGGCTCAGCGACGCGACGGTGACGATCAGGGAGTTCTGGAAGTAGAGGACGAAATCGCCCTGGTTCATCACGGTCTGGTAGCCGACGAGGGAAAAGGTCTCCGAAGTCGGCAAGGCCAGCGGTTCGGCGAAGATCGCGCGGCGGGACTTGAAGGAGTTCACCACGATCACGAAGACGGGGAACAGCGAGATCAGCGTGTAGAGGATGAGGATGCCGTGGGCGGCGACGGTGCGGGCGGGAGAGGTGCGGGCGACGGACATGGGGCGTTCCCTCAGAACTGGTAGCGGCGGAGCCGCGTCTGGACGGCGAAGAGGTAAACCGAGACGCCCGCGAGGATGATGACGAACATGGACGTGGCGATGGCGGCGCCCATGTGGGGATCGCCAAGCTGGAGCTGGAAGCCGAAGAAGGTGCGGTAGAGGAAGGTGCCGAGAATGTCGGTGGCGTAGTTCGGGCCGGCCAGCGCGCCTTGCGCCGAATAGATCAGGTCGAAGGCGTTGAAATTGCCGACGAAGGTTAGGATCGAGATGATCCCGATCGAGGGCAGGATCAGGGGAAGCTGGATCTTCCAGAACTGCGCCCAGCCGGTGAGGCCGTCCATTTCTGCCGCTTCGATCACTTCGTCGGGGATCGAGAGCAGGGCCGCGTAGATCAGCATCATAGGAATGCCGACGAACTGCCAGACCGAGACGAGGGCAAGGGTGGTCAGCGCGGTGGATTCCTGGCCGAGCCACGGTGCGAAGAGGCTGCGCAGGCTGATGGCGTCGAGCATCGAAGGGGCGATACCCCAGATCGGGGAGAGGATCAGCTTCCAGGCGAAGCCGACGATGACGAAGGAGAGGATGGTCGGGATGAAGATCGCCGTGCGGTAGAAGGCGGAGAAGCGCAAGCGCGGGGAGGCGAGGAGCGTGGCGAGTGCTACGCCGATCGGGTTCTGGACGAGCATGTGGATCAGGAAGAACCAGGCGTTGTTGCCAAGCGCGTTCCAGAAGCTCGCGGACCAGTGGGGGTCGCCGAAAAGGGTTCGGAAGTTCGCGAAGCCGGCGAAGGCCTCGCCCGTCTCCGTCCGGGTGAAGAGGGCGAGGTTGAGGGTCGCGAACAGGGGGATGATCATGACCGCGGTGTAGACCAGCACCGCCGGGGCCAGGAACACGGCGATATGCCAGCGGAAGGGCTTGCGGTCGGTCATGGGCGCGATCCCCTGGGATTTCACGGGAAAATCCGTTCAAGTAGCGGGAAGTAAAAGATAAGTCGGTGCTTTCGCCTGCCCGCCAAAAATGGACCCTCATCTCGCGGAAGCACAGGCAACGCCCGGCCGCCCCCTGGGCGGGCTTTGCACCCCCGCCCGCAATCGGTAGCCGCATGTGCTTGCGAGCCGTCCGCAAGGGCTAAGCTTCAATAGGCGGCGGTTCCGGGCCGCGTGATCGATGGTCTCGCAGGTGAACGCGGACGCTCCGGCGGGGCGTCCGCACTGTCGCCTCATTTCTGCGGCGCGTACCAGCTTGCGAGCCCCTCCTGGAGGCGGGCGGCGGCGGCTTCGGGCGTTTCGCCACCACGGATCACGTTGGCGCTCGCGTTCCAGGTTTCGTTTTCGAGGTTCGGGGTGCCGCGCGACAGGATCTGGTAAGTCGAGCGGATGGTTGGCTCGCATTTCTCGCGCCAGCTGACGAATTCCTGGGCGAGCGGGTCCTCAAGCGCGACGGGCTCGTTCGACAGCGAGAAGAAGCCCGGCAGCGCGTTGGCGTAGAGGCTGGCGAACTCCGCCGAGCCGACCCATTCGAGAAAGGTCTTCGCGGCTTCGGCATTGGGCGAGGCGGCGTTGAGCCCCAGCGCGATGTCGGTGTGATCGGAGATGTAGCAGGTGTCGCCGTCGGCCTGGACCGGGGGCGCAAAGGCGCCCATCTCGAATTCGGCGAGCGAGTTGAAGCCCGAAATCTCCCAGGAGCCGGCGGGATAGATCGCGGCGCGGCCCAGCGTGAACAGGTTCTGGCTGTCGGGGTAGGTCTGGGCCTCGAAGCCGTCGCCGAGATAGGGGCCCCATTTCGCGAGCGTGGCGAAGGGTGCGACCCATTCCGGGTCGGTCAGCTTCTGCTCGCCGGCGATCAGTGCGAGGCGGCCGTCCTCGCCCTTCCAGTAGTTGGGGCCGATGTTGTTGTAGCCCATCGTCGCCGCTTCCCACTGGTCATTCGTGCCCATGGCCATGGGTATGTAAGTGCCGTCGGCCTTGATCGCGTCGAGGACGGCGAAGAACTCGGCTTCCGTGGTTGGGACTTCGATACCCAGTTCGGCGAACGCGTCGGCGTTGTATATGAAGCCGTGGATGACGCTCGCCATGGGCACGCAAAACGTCGCGGCTCCGTCGTCGGTCGACCAGCCCGATTTCGCGACGTCCGAGAAGTTCGCCATCGCGGCGAGGCCGGTGAGGTCGGCGAGCTGGCCCTTCTCGAAGAGCTGGAGCGAGGCGTCGAAGGGGCGGCAGGTGATCAGATCGCCCGCGCTCCCTGCGTCCAGCTTGGAGTTCAGCACGGCGTTGTATTCCGCCGGGGCGGAGGGGTTGAACTCGATCTTGATGCCAGGGTGCGCGGCCTCGAAGGCGGGGATAATTCTGTCCTGCCAGATGGTCAGGTCGTCGTTGCGCCAGCTCTCGATGGTCAGCGTGACGTCCTGGGCCGAGGCGGCGCCGCCGAGGCAGGTCGCGCCGAGCAGGAGTGCGCGCAGGGTGGTCTTGGTCATTCGGTGGTCTCCCGGTTGGTGGGCCCGTTCGGGTCCCGTGATCGTTGTTCGGCAAGGGCCGCGAGCGCGGGACCGAGATGGCCGCGATGCGTCGCGAGCAGACCCTCCGCCGCCGCTCGGTCGGCGCCGGCCGCGATCAGGATGGCGGGTTTCACCGCGCCGGCCGACGACGCCAACGCGGCTTCGGCGGTCGGAAGTTCGGCGCCGGCGATTTGCGCGACGATGCGCGCGGCGCGCGCCCGAAGCTTGGCGTTGTCGGCGACGACGTTGACCATCAGCCCGTCGTGGACATGCCCGAGCCGCAGCGCGGCCAGGGTCGAGATCGTGTTCAATGCGATTTTCTGCGCCGTGGCCGCCCCCATGCGGGTCGAGCCTGCCACCACTTCCGGGCCGGTGTCCAGCAGCACGGCGCCGTCGGCGGCGCGCCGACGCGGGCGGCCCGCGACGTTCGCTATGCCGATGACGAGGACGCCGGCGGCCTGCGCGGCTTCGGCGAGCCGAACGGTATAGGGCGTCGTTCCGCTGGCCGAGACCGCGATGAGCGCCTCGCCGGGGCGCAGATCGAGGCGGGCGAGATCGGCGACGGCGGCCGCCCCGTCGTCCTCGACGCCGCCGGTCATGTGCAGGAGCGCCGCGGCGCCGCCGGCAAGCAGGACCGGCGTGCGGCCGGGCGCAAGGCCAAACGTGCCGGCGATTTCCAGCGCGTCGGCCAGCGCCATGACGCCCGAGCTGCCGGCGCCGGCGTAAGCGAGGCGGTGGCCGGCGGAGAGCGCCTGCGCCGCGGCGTCGGCGGCGGCGACGATGGCCGGGATCGCCGCGCGGACCGCCGCCGCCGCGGATTGCGCGTCGCAGAGGATGGCGGCCGCAGTCGCGGGCGACAGCGCGTGAAGGCCGGCGGAGCGAGCGTGGCGCGATTCGGTCGAAGCGATCATCCGGCTGATTCCCTCCGTGATCCGGCTATAATGCCAAAAAAATACCAATTGTCTACAAATTTTATCTTTTGTGCGGCGTTCTGCGTCGCATGCTTCCAATTCGGTCTGATTTTGGTATTGTCCGCGGCATGAGGGAGTCGTGATGGCCATCTATCTCGGAATCGATGGAGGCGGGAGCGGATGCCGCGCGGTCGTGGCCGGGCCGGACGGCCTGGTTCTGGGGCGCGGGGCCGGGGCTTCGGCCAACATCGTGACCGATCCGGAGGGCGCGCGCTCGAACGTTCTGGCCGCCGCCGCCGCCGCCCTTGCCGAGGCGGGCTTCGCGGGCGGCGAGGGCGAGGCGATCGCCGTGCTCGGCCTCGCGGGGGCCAACGTCTCGGATGCGGCGGCGCACTTGGCGGCGGGGTTGCCGTTCGCCCGGGCCCGCGTGGTCAGCGACGCGCTGATATCGGTGCGCGGCGCGCTCGGCGCCGGCGATGGCGTGGCGGCGGCGATCGGGACCGGTTCGGCCTTCGCCGCGCAGCGCGACGGTGACGTGCGGTTCATCGGCGGCTGGGGGTTCGTGCTCGGCGATCAAGCTGGCGGGGCGCGGCTCGGGCGGAGCCTGCTCGAGATGGCGTTGCTGGCGCATGACGGGCTTCGGCCCGGCTCGCCGTTGCTGACCGCGGTGGTCGAGGAGGCCGGCGGACCGGAAGGACTTGTCTCCTATGCACAGCGTGCGCGTCCGGTGGACTTCGCCCATTACGCCCGCCGGATCGTCGAGACCGACGACTCGGCGGCGGCGGAGATCCTCGCGATCGCCGACGTCGACGTCGTCGCGGGCGTCGATCGGCTGCTGCGCGACGGAATAGTGCCGGTGTGCTTTCTGGGCGGGCTCGGCCCGGTCTTCGCAACGCGGCTCGCCGGGCGCTATGGCGGGCTGATCCGCGAGGCGCAGGGTACGGCGCTGGACGGCGCGCTGGCGCTGGCGCGGGGGCTGGCGTGATCGGTGCGTTTTCGCCCGAGGTCTTCGCCGATCAAGGTCGCGGGCCGTTGTACCTGCAGCTCGGGCGGCGGATCGCGGACGGCATCGCCTGCGGCGAGCTCGGACCCGGTGACGCGCTGCCGCCGGAGCGCGAGCTGGCGGCGATGACGGGGCTGAGCCGCGTGACGGTTCGCAAGGCCGTGGCGGCGCTGGTGGCTGCGGGTCAGCTCGTGCAGCGGCGAGGTTCCGGCACGTTCGTGGCCGCCCGGATCGAGCGGGTCGAGCAGTCGCTGAGCCGGCTGACGTCGTTTTCCGAGGACATGGCGCGGCGCGGCAAGGCGGTGCGTTCGGTGTGGCTCGAGCGCGGCCTCGTCGCCGCCGCGCCCGAGGAGATGATGGCGCTCGGGCTCGGGGCCGACGCCCTTGTAGCGCGACTGGCGCGGCTGCGCCTCGCGGACGGCGTGCCGCTGGCGATCGAGCGCGCGGCGCTGGCAGCGGAGGATCTGCCCGATCCGATGGCGGTCGGCGCGTCGCTCTATGCGGCGCTGGCCGAGCGGAGACGCCGGCCGGTGCGCGCGGTGCAGCGGCTCTCGGCGACGTCGCTGGGGGCGGAGGACGCCGTGCTGCTCGAGGTGGCGCCGGGCGCCGCCGGGCTGCGGATCGAGCGCGTCGCCTATCTCGCGAGCGGGCGGGTGCTGGAGTTCACCCGGTCGATCTATCGCGGCGACGCCTATGACTTCGTCGCCGAACTTCGCATCTCACCCGATGCCGACAGGAGCCAGCCATGACCGAACCCATCACCCTGATGCGCGCGGAGGTGGAGGATATGCCCGCCGCCGCCGCGCGGTTCCTCGCGGGGTCGCGCGATGCGGTCGCGGGCGCTGCGGCGGCGATGCGCGCGGCCGATCCCGGACTGATCGTGACAGTGGCGCGCGGCTCCTCGGACCACGCGGCGACCTACCTCAAGTACGCCGCCGAGATCGTGGCCGGGGTCCCGGTCGCCTCCGTCGGGCCGTCGGTCGCGTCGATCTACGGTGTGCGTCTGCGCATGGCGGGGGCGACCTGCATCGGCGTCTCGCAATCGGGCCAGAGCCCCGACATCGTCGAGATGATGCGAAGCGCGCAGGAGGGCGGCGCGCTGACGGTGGCGATCACGAACGATCCAGGCGCGCCGCTGGGGCGGGCGACCGATCACACGCTGGCGCTCCATGCGGGGCCCGAGCGGAGCGTGGCGGCGACCAAGACCTTCGCCTCGTCGGTGCTGGCGGCGCTGGCGCTGGTGGCCGAATGGCGCGAGGACGCGGCGCTGAAGGCCGCCGTCGCGCGGGCGCCCGAGGATTTCGCGCGGGCGCTGGCGTGCGACTGGTCGCCGTTGGCGGATCGGCTGGTGGGCGCGGGGTCGCTTTATGTGCTCGGGCGGGGGCCGGGGTTCGCGATCGCGAGCGAGATGGCGCTGAAGTTCAAGGAGACCTGCGGCATCCATGCGGCCAGCTATTCGGCGGCGGAAGTGCTGCACGGACCGTCGGCGCTCGTGCGCGAGCGGTTCCCGGTGCTGGCGCTGGGCGTCGCGGACGCGGCGCTGCCGCAACTGGTCGCGACCGCCGACCGGCTGGCCGGGCAGGGCGCGGACGTGTTCCTGACCGCCGAAGGCGGGGCGCCGGGCGTGACGCGGCTGCCTTCGGTCGCCGGGCTGCATCCGCTGATCGCGCAGCTGGTTATGGTGGCGAGCTTCTATGTCTTCATCGAGGGGTTGGCGCGGCGGCGCGGGCTGAACCCGGACGAGCCGCCGCATCTGCGCAAGGTGACGGAGACCGTATGATCCGGCAGGTCTACGCCGGCGCCGCCGTATTCGACGGCGACACGTTGCGCCACGGCCACGCGCTAGTGGTCGAGAATGGGCGAGTGGCGGCGATCCTGCCCAAATCGGAGGCGGGCGGTGGCGAGCGGCTGGCGGGGGGCGTGCTGGCGCCGGGGTTCATCGACCTGCAGGTGAACGGCGGCGACGGGATCATGCTCGACGTGGCCGCGGGGGTCGAGGGCATCGCGCGGATCTGCGCGGCGCATGCGCGGCTCGGGACGCTGGGGCTGCTGCCGACGCTGATAACCGACACGCGCGAGGCGACGCGGGCGGTGATCGAGGCGGGCGTGGCCGCGGCGGTCGCGGGCGTGCCGGGGTTCCTCGGGCTGCATCTGGAGGGGCCGCATCTCGATCCGCGGCGCAAGGGGGCGCATGATCCGGGCCTGATCCGTCCGATGGAGGCTGAGGATCTCGCGGGGCTGGTCGACGCGGCCGCGCGGCTCCCGGCGCTGATGGTGACGCTGGCGGCTGAGGCGGCGACGCCCGGGCAGATCGCGGCGCTGGCGGGGGCTGGGGCGATCGTCAGCCTCGGGCACAGCGGCTGCGGGATCGCGGAGGCGCGGGGCGCGTTCGACGCAGGGGTGCGGGCGGTCACGCATCTCTTCAACGCGATGAGCCCGCTCGGACACCGCGAGCCTGGCTTGGTTGGCGCCGCACTCGATGCGGGGCCGGTTTCGGCGGGGCTGATCGCGGACGGCGTGCATGTGGCGCCCGAGGCGATGCGCGTGGCGCTGGAGGCCAAGCGCGGACCGGGGCGCATGTTCCTCGTCACCGATGCGATGGCGCCGGCGGGGACCGACCTCGCCGAATTCACGCTCGGTGGGCGGCGCATTCTGCGCGCTGGCGGCCGATTGACGCTGGAGGACGGCACGCTCGCGTGGGCGGATTGCGACATGGCGCAGTGTTTGCGGGTGGTTGTTGGCGACGTCGGGATCGAGTTGGCCGAGGCGCTGCGGATGGTCACGACATACCCCGGCGCCGTGATCGGGCTCGACGGTCCGCGCCTGCGACCCGGTGCGCCCGCCGACTTCGTGCATCTCGACGATGCGCTCGAGTTGACTGCGGTCTGGCGCGGGGGGGTGCGGGTAGTCTCCTGAGCCGTGGCTCGCCACGGTCGGGGTTGCGAAACCGCCCGGAATTGCGGCCGCGACGGGGTTGTCGTGTTGGCGAGCGAGATGCGTGAGACGGCGGGCCGACGCTTTAATTTGGGCGTACACGTTTACGTGATCGTCGGCTCGTGGTATCGCGAATGCGGGGCGAGTCGAGAACTGATTGGAGCAGACCATGAGAAATCGACTTCCTGTGGTTCATTCACTTTGGATGGCCATCATTTCGATGTCGGGCATGGCGGCGTGGGCCGAGATGCCGGCGCCCACGACGATCGAGGCGGACGGGACGCAGTTTCCGTTCGTTTCGGTGGGGGAGGGCGCCGCCGTTCTGTTCGTGCATGGCGCTATCGGCGACTATCGCAAATGGGATGCGCTGTGGCAGGACGTGGCCGAGGGGCACGAGGTCATGGCTTGGACCCAGCGTTGGTTCGGGTCCGGCGACTGGCCCGACGACAAGCCGTATTCGCGCGAGGTCCATGCCGCCGATCTTGTAGCGGTGGTGGAGGCGATCGGGAAGCCGGTCAATCTGGTTGCGCTGTCCAACGGCGGTCCGCCGGCGATTCTCGCGGCGCTGCTGGCGCCTGACCTGGTCAAGACACTCGTACTTTACGAGCCGAACCTGCCCGATGTGCTGTTTGACGGCACCGAGGAAGAAGTGGCGGCGGTGGAGGCGTTCTTCGCCGGGATGGATGACGTCGGCGCCGCAGTGGAGGCCGGAGACGACGCCGAGGCGGCGCGCGCGCTGGTCGAGGCGATCTACGCGTTGCCCGAAGGCGGGTTCGAAACGCTCGATCCCGTGCAGAAGACGATGGTTCTGGACAACGCGCATACGGTCGATCTGCTGTGGAACGGACCCGACGCGATTCCGATCAACTGCGAGGACCCGTCCGGGATCAAGGCGCCAACGCTCGTCGTCAATGGCGGCGACACGCTCGCGGCCTGGCGGATCGAGGCCGAGGTGATCGCGGGGTGCATTCCGGGTGCCACCAGAGCGGAAATCGTGGGCGTCGGGCATAACGGGATTCTGGCGGCGAAGGACGAGTTTCTCGGCCTGACGCTACAGTTCGTCGATACGCACTGAGTGCAGTCAGGCGATGACGCGGCCCCAGAGGTCGTAGTCGGCGGCCTCCTCGACGTCGACGGTGACGATGTCGCCGGGGCGGAGGGTTGCGAAATCCGCGTCGATGAACAGGTTGCCGTCGATCTGGGGCGCGTCGGCCATCGTGCGGCAAGTCGCGCCCTCGGCGTCCATCGCGTCGACGATCACGTCCACGCGGCGGCCGACCTTGGCGTCGAGCTTCGCTGCGCTGATCGCCTGCGCGCGTTCCATGAAGCGGTTCCAGCGATCCTGCTTCACCTCGGCGGGCACATGGTCAGGCAGGGCGTTGGCGCGGGCGCCGGCGACGTTCTCGTACTGGAAGCAGCCGACGCGGTCGAGTTGCGCTTCGTCGAGCCAGTCGAGCAGGTGCGCGAACTCGGCTTCGGTCTCGCCGGGAAAACCGACGATGAAGGTCGAGCGCAGCGTGATGTCGGGGCAAGCCGCGCGCCAGCGGGCGATCTCGTCCAGCGTGCGCGCCGATGCCGCGGGCCGGGCCATGCGTTTCAGCGTGCCGGGGTGGCTGTGCTGGAACGGGATGTCGAGGTAGGGCAGGATCAGGCCGTCGGCCATCAGCGGGATCAGGTCTCGCACGTGCGGGTAGGGGTAGACGTACTGGAGCCGCACCCAGGCGCCGAGGCTGCCGAGCGCGCGGGCGAGGTCAGTTATGTGACTGCGGACCGGGGCGCCGCGCCAGTCATGGGTGTCGTGGCCGCGGTCGAGGCCATAGGCGGAGGTGTCCTGGCTGATCACGATCAGTTCGCGCACGCCGGCTTCGACCAACCGCTCGGCCTCGCGGAGCACGGCGTTCGCCGGGCGGCTGGTCAGGCGGCCACGCATATCGGGGATGATGCAAAAACGACACTTGTGATTGCATCCCTCTGAAATCTTGAGATAACTGTAGTGGCGCGGCGTCAGGTGGACCGACGCTGCGGGCAACAGGTCGACGAACGGATCGGGTGCGGGCGGGACGGCGGCGTGGACCGCTTCGATCACCTGTTCGTATTGATGCGGGCCGGTGACTGCGAGCACACTCGGGTGAGCGCCACGGATATAACGCTCGTCGGCGCCGAGACAGCCGGTCACGATGACCCGGCCGTTCGCGGCCAGCGCCTCGCCGATCGCCTCGAGGCTCTCGGCCTTGGCGCTGTCGAGAAAGCCGCAGGTGTTCACGATCACCGCCTCCGCCCCGGCGTAATCCGGCGAGATGGCGTAGCCTTCCGCGCGGAGACGCGTGAGTATGCGCTCGGCGTCGACAAGCGCCTTGGGGCAGCCGAGAGAAACCATGCCGATCCGCGGCTGGCCCGGGCGCGGCGCGCTGGCGATGCGAGCGGCAGGGGCGCGGTCGGGGCGCAGATCAGGAGGATTGAGGCTCATGCGCGCGGCTATACCGCGCGCCGGCCCGTTTGCAAATGGCCGGAGCGCGGCTCGAAGTCCCGACTCCGGATGGATCGGCCATCGTCCGCGTGCGGGGCGCCGGCCTGGTCGCTTCAGGAGGCCGGACCCTGCTGGGAGACGATGTAAGCGATGACGGCCTCCCGCTCCTCGGGTTTTTTCAGGCCCGCGAACGCCATGTTGGTGCCCTTGACATACGTGCGGGGGGCTTCGAGGTATTCAAAAAGCGTTTCCTCGGACCACACAAGCCCGCCGGCGCCTTTCTCGATCATGGCGTCGGAATACTTGAAGTCGGGAACGGTGCCCGCGGTTCGACCGATCAGGTCGGACAGCTCAGGGCCGACGCGGTTGACTGCGTCCGGGCCGACCTGATGGCAGGCGGCGCAACGACGAAAGACCTTTTCGCCCTCGGCGATCATAGCGTCGTCCTGCGCCCGGGCCGTCTCCGGACCAAAGGCGCCGAAAGACACGGCCAAGGCCGCGATTGCGAGCAAGTTGTAACGCATTTCCATCCCATCCATTTCGGTTTCGCGCTGCTTCGTGGCCACGGCCCGTCCCAAGCGCATCTGGGCCACCAAGGCCTGAGAAAAGCCGAGCATAACCCTTTGCCGATGGAGGGCAACATCAACTTTGTGCGGTGTCCGGGCCTGCGCCGAATTGACCCGCCGGGCCGCATGCGCGAGATGTTCGCCTGTGCCGGAGGCGGATCGGCGGCTGAGGTGTGGGTCGCGGCGAAAACGGAGCGATCGATGACGCGACGACGGATCACGACTGGTTCGCCCTTTGAGGCGGAGTTCGCCTACAGCCGGGCGGTGGCGCAGGGCGACTGGTGCTTCGTCGCGGGGACCACGGGCTACGACTACGCGACGATGACGATGCCCGATGAGGTCGGCGCGCAGGCGGCGAACGCGCTGACGACGATCGAGAGGGCGCTGGGGCAGGCGGGCTTCGCGATGGCCGACGTGGTGCGGACGGTGATCTATCTCGCGGATCCTGCCGATCATCCCGCGATCGGGCCGGCGCTGCGCGCGGCGCTGGGCGACGTGCGACCAGCCAATTCCACTGTGGTCGTGCGGCTCGTGCGGCCGGAGATGAAGGTCGAGATCGAGGTCACGGCGTTTCGCGGCTGAGCCACCGGAAGCGCAGGCTCATGGCCCCCAGCGAGACCATGCTCGCGATGGCGATGGCCTGGTAGACGCCGGCGAGGCCCTGACCGGCGGAGAACGTCAGCACCCAGGCGAGCGGCGCCATGACGAGCCAGTAGCTGCCGAAATGGAACAGCGTGGGCGCCCAGGCGTCCCCGCGCCCGCGGCAGGCGTTGTTCATCACCGACTGGCCGCCATCGAACACGGTGGCGAGCACGACCCAGACCATCACCGGGGCGGCGACGGCGATCACCTCCGGCTCGTCGGTGAAGACGCGCAGGAAGGCCAACGGAAAAGCGGCGTAGACCGCTGTGGCGACCCCGGTGAGGACGACGGCAAGCCCGAGACCGGTCCAGCCCGCGAGCATCATGCCGCGCGGATCGCGCCGGCCCCATGCGTTGCCCACGCGCACCTGGGTCGCGCCAGCGATGCCGAAGGCGATCATGAAGGTCAGCGCGAGAAACTGGAACAGCACGCCGTGCGCGGCGAGCGCCAGCGTCCCGAGGCGGCCGACGATCAGCGTGGTGACGCTGAACGCTCCCGCCTCGAACAGGAACGACGCGCCCGAGGCGAGGCCCATTCGGGCCTGGACGCCAAAGGGCGGCGGGACGGCGGCGGCGCGTCCGCCGAATCCGTAGCGGCGGCGATCGGGAAAGATGCAGGTGACGTAGACCGCCATACCCAAGCTGAGGACGGCGAAGACGATCACCGTCGCGAGCGCCGAGCCGATCGCGCCGAGCGGTGGGATCGGCCCTGTCCCGAAGACCAGCGCCACATTCAGCCCGAGGTTCATCATGTTCGCGCAAACGATCGCCAACAGCGCCGTGCCGGGACGGTGCAGCGCCTCGAGCAGCGCCGCGCTGACGTAGTAGGCGGCGATGAACGGCAGCGCGACGGCCACGACGCCCGTGACGCGCGCCGCCCTCGCCGCAAGATCGGGCGCCTGGCCCGCCGCGAGATAGAGCGGTTCGGCGAACTGCAGCAGCAGGCAGAGCGCGGCCCCGAGAACGACGCCGAAACCGAGGCCGCGTCGCCAGATCCGCGCGACGGCGGCGTCGTCGCCTGCGCCGGTTTCGCGCGCGACGAGCACTGGCACACCCATCAGCAAACCGATCGTCATGCCGACGAGGCTGTCGTGGATCGCGAGCCCGAGGACGTAGTCGGCGAGTTCCGTGGTCCCCGCCCGGCCGAGCACGACGACGTCGATGGTGAACATGGTCACGATCCCGACGCGCGACAGGATCATCGGCCAGGCGAGGATCAGCGTGCGCGTCACGTGGCGGCGCAGGCTGTTGGACGGGATCTCCTCGGTGGGCACGGTCTTTCCTTGGAAAAGTTCCGCCGCCGCGACGGAGGCGATGGTCAGGCGCGGGCGGGGACCCGGTCGGCGAGGGCCAGATTGGCGAGGGCGAGGAGACCGGCGGCGGAACCCGCCAACCCGAGGCTGCCGAGACCGCCCCAGGCGATGACCCCGGACCCGAGCGCCGAGCCCGCGGCCGCACCGACATAGATCGCCGCCGCGTTCAGGGCAAGAATCACCGGTGCGCGGTCGGGCGCGAGGCTCACCAGCAGCGACTGCTGCGGCGCGAGAAAGCTCCAGCCGCAGACCGACCACAGAAAGATCAGCCCGAACACCAGCGGCACCGGCAGAGGCAGGATCGAGAGGAACGGCATGAGGGCGATCTGCGCGAGGGCGAGGCCGGTCAGGGTCCGCCGCGGTCCGATCCGGTCGGAGAGCCGTCCCCCGAGCAGGTTGCCCACAACTGCCCCGACGCCGAAGGTCAGAAGGGCCGCGGCGATCCCAGGCCCGCCGAAACCGAGCGCCGCCGTCAGGATCGGCCCGAGATAGGTGTATGGCACGTAGACGGCACTCAGGAACGTCGTCGTGAAGAGGACGGTGAGCATGGCCCTGCGGTCCCCGAGCGCGGCCCCCAGCGTCGCGAGGCGGGTGGGCTGAAAGGCGAGGGCAGGCGGCAGGATCCGCCAGAGCCCGACCAGCATCGGGACCGCGAGCCCTGCCACCACCAGAAACGCCGCCTGCCAGCCGAAAGCGTAGGCGATCAGACCGCCGGCCGGCACTCCGAGGACCTGCGCGAGCGTCAGGCCGACGAAGACGTTCGAGAGGGCGGCCCCGCGCTTTTCCGGTTCCGCGATCGAGACGGCGACGGCGGCGGCGTTCGGGGTGTAGAGGCCAGCGCCGAAGGCCGCCAGCATGCGCGCCGCGAGCAGGCCGCCGAAGCTCTCGGCGAGCGTGCAGAGAAGGGCCGCGGCCGCGAATACGGCGAGCCCCGCCACCAGCACCACGCGCCGCGACAGCCCCCCTGTGAGCGCCACCCCGAGCGGCGAGCAGACGGCATAGGCGAGCGCATAGGCGGTGAGCACGAAGCCCGCATCGGCGCTGGTCACGCCGAACTCGGCCGCGAGGGGGCCGAGGATGCCGATGACGACGAAGGCCCCCATCCCGATGACGAAGTTGCCGGCCGACAGGAGCGGGATCAGCAGGGCCATGTCACGACACCCCGCCGCCGCGATAGGCGAGGATCACCGGCACGACCAGCTCCTCCTCGTCCGCCAGGTGGCGGTCGAGGAACCGCCCGAAACCGGCGAGCGTGCCGTGCAGCCGCGCGGCGGGATCCCGGGGCACGGGGTCCGTCTGCAAGGATCGCAACACCGCACCGGCCGTCTCCGCCAGTCCGTGCAGATGCCCGTCGAGCGCGTGGTGGTCCGCGTCGAGCAGATCGAACCCGGCCTCGAGGCGGGGATCCTGCAACCGCAGGGCGGGAAAATACTGTGCGTCCTCGATGCCGTGATGTGCGTGCAATTCGTTGAGGAACAGACCCGCAGTCCGCGCGAGACCGGCCCCATAGGCCCTTGCCTCGCGCCGGTCGTCGAGGAACGCCTCGGTCTCGGACAAAAGGCTCGCCTGGAGCCCGCGAAACATCAGGTGCCGGTCGAGCCAGAACCGGATGAGCGCGTTGAA
>JBBRUZ010000039.1:0-19802 GCA_038247355.1 Rhodobacterales bacterium
GATTGCGTCGCCAAATATCGAAATCGCACCAGTACCGGTCGGGATGCTTGTTGTGGCGCGAGGTGATCACATCGCGCGGGTCGCGCTGCATGTAGATCACGTACAGCATCGGATCCCACCGCATAAGCCGACAGACATGCACGAAATCCGTAGGCTTCTTCGAGGCGAAGGCTCCCTCGGGACGGGCGGGATAGCGGAACAGGCTGACCTCATGCCTGCCGAATTTGTCGATCTCGAAACAGGCCGTCAGCAGTTCGAACATCAGTGTCGTGCCCGAGCGCGGCGAGGATCCCACGATATGTATGCGGGGCGGAAGCCGCGTTGCCTTCGTCTGGTCTTGGGTGAGACGCGCCATGAACTGAAATTCTCCCGATCAGGGTCACGACGGAACATAACTTGTCTGTGGCGGACAAAAAAGAACTAAAAATCGTTGCAGTTGCTACAGCGTAGTGGTCCAGCCGCCGCGATGGCTTTCGCGCTCGGCCACGTCCGGCAGCCCCGAATGGACCTAACATCCGCGTGCCGCCCGCCTCCTCGGTCAGGTCGATCCTGATCCGCGTCTCGGGCCCCGCCATCGTATGGCCGGTCTCCCAGGTTCAAGTGAACGCCACCGCCTCGGTCGGCCGCACCTCGAGATAACAGCCTGACGCCGGATAAAGCGCGCCATCCGGGCCGCGCATCACGAGCCGGAACCGCCCGCCGACCTCCGGCTCGGCCGCCACTTCGGTCTTCTCGAAACGACTGAACCGGTCAACGCCAGAAACCGCCAAGGCAAGAGCGTCGCCCGGCTCTCCCAGGCGCTATCTGTCCGTCGCGACCGGGATGCGCGGCGCATCCGGCGAGCCCGCGTTCAGCCGCGCGGCCAGCCCGATCATCAGCGCCTGCGCCAGACACATCGGCGCCGCAAGCGACCGCGCGAACGTGTACTCGTGCTCGGGCACCGCGAACAGCACGCGCGCCGACCGCGCCAGCGGCGACAGCGTGCTGTCCGAGATCGCCACGATCGGAACGCCCGCCGCCGCCACGGCCTCGGCGATGTTGACCACCTCGGTCGCATAGAACCGGAACGACACCGCGATCAGCGCGTCGCCCGGCTCGATCACCCGCGCCATATGCGTCGCGAGCCCCCCCGCCGGATCGAGCAGCGTCACCCGCCGCCCCAGCATCGTCAGGATATAGCGCATCAGCCCGACGATCGGCTCCGAGCGCAATTGCCCGATCAGATAGATCGTCCGCGCAGCCGCCAGGATATCGACCGCGCGTGTCATCTCCGCTTCGGTCGCGGCCTCGAGCAGCCCCTCCAGCGCCGCGATGTCGCGGATCACGATGTCGCGCAGCAGCCCGCGCAGACCAGCCACGTCGTTCGACCCCAGTTCGGATTTCAGCCGTTCGGCGCGCGCCTCGAACCCCGGCGCCGCCGTCATCAGCCGCTTCTGGAACACGCCCTGCAAGTCCTTGAAGCCGCGATACCCGAGCAGTTGCGCGAACCGCACCAGCGAGGACGCGTGCACGCCGCAGCGCTCCGCCAGCGCGTTGACCGAATAGACCCCGATCTCGTTGGGGTTCTGCGTCAGGAACTCCGCAATCAGCTGATACGTCGGGCTGAACTTTCCGTAGTCCTCATGGATGACCCGGATCAGCGCCTCATAGCTCGGCGGCGGGCCCGCCCCTGCGGTCATTCGACCTCGTCCACCCGCACCATCCGGCCCGTCGCCAGCGACCGGTACGCCGCCTCCGCGAGGATAAGCGCCCGCCGTCCGTCCTCGAACCCGACCTGCGGCTCGGCCCACGCCTCGACGCAAGCCACGAACGCGTCGATCTCGGCCCGGAACGCCTCGGCGTAGCGCTCGACGAAGAAGAGTTGATAAGGCGCCGCCGCCTCCGTCACGCGCGCCGAATAGCGCGTCGCCTCATGGGCCTTGCGGTTGCCGCTGACCGCCATCCCGGTGGTCCCGAGCAGCTCGACCCGCTGATCGTACCCATAAACCGCCGTGCGCGAGTTGTTGATATGGCACTGCTTTCCGTCGGCGGTCCGCATCACGATCATCGCCGTGTCGTGGTCGTTCAGCTCCGCCATCAGGCCGGGATCGATCAGCCGCCCGCCGACCGCAAACACCTCAACCGGCTCGTCGCCCAGCATGAACCGCGCAAGGTCGAAGTCGTGGATCGTCATGTCGCGAAACAACCCGCCCGCGACCTCGTAATAGCTGCGCGGCGGCATCCCCGGGTCGCGCGACGTGATCACCACCTGATGCAGATCGCCGATCTCGCCCGCCGCCACCGCGTCGCGCGCCGCCCGGTGACCGGGATCGAACCGCCGGTTGAACCCGATCTGCACCGGCACGCCGGAGCCCGCGATCGCCGACCGGCAGCGCTCGACGCGCCCGAGATCGAGGTCGATCGGCTTTTCGCAGAGCACCGCCTTGCCGGCCGCCACCGCCATCTCGATGTAGTCGGCATGGGTCGGCGTCGCCGTGGCGATCAGCACGGCGTCGACGTCCGGGCTCGCGAAAATCTCGCCGACCGCGCCGGCGGGCGTCACTCCGATCGCCGCCCCGACCGCCGCCGCCGCACCCGCATCGATGTCATAGACCCCCGCCAGCACGGCGTTCGGATGCGCTGCGACATTGGCCGCATGCATCCGTCCGATCCGCCCGCAGCCGAGCACGGCAATCCCAACCATCGTTACCTCCTGCCTTCCGCGACGGCGGACCGACCTTTCGGCAACAATCGTTGCAGGCCGGCGGATTTGTCAATATGCCCCTCCAAAACATGCGGGAGAGCACCATGAACCGATTGGACGGCAAGTTCGCCATTGTCACCGGCGGCAGCCAGGGCCTCGGCGCCGCCATCGCGCGACGTTTCGCCGAAAGCGGCGTGGCCGGCGTCGTCACCTGCGGTCGAAACGCCGGCAACGGCGCGCGGGTCGCAGCCGCGATTACGGCAGCGACCGGCGTCCCCATCCATTTCGTCACAGCGGACCTCGCCGAAGTCGCCGATTGCCGCGCCGTCATCGCCGCTGCCGACGCGCATTTCGGCCGCGTCGACATTCTGGTGAACGCGGCGGGCGTGACCGACCGCGGCACGCTCCTCGACACGTCGGAGGCGCTGTTCGACCGGATCATGGCTGTCAACGTCCGCGCGCCGTTCTTTCTGATGCAGGACGCCGCGCGCGTGATGATCCGCGAGAACGCCCCCGGCGCCGTCGTCAATATCGGCTCGATGTCGTCGCGCGCCGGCCAGCCGTTCATCGCCGCGTACTGCGCCTCCAAGGGCGCGCTCGCCACCCTCACCCGCAACGCCGGCTTTTCGCTGATGCGCAACCGCATCCGCGTCAACCAGCTCGACATCGGCTGGATGGCGACCGACGGCGAGGACCGGATCCAGCGCGAATTCCACGGCGCCGCCGAGAACTGGCTCGCGCACGCCGCCGCCGCGCAACCCAACGGCCGCCTGCTCGACCCGGCCGAGGTCGCCCGCGCCGCGGCCTTCCTCGCTTCCGATGACAGCGGCATGATGACCGGCGCCGTCATTAACTTCGACCAGTCCGTCTGGGGCGCCTACGACGGCGCCGCCCCGACCCCCGCCGCCGCAATGACGCTCTAGCCGTCGACCGTCGGGAACCGCTCGAAATGAGTCGCCGGTGCGGCCGAAACCGACGACGCGCCGCTCCGGCATCGAAAACCAGACAGGCCGGGCGGCCAGCCGCCATCAGCCCGGCGCAAGAGTCGCGATAACTGTAGCCGGGACCGCCGGTCCGAGCCTCGCGGATCGCCGCCGCCACGGCCACGGCGTCGAAATCGGCGGCCAGCGGCGCCGCTACCTGCGGCGTCGGCACGTCTATCGCGCCGCAATCCGCGTCGTCGGTCTTGGCCGAGCGGCGCAGGGCGGTCAGATATCCGTCGACCCCGGCGCCCGCCAGCGTCGCGACCACGTGGCCCGAGCTGACACCTTCAGCAACAAATGTTGTGCTTAACGAACATCTGCAATGCGGCTTGATCCGTCGTTCCCGCCGTGGCAGAACGTGCCCGGTACGGCGAGCCGCGCAAAAGACGAGGGCCGCCGCAGGGAGATGTAAGGAACCGCGATGTCGGTGCTGCAACTGCGCGGCGTGTCCAAGAGCTTCGGCGCGATCCAGGCGCTCACCGGCGTCGATCTCACCGTCGAGCGCGGTCAGGCCCTCGGCCTGATGGGCGACAACGGCGCCGGAAAATCCACGCTGATGAAGATCATCGCCGGCAACTTCGCCCCCACCTCCGGCGAGATCGCGCTCGACGGCGTCACCGTGCACTTCGGCCGCCCGATCGAGGCGCGCAGGCTCGGCGTCGAGATCGTCTACCAGGACCTCGCGCTGTGCGACAACCTCACCGCCGCCGGCAACGTCTTTCTCGGGCGCGAGCTGAAGAAACGGCTCGGCCCGATCGCCTGGCTCGACCACGCGGCGATGAACACGCGCGCGGGCGAGCTGTTCGCCGAGCTGAAATCCGAAACCCGCCCCCGCGACCTCGTCCGCCAGATGTCGGGCGGCCAGCGACAGGCCGTCGCCATCGCCCGCACGCGGCTTTCCGACCCCAAGATCGTGCTGATGGACGAACCGACCGCCGCGATCTCGGTGCGCCAGATCAAGGAGGTCCTCGACCTGATCCACCGCCTGAAGGAAACCGGCCACGCGGTGATCCTCGTCTCGCACCGCATGCCCGACGTCTTCGCCGTCTGCGACCGCGTCGCGGTGCTGCGCCGTGGCGCGCTCGTCGCCGACAAACCCATCGCGAACTCCAGCCCCGAGGAAGTCACTGGACTGATCACCGGAGCGATCGCCGCAGCATGACCACCGACAGCAACGCCGGCCACGCCCGCATCGACGCGACCATCGCGTCGCGCCGTGAAATGTCCTGGGCCCAGTCGGTCACCCGAACCCAGCCGTTCTGGGTCGCCATCGCCATCCTCTTCATCGGCTTCGTCATGATGCAGGTCTCCGACGTGTTCATGACCGAGCGCAACATGTTCAACGTCGCCCGCAACTTCGCCTTCTTCGGCATCATGGCGCTCGGAATGACCGCCGTCATCTGCACCGCGGGCATCGACCTCTCAGTCGGCTCGCTGATGGGCCTCGCCGGCATCGTAACCGGCATGGTGATGCAGGCGGGCTGGGGGATCGGCGTCGGCTTTCTCGCCTGCATGGCGACCGCGGCGACCGTCGGCCTGATCAACGGCGCCCTGATCGCCTACCTGAGGATGGCGCCGTTCGTCGTCACGCTCGGCATGCTCGCGATGGCCCGCTCGATCGCCATGGTCGCCTCGAACAACAAGATGATCTACGAATTCGGCCCCGACCAGGACATCCTCGAATGGATCGGCGGCGCCAGCGTGCTCGGCGTCCCCAACCCGATCTGGGTCCTCGCCATACTGACCGCCGTCTTCTGGTGGGCCTACAACTATTCCACCTGGGGCCGCTGGGTCTTCGCGGTCGGCGGAAACGCTCAGGCCGCGCGCCTCGCCGGCATCCCGGTCGAGCGCGTCGTCGTCTCGGTCTACGTGATCTCCTCGCTGACCGCCGGCGTCGCCGCGTTCATGATGATCGGCTGGTTCGGCTCGGTGACCAACGCGCTCGGCCAGACCTACGAGCTCAACGTCATCGCCGCGTCCGTCATCGGCGGCGCGAACCTGATGGGCGGCGTCGCCTACGCGCTCGGCGCCCCGATCGGCGCGGCGCTGATGGAGCTGATCCGCAACTCCCTGCTGCTCGCGGGCATCGACGCCCTCTGGCAACAGTTCTTCGTCGGCCTGTTCCTCATCATAGCCGTGCTGCTGGAACAGATCCGCAATCGCGGCCGGTCCTGACCGGTCGCCGACCACCAAACCAAAGAAACGGGAGGCTGAACATGAAACACCTGATGACCACGGCCGCGGTCCTGACCGCGCTCGCGCTGCCCGGCATGGCGCCGGCGCAGGAGAAACTCCAGCTCGCGCTCGTGCCCAAGGCGATGAACAACCCCTTCTTCGACCTCGCCCGCGATGGCTGCCAGAAGGCCCAGGAAGAGATCGAAGGCATCGAATGCGTGTACATCGGCCCCGGTGAGCACACCGAGCTCGAACAGATCCAGATCGTCCAGGACCTGATCAGCCAAGGCGTCGACGGCATCGCGGTCGCCCCCTCGAACGCCCCCGCGATGGGCAAGGCGCTCCAGGCCGCCGCCGACGCCGGCATCCCCGTCATCACCTGGGACAGCGACGTGCTGCCCGAGGACAAGGCGATGCGCGCGACCTATCTCGGCACCAAGAACTACGACATCGGCGTCAACCTCGCGAAACTCGCGATGGAGCAGCACCCCGACGGCGGCACGATCTGCCTGCAGACCGGCGGCGCTGCGGCGGCGAACCACAACGAGCGCCTGCTCGGCATCCGCGAGACGATCGCGGGAACCACCGGCGGCACCCCCCCGGGCAACCCGCTCGCGGGCGAAGGCGGCTGGACCGAAGTCGCGGGCTGCCCGCTGATCACCGATGACGACGGCAACAAGGCGGTCCAGGGCCTGACCGACATCCTCGCCAAGGAAACCGACCTCACCGCCTTCATCTCGACCGGCGCCTTCACGCAGTGGTTCGACAACGCCTACACCCAGGCCGTCGAACCCTACAAGGCGAAGCTCGACTCAGGCGAAATGTCGATCATCGTCGCCGACACCCTGCCCATGCAGATGGCCGCGCTGAAGGCCGGCCTCAGCCAGGGTCAGGTCGGCCAGCGCCCCTTCGAGATGGGCTATCAGGCGATGGTCATCCTCAAGGACATGAACGCCGGCACGATGCCCGAGGACCCGATCTTCACGGGCCTCGACGTCTGCACGGCGGACAACGCCGACAGCTGCCTGGCGCAGTGAAATAGCACGCTGTTGGGGCAGGATAGGCCGATCCTGCCCCAACATAAGTCATGAGTTCTACGCTGACTTTCCTCATTGAGGTGGAGAAATTTAGTGGTTGCGAAATTGTTAGACGGTGCTGGAACTAGACTCTTAAGTGTTCTTGTCGGCCAATTGAATAGTGTGATTCCGGGAAATCCCAGGACTTATGTTTCTTATAAAGATGTACATGACGATCTTAAGCTACCGCAGTTGGCAGGAACTTGGGGAGACAGTTTGAAGGTCTCAAGGCCTTTCTAGTCTCGCTGATTGGACTGAAAGCGAAAAATTACCAGCAATTACTGGTCTCATAATAAGTCGAGAGGCGTTGACCCCGGGTATTGGTTATTTCAAATTGTTTGCAAAAAATCCGGATGATTTTGATTGGTGAAAAAAAGAACTAGAGAGATCAAAGGCGTTTGATTGGTCGATTTATTTATAAACCGCCAAAAGAGCCTCGCTATCCCGGCCCGGCCGCGAGAGGACGTACGGACGCGAAGCTTGCGGGCCGGCAGAGCAACTTGACCTGCTCTTGGTAAACACGCTGCCTGATACTGCACTACCCAATATCGAACCCACGCCTCTCCTCAGCTTCAACGGGCCAGTTTCGACCACCAAAAGCGATCATCCCGATGTAGAGGATGCGCATCCCCACGTCCGGCCTGAACACGACCGTTATCATCCGTCCCATTCCTCCATGCCGCACAATCCACCCCCCGAGCGGCCCTTCCAGACGAAAGCCCGAGGTCGGGTTGGCTGCTATCGCCGCCAACAGCGCGTCGATGTCGTCGAGCCTCCGCTCGGCCGCGTCGAGTTCGCCCTGCGTGGTCGCAAGGACGTGCTCGAATATCTCCTCGACATCGCGGCGGACGAGCGGGTGCCGGATCTGACGCATCACCGCGTAGGGCCGCCCCCCTGCGCGCGTCGCAGGTCCGCGATGTGCGCCCGCGTCTCGCCGGTGACCTCCGCGAGATCGCCAACCGGCTCCCATTGGTCGAGCGGCAGGGCCAGCCGCCGCGCGATCTCCGCCGCGAACACCGCCGCCTGCGCGTCGCGCGCGGCCTTCGCCCGGACCATCTCCCCCGACACCGCCGCGCTGACGGTCGGATACTCTCCCTCCTCGACCAAACTCTGCGCGTAGGCATAAGCAGGCCCGGTGAAGCTCACGGTCTGCTTGCGAACGGTCATGACGGCATCCTCTGGCATGCAGTGTTTTATCAGACTACTGTAGCGGGTCACCGATGCGGGAGGCAACAAGAAGCCGCCCCCCACGCTCCCCCACACCCAACCCCTCCTCCCGCAGAAACCGCCACACCGTGTCCCGCGACGCCTCCACTCCCCGCGCCCGCAGCCCCGCCCGCAACTCGGCCAGCGTGATCCCGGGCCGCGCCGCCACCTGCGCCAGCAGCCACTCCCGCTGCCCCCTGAGCATCCGCCGTCCGCGCCCGCCGCCCCGCCCCGGCTCGACCGACCCGGTCCGCGCCTTCAGCCGCGCCCACCGCGCCGCGCTCGACGCGGAAACCCCGGCCCGGATCGCCGCCTGTCGCGCCGGAAACCCCCGGGCAATGTCCGCCAGCACCCGCCACCGCAGCACCATGTCATGGGCCTCCGGCATGCAGCCGCTCCCCGCGCGCTTCCCCACGGCCCGCCGCCGCGCCCCGACATCGTGCCAGACACCGGTTTCCATCCGGTAAGCGCGCCAAGCAGAATCGGAATATCGTGACACCGCAACCTCTTGCGCCGATAACAATGTGATATCTCTGGCCGGTGGCGCCCGGCCCCCCGGCGCCCTAGAACCACCCCATGCCCCCGGACCGCCCCGAACCCGCGCTGCCCGAGCCCTTCGCCGGCTGGTTCGCGCGCCGCGGCTGGACCCCGCACCCGCACCAGCTCGCGCTGCTCGACCGCGCCGCCGCCTCCGCGACGCTCCTCATCGCCCCCACCGGCGGCGGCAAGACCCTCGCGGGCTTCCTGCCCTCGCTGATCGAGCTCGGACCGAACCCGCCCCCCGGCCTCCACACGCTCTACGTCTCCCCGCTGAAGGCCCTCGCCGCCGACATCCGCCGCAACCTCGCGACCCCCGTCGCCGAGATGGGCCTCGCCATCCGCATCGAAGACCGCACCGGCGACACGTCGCAATCCGCCCGCCGCCGCCAGCGCGTCGACCCGCCGCACATCCTGCTGACCACGCCGGAATCGCTCGCGCTGATGCTGAGCTACGAGGACGCCCCCCGCATCTTCGGTGGCCTCTCCCGCTTCATCCTCGACGAAATCCACGCCCTCGCCGAGAGCAAGCGCGGCGACCAGCTCCTGCTTTGTCTCGCCCGCCTTCAGTCCCTCGCCCCGAACCTGCGCCGCCTCGCCCTCTCCGCGACGGTCGAGGACCCGCCGGCCCTCGCCCGGCTGCTCGCGGCGGGCGCCGACATCCTCCTCGCCGACCCCGGTCCGGACCCCGACGTCACGATCCTCGAGACCGCGGAGCCCCCGCCCTGGGCCGGCATGGGCGGGCGCTACGCCGCCCCCGCCGTGATGGACCTGATCACGCGGCACGCCACCACGCTCGTCTTCATCAACACCCGCGCCCAGGCAGAGCTGTTCTTCCAGGCGCTCTGGGCCGTCAACGACGCGGCGCTCCCCATCGGCCTTCACCACGGCTCGCTGTCGCGCGAAGCCCGGACCCGCGTCGAGGCGGCGATGGCCACAGGGACGTTGCGCGCAATCGTCGCCACCGGCTCGCTCGACCTCGGCATCGACTGGGGCGCCGTCGATCTCGTGATCCAGATCGGCGCCCCGAAGAACGTCAAGCGCCTAGTCCAGCGGATCGGCCGCGCCAACCACCGCTACAATGCGCCCTCCAAGGCGATCCTCGTTCCCGCCAACCGCTTCGAGGTCCTCGAATGCCGCGCCGCCCTCGACGCGGTCGCCGCCCGCGACCTCGACGGCGCCCCGCGCGGGTCCGGCCCGCTCGACGTGCTCTGCCAGCACGTCCTGCTCGCCGCCTGCGCCGCCCCCTTCGACGCCGACGCCCTCTATGCCGAAATCCGCACCGCCGGACCCTACGCAGCGCTGTCCCGGACCGATTTCGACGCTTGCCTCGAGTTCTGCGCCACCGGCGGCTACGCGCTCCGCGCCTACGACCGCTGGCGCCGCCTGATCCTCCGCGACGGCCTCTGGCGGCTCCGCGACCCGCGAAACGCCCGCACCATCCGCATGAACATCGGAACCATAATGGACACCGAGACGCTGAAGGTGCGCATGAAGGGCGCGTTCGGCGCGCCGTTGGGCGAGATCGAGGAGGATTTCGCCGCCACCCTCGCCCCCGGCGACACGTTCCTGATCGGCGGCCGGACCGTCCGTTTCGAAGGCGTGCGCGACCTCACCGTCGAGGTCTCGAACCATCCGTCCGCCAACCCGAAGATCGCCGCCTTCATGGGCACGAAGCTCGCGACCTCGACCACGCTGTCCCGCCGCGTCGTCGAGATTCTCGCGGACCCCGCCCGTTGGTCCGATCTGCCCGACTGGATGCGGCAATGGCTCGACCTTCAGGCGCGTATCAGCCGCTTGCCCGAGCCCGGCCGCCTCCTCGCCGAGACGTTCCTGCGGGGCGACCGTCATCATCTCGCCCTCTACGCGTTCGCCGGGCGCAACGCCCACCAGACCCTCGGACTGCTCGTCACCCGGCGCATGGAGGCTGCGGGCCTCCATCCGCTGGGCTTCGTCGCCAACGACTACGCGCTGCTGATCTGGGGGCTCGACCGCGTGCCGGACCCTGCCGCGCTGCTCACGGCGGACGGCCTGCGCGACGGGCTGGAGGGCTGGCTCGGCGAGAACGCCGTGATGAAGCGCACCTTCCGCGTGGCGGCCACCATCGCCGGGCTTATCGAGAAGAACCAACCGGGCCTGCGCAAATCGGGTCGCCAGGCGACGTTCTCGTCCGATATCCTCTACGACACGTTGCGCAAGTACGACCCCGACCACCTGATGCTGCGCATCACGCGCGGTGAGGCCGCGCACGGACTTGTCGACTTCGGCCGTATCGAGGAGATGCTCGCCCGCGTTGCGGGACGCATCGACACCGTGCGCGCCTCGCACGTCACCCCGCTCGCCGCGCCCCTGCTGCTCGAGGTGGGCCGCGTCCCGATCCGCGGCCGCGCCGAAGCCCGGCTCGTCGCCGAGGTCGCCGAGGCCCTGCTCGCCGAGGCGGGCCTCACCTGAGCGCCGCCGTTCGCTCGTCCGGGGCGGCGGATGTCGCAGTCCTGAACGTCGCCATGTTCTTCCTCCCGGCAGGGGAGCGCGCCTCGACCCCCGGCCGACGGCAGGGGCGCCAGTTGTCTGCGACATGAACTCCGCGCCGAAGCCGACGCGGCCGGGCGGGCGCTTCTGGAGGAGCGTGGAGAACCGTCGCCCGACGCACCTTGCGGCGAGGGGTCGATTGTAGCATCCGGTGCCGATGAGCGCGCAGCCCATTACCTTCGCAGGCCAGGCTTTGAGCGCGCGCGCGACCGGCGCCCTCTGGTGGGCGTCAGAGCGCCTCCTGTGCGTCGCCGATCTGCATTTCGGCAAGGCGGCCCGTCTCGCCCGCCGCGGCGGCGTCCTGCTGCCCCCCTACGAGACCGCCGAGACCCTCGACCGTCTCGCGGCCGAAGTGGCGGCGCTCGATCCCGCGGCCGTGGTCTGCCTCGGCGACAGTTTCGACGACCCTGGCGCGCCGGAGGCGATGCCGGAGGCCGACGCCGCGCGTCTGGCCGCGCTGATCGCCGGCCGCGACTGGGTCTGGATCACGGGCAACCACGATCCCGGCCCCGTCCCGCTCCCCGGCAGGCGTGTCGCGCAATTCCGCCACGGCCCCCTCGTCTTCCGGCACGAGGCCGAAGCCGGAGCCGCGCCGGGCGAGGTTTCCGGTCACTACCATCCGAAGTACCGCCTTCGTATCGGGGGGCGCTCGGTCAGCCGCGCCTGCTTTCTCCACGACGCGCGCCGTCTGATCCTGCCGGCGTTCGGGGCCTATGTCGGGGGTTTGCGCGCCGATCACCCGGCGTTGGCCGCCCTGTTCGAGCCGCCCGCGCGCGCCATCCTGACAGGCGCGCCTTGCGTCACGCTGCCGTTCGCCATGGCCTGATCTGGCCGGTTCGCGCCCTGCTCATCGTTGCGGCGCGCTCACTGACCCAGTATCTTTCGTACATACTGTTGCGTCTCGGCGTACGGGGGGACGCCCTTGTACTTTTCGACGGCCCCGGGACCGGCGTTGTACGCCGCCAGCGCCAATCGCCAGTTGCCGAACTTGCGGTACTGCATGCTCAGATACCGGGCCCCGCCTTCGAGATTCTGTTTCGGGTCATGCGGATTCACCCGAAGCAGACGCGCGGTTCCGGGCATCAGTTGCGCAAGCCCTATGGCGCCCTTGCTCGACACCGCCGCCGGGCGAAAGTTCGATTCCGTCCGAACCAGTCGCAAGAACAGATCCTCGGGCACGCCGTGACGCCGCGCGGCCGACCGCGCCATTTCAGTGTACTGGCTCGCCGAGCCGTAATACCACGGGATGCTCCAGATATCGGTTTCGACGATCCGCGACGGGCGCCGCGGCTGCCCCGCGAGCGAACCGGGAACTGGCGGCCGGATCAGCGAACGATACTCCTGCGACAATCCGGTTCCGCTTCCGAGCAACCTGCTCAGCGGGACCTCTGCGGCGCAGGGCCAGGCAAGGCCCAGGCCAAGGCCGAACGCCAGTGCGATCCGTCTCATGAAGTCCCTCGCCATTCTGTCGGCGTCCTGCCTCGTCGCCGCCCGGCCTTTGCCGGAATTGCGCGGACTATGGCAAAAAAGAAATCGCCTGTCAGCTTTGATCTGTCATTCGCGCGGCGCAGACCCTAAGAAGGCGGAGTTTCGCCGCAGCCCGTCATCGAACCGGCCTCTGCGCTTGAAACGAGACGGAAAAGAGGAGACCTCGCAATGGCGGGCAGCGTGAACAAGGTCATCCTGATCGGCAATCTGGGCCGCGATCCCGAAGTGCGCAGCTTCCCCAACGGCGGCAAGGTGGTGAACCTGCGGATCGCCACCTCCGAGAACTGGCGCGACCGCAACACCGGCGAGCGCAAGGAACGAACGGAATGGCACTCCGTGGCGATCTTTTCCGAGCCGCTCGGCCGTGTGGCGGAACAGTATCTGCGGAAGGGCTCGAAGGTCTATATCGAGGGCCAGCTCGAGACCCGGAAGTGGCAGGACCAGTCGGGCGCCGACCGCTACGCCACCGAGGTCGTGCTCCGTCCCTACCGGTCGGAGTTGACGTTGCTCGATGGTCGGAGCGAAGGCGGCGCCGCACCGCTGGGTGCCGACTACGAGCCCGAGCGCGGCGGCGTCAGCGCAGGCGGCGACGGACAGGGCCGCGGCGGGGCCAGCCAGATCGACGACGAAATTCCGTTCTGATCGTTCGATCCAAGCGGCCGGAGAGCCGGCGCCCCGCTTGGTCGGGGCTTTTTCTGGCTGGGTCGCGGGGCGTGCGGCGGCGGCGAAGAAGGCCAGGCGCGCGGACCGGGGGTAGCGCACATGGGTCCGGGTGTCGGTGACGGCTCGGACGTCAGCGCCGCACTGTCACGATGCAGTCATGCGAACGCCATCCGACGTTAATGAATTTCAGATATTTTGAATTGAAATAGAAGCGGTTGCGAGCAGCGGCATGGCCTACGTCGGCGTATCGGCGTCTGAGGACGGATTGGCTGCGGCATGGACCGGCGGTGACGTCGATGCGCTGCTTGCGCCGCAACTCGCCGCCCTTGCGCCCGATGCGCCGGTCGTGATCCTGATCCACGGTTACAAGTTCGACCCGGGCCCGACGCACCGACCCCAGGACGACCCGCATCGTTCGCTCTACGCATTCGGGGCGGACCTCGGGTCGTGGAAGGTGCGCAGCTGGCCCGAGGGTCTGGGGTTCCACCCGCAATCGCCGGAAGGCGGCCTGTGCATCGGCTTCGGCTGGCCCGCGATCGAGCCGCATTTTCCGCATCTGCTCGGCGCACGCCGCACCGGCTTCGCCGCAGTCTATGACCGGGCCGCCGACTATGGGTTCCATCTTGCCGAACTGATCGCACGCATTCGCGGTCTGGACCCGGGGCGGCCTGTCGACCTGCTCGCGCACAGCCTCGGCGCCCGGGTGGCGCTGTGCGCGCTGCCGCATCTCGAGGCGGCCCCCGACCGGATCGTGCTGCTCGGAGCGGCGGAGTTCGACGCCCGGGCGCGCGAGTCGCTGGCCGCGCACCGGGGCCTGCGTCAGCCGCAAGTGTACAACGTGACCGCGCGGGCGAACGACTTCTACGACGCGATGTTCGAGACCTTTGCGCCGCGGCGCGGGTGGCGCGAGCGCGCCGTCGGGCTCGGCTTGCGCGATCCCCTTCCGTTCTGGCTCGATGTGCAACTCGACCGGCAGGATCTGACCGACTGGATCAACGCGCAGGGCATCGCATTGACGCCGTCAGAGGCCCGGCTTTGCCACTGGAGCTTTTACACGCGCGGCGGGGCGTTCGATGTCTATCAGGCGATTCTGCGTCGGCGCACCGGTTGGGACATCGCGAGCCTGCGCGAAGCCCCGTGTTTCGCCGCGCAGGAGCCGCGCTGGAGCCGCCTCGCGCCGCGGTCGCCGCGCTTCGCATTGCCGAACTTGCGACCGCAGATGCGGATGAGGGCCGGGCTCGAGAGCGCTTGAACCCGCACGCCGCCGGACCAGTTATATGGCGTCGCACCGGAGAACGCCGCATGACCGCCCCGATCGATCTGCACTATTGGCCCACGCCGAACGGATGGAAGATTTCGATCGCTCTCCATGAGATGGAGCTGCCGTATACGCTGCATCTGGTGGATATCGGCGCCGGCGCGCAGTTCCGCGAGGAGTTCCTCGTCATCGCACCGAACAACCGGATGCCGGCCATCGTCGATCCCGAGGGGCCGGACGGGGCGCCGATATCGGTGTTCGAATCGGGGGCGATCCTGCAGTACCTCGGGCGCAAGACCGGCAGGTTCTACGGCGCGACCGAGCGCGAGCGTGTCGAGGTCGAGCAATGGCTCATGTGGCAGGTGGGCGGGGTCGGGCCGATGGCCGGGCAAGCGCATCATTTCCTGACCTACGCTCCGGCGATGGATCCGCCAAACGATCTGCCCTACGCCAAGGACCGCTATCGAAACGAGGTCAGTCGGCTCTACGGCGTGCTGGACAGACGGCTGGCGGACCGCGAGTTTGTCGCAGGCCCCTATTCGATCGCCGATATGGCGATCTGGCCTTGGGCGAGTCTGTGGGAAGGCCAGCAGCAGGATATCGAGGCGTTCCCGAACATGAAGGCCTGGCTCGCAAGGGTCGGAGTGCGCCCGGCGGTCGAGGCCGGACGGGCGGTCGCGCACGAGTCGCGCACCAATGTCGCCGCCGACAAGGCGGCGCAGAAGGTGCTTTTCGGGCAGAAGGCGCGCGGCTGACAAACTCTCGATCCAGCGCTCCGCGCTTGACGCGGGCGGGCGAATTGGATATTGGCCGACCTTCGATTTTCCTTCTTGTCGGTCGAGCCGGCGAGATCACCGCAAAAGGTCAAACCCATGTCCCGTCGTTGTGAACTGACCGGCAAGGGCGTGATGACGGGCAACAACGTCAGTCATGCCAACAACAAGACAAGGCGCCGGTTCCTGCCCAATCTCAACGAGGTCTCATTGACCAGCGAGACCCTCGGCCAGACGCAGAGCTTCAAGATTTCGGCGGCGGCGCTGCGCACCGTCGATCACCGCGGCGGGCTCGACGCGTTTCTGGCAAAGGCGAAGGACGACGAGTTGTCGCCGAAGGCGCGGAAACTGAAGCGCGACATCGCAAAGGCGCTGGCCGCCGCCTGAGCGCGGCGGTGCCGAAGCTCGGGCGGACCCGCCAGACGAGGCGCTGCGCCGCCGTGATGCGCAGCACCGGGAGCACCTACATGAAACGCGCGCTCATTCTCGCCGTCGCGGCGGGCCTCACGGTCGCCTTCGCCCTAGCCGCGCAGGATCACCAGCTTCTCGCCGAGGCCAACGGCATCGAGATCACCGACGGCTACGCGATCTCCGCCGGACCCGAGGCCAGGACCGGCGCCGCCTACATGCTCATCACCAACACGACCGACGCTCCCGACCGGCTGATTGCGACCGAGGGGGACGCCGCCCGGCGTATCGAGTTGCACCAGACCAGCCTCGAGGACGGCGTGGCGCGGATGCGCAAGGTCGAGGGCGGCGTCGCGTTGGCGCCGGGTGCTACGGTCGCGCTCGAACGCGGCGGGCTACATGTGATGATGATGGGACTGATTGCGCCTTTCAGCGAGGACGCGACGATCGATCTGACGATGATATTCGAGAAGGCGGGCCCGATCCCGGTGTCGATACCCGTGGATCGCGAGAGTCCCGCCGGAGCGCACGACGGCATGGGGCACTAGGCGTTAGCGGGGGTCAAGTTTACGTTATCTTTGTCATTTATGACGTTGTCGTAACGGAACTTTACCGAACGCCGCTATTTGACCGCACTACGGAAAAAATATCGCCGCTGCGTCCGGTTTTTCCTTGCTATCGGACCGATGCGGCCTCATATGCCGCTCCCTGACGCCAACGCACGCACCTCTGCTCGGGCGCGCCTCAAACGCGAACTCAAGTAGCGACGGTAACGTCTCTTTTGGAAACGACGGGGGTTCACCTCCCCGGGTCTGATGGAGATGACCAATGTTGAACGCCACCGCCCGCCCGGGCTCCTTCCCCCTTTTCGACGATACCCACCCCGAGGTCACCGCCGTGACCGCGCGTCAGGACGCCTTCATCAGGGGTCGCGCGTTCGATCGCCCGACGATGGTGTTCGACCTCGACGTGCTGCGCGCCAAGTACCGCGCGCTGGCGTCGGGCCTCGGCGACGCGCAGATCCATTACGCGGTCAAGGCGAACCCCGCGCAGCAGGTCGTCGCCTGCCTTGCCGACGAGGGCGCGCGTTTTGACGCGGCCTCGCGCGGCGAGATCGACCTTTGCCTGAGGATGGGCGTTCCCGCCGCGCACATCGCCTTCGGCAACACGATCAAGCGCGCCGCAGACATCGCGCACGCCCATGCGCTCGGCGTCAAGCAGTTCGCCGCCGACAGCGAGCCGGAACTGCGCAAGATCGCCGAGCACGCACCGGGCGCGCGGGTGATCCTGCGCCTGCTGATCGAGGCGAGCCAGGCCGATTGGCCGCTCACCCGCAAGTTCGGCTCCTCTGCGCGAGAGGCGCTGCGACTGATGGATCTGGGTCGTTTCCTCGGGCTCGACGTGGCCGGGGTGTCGTTCCACGCGGGATCGCAGATGCGCGAACCCGCGATGTGGGCGTCGGCGCTCGACGCGGCGCTCGATCTGTGGACCGACGCGCGGGAACAGGGTCACGCGCTGCGCATCCTCAACGTCGGCGGCGGTTTCCCGGCGTTCTACGGCCACCCGTTGCCCGAAACCCGCGCCTATGCGGCGACGGTGATGGGAATGGTGCGTGCGCGGTTCGGCGCCGACGTCGAGGTGATGGCCGAACCGGGCCGCGGGCTCGTCGCCGAAGCGGGGGTCATCTGCGCCGAGGTGGTGTTGGTGGCGCGAAAGGACCAGGATGATCTGGCGCGTTGGGTCTATCTCGACATCGGCAAGTTCTCGGGCCTCGCTGAGACCATCGACGAGGCGATCCGTTATCAGTTCGAGACCCGACACGGCGAGACTGCGGAGACCGGCCCGTGCATCCTCGCCGGCCCGTCGTGCGACAGCGCCGACGTGCTGTACGAAAAGCGCCCGGTGCAGTTGCCGCTGGCGCTGCGCGACGGTGACAAGATCCGCATCCTGTGCACCGGCGCCTATACGACGAGCTATTCTTCGGTCGGCTTCAACGGCTTCCCGCCGCTCGACGCGATCTTTCTTGACTGATGCGCGCATCGGGGGTGCGGCGAACGCGCCCCCGGGCAAACCTTCGTCGCACGTTCCGCGCGAGGCCCGGCACGCCCCGACGGGGAGCTTCATGATCATCGCCCAGATCACCGACGCGCACATGACCGTCCCCGGACGGCTTCTGTTTGGCGGCTACGATCCCGGTGTCGCGCTGAAGCGCACCCTTGCGGCGCTTTCGGCGCTTCTGCCGCGGCCCGACATCGTGCTTTTCACCGGCGACGTGACCGAGGGCGGCCTGCCGGAGGAATACGCCGCGGCGCACGAGGTCCTTGCGGATTTCGACCTTCCTCTCGCCGTCGTTCCAGGCAATCACGACAGGCGCGGGGCATTTTCTACCGGTTTCGCGGGCGGGCGGGTCTGGACTGGCGCGGGCGAGTTTCTGCATTTCGCGCTCGATGACTGGCCGCTTCGCCTGATCGGGCTCGACACGCTTGGAGAGCCGGGCGCTTCGCAGGGCCTTCTGTGCGAAGCCCGGCTCGACTGGATCGCGGCGCGGCTCGACGAGGGGTCGGACCGGCCTGCGGTGATGTTCATGCATCATCCGCCATTCGCCACCGGAATCGGCTTCATGGACGCGACGGCATGCGTGAACGGCGACCGGCTCGCGGCGCTGGTCGCCCGGCACGGCGGCGTGCTGCGGGTGACCTGCGGGCATGTCCACCGGTCCGTTCATGTCGCCTTCGGCGGAACGGTGGCCTCCATCTGTCCACCCGTCGCTTATCAGGTCCCGCTCCGGCTCGCGCCGTCGGCCGCGGCGGGACTCTTGGTCCAGCAGCCCGCGTATCAGCTGCATGTCTGGAGCCCGGAGTTCGGCCTCGTGACCCACACCGACTATCTGCGCGACGGGATCTGAGGACCGATGACGGCGCCCCTCACGCCGTCCCCCGGGGGCGCGACCTTAGCTGACGGCGCGTTATTCGCCTCGTACAACGTCCACAAATGCATCGGCACTGACCGAAAGTTCGATCCCGAGCGCATAGCCGCCGTGCTCGTCGAGATCGGAGCCGACGTCGTCGCGCTGCAGGAGGCCGACAAGCGTTTCGGCGACCGCGCCGGCCTGCTCGACCTAGCCGCGCTTGAACTTGCGACCGGCCTCACGCCCGTCGCGGTCGACAACGGCCACTGCGGCCATGGCTGGCACGGCAATCTCGTGCTGGTGCGCGAGGGGTTGCTGCGGCGGCTGCATCAGGTGACGCTGCCCGGTCTCGAGCCGCGCGGGGCGCTGGTCGTCGATCTTGAGCTCGCCCTCGGATCGGTGCGGGTCGTCGCGGCGCATCTGGGCCTGCTGCGCCGGTCCCGCCGCCTGCAGGTGCAACGACTGCTCGCGCACGCCGCAGAGGCGACCGAGCATCCGACGGTGCTGATGGGCGATTTCAACGAATGGCGTCGGGGCCGCCGCTCGTCCCTGCACGGCTTCATGCCGAGCTTCGGACCGGTGGGCCACGGCGTCCCGAGCTTTCCGTCCTATTTCCCGGTTCTGGCGCTCGACCGGATCATCGCGAGGCCTGGCGGCGTCCTCGGTCTGGTCGAGGCGCATGACACCCCCCTCGCCCGGCGCGCCTCCGACCACCTCCCGATCAAGGCTCGAGCGTGGCTCGCGCCGATGAAACGAGAATGAGGCGAAGGGGAGAGACGCGATCCGCGCGCGACGGCGGGCGCTCGACGGCTCGGTCCCGGGGCGCCGTCGGCGTGCGGCAGGCGCTCGCCCAGCGTCCGGGCCCGGCATCCATGCGCTTACGGTCACGGACGCGATGGAGTATGGCTGTTTGCTGAATCAGGAGTTTCGACCATGCTGATCCGCTTTTTCGCCGCCTTTCTCCTCGTCGTTCTCGGCGCGGGCGCCGAAGCGCGTGCCCAGGCGTATGGCGCGCTCAGCCTCGGGCCGGGTCAGACGCTGACCTTCCAGCAAGCGCGCACGCGGTTGCCGCGGTTGCAGGATGTCATCTTCGAGAAGGAGTTCCGCGAGCTGGA
>JBBRUZ010000040.1:0-19771 GCA_038247355.1 Rhodobacterales bacterium
GACCGCGCGCCGGGCAGGCATTGAAACTCGCGCCGTTTCAAAAGGCCTTCGTTCGGGGCGCTCTGGCCGCCGATGTGATGACCGGCGTTCTCAGCATCGGGCGCGGCAACGCTAAAACCGCATTGGCGGCAGGAATCGCCCTTGGCGCGCTCGTGGGCGAATGGGACCGCCAACCGAAGCGGGAAATCCTGATCGCGGCGCGGACGCGGGACCAGGCGCAGATTGCGTGGCGCTTCGTGGCCGGGCTCGCGACATCGCTTCCGGACGAAGTGCAGCGCGGGCTGATCTACCGCCGCTCGCCGCGGCTCGAAATCGAGTGGGCGGGCGACGGCGGCGGGCACGTGGTCCGGGCGATCGCGGCGGACGGCAAGAGCGCGCTGGGCTCTGCGCCGACGCTGGTGCTCATGGACGAGCGCGGGCATTGGGCGACCGATCGCGGCGACGACCTCGAACACGCGCTCATGTCGGGCCTTGGCAAGCGCGGCGGGCGGGCGCTGATCATCTCGACCTCGGCGCCCGACGACGCGCACCCGTTCTCGCGGTGGATCGATGACGCGCAAGAGGGCGTTTATGTGCAGGAACATCGGCCGTCGCCCGGCCTTCCGGCAGACGATCGGGAAAGCCTGCTGATCGCCAACCCCGGCGCAAAGCACGGCATAGGCGCGGACCTTGTATGGCTGGAAGCGCAGGCGCGGCGGGCGCAGGCGCGCGGCGGTTCGGCGCTCACGAGCTTCCGGCTCTACAATCGGAACGAGAGAGTTTCGGGCGAGACGCGCGACCTGTTGCTGACGCTTGACGAATGGCTGGCGTGCGAGGTCGCGGAGCTTCCGGCGAAGACTGGGCCGGTTGTCGTCGGTATCGACCTGGGCGGCTCGGCAAGCATGACGGCAGCGGCGTTCTACTGGCCGGAGACTGGCCGTCTCGAATGCCTGGGGACGTTCCCGAGCAATCCGTCGCTGGCGGATCGCGGGGCCGCAGACGGCGTAAGCGGGCGCTACGTCGAGATGCGGGACAGGGGCGAGCTGGCCGTTCTCGGGGACAAGACCGTGCCCGTGGGGGCATGGCTGGCGGCGGCGATGCGACACGTCGAGGGCCAGCCGATCGCCAGCGTGGTCGCCGACCGATACAAGCAAAGCGAATTGGGCGAGGGGATGGCGTCCGCCGGCGTGACCGCGCCCGTCATCTGGCGCGGCATGGGCTTCAAGGATGGCGGCGAGGACTGCGAGCGGTTCCGCCGGGCGGCCTTCGACGGGCTTGTGAAGAGCAATCCGTCGCTGCTGCTGCGCTCGGCATTCGCGGACACGGTCTGCCTACGTGACCCGAGCTCAAATATCAAACTGGCGAAAGCGCGCAGCAAGGGCCGGATCGACGCTGCGGCGGCGACGGTGCTCGCGGTCGCGCAGGGCGCTCGCATCGCCGCACAACCGCGCTCCCGCGCCCGCATCGCATGGGGATGATCGATGAAACTCCGACTTGTAACCCCGCCCGCGGCGCAGCCGGTGACCCTCGCCGAGGCGAAGGCCTATCTGCGCGTCGACCATGCCTTCGAAGACGCCGGGATCTCGGCGATGATCGCCGCGGCGGTGAACCTGCTCGACGGCCGCAACGGCATTCTCGGCCGGTGCCTGGAACCGGCGACCTGGGAGCTGTTGCTTGACCGCTTCCCGAACCGGGAAATCCGGTTGCCGCTCGGGCCGGTGGCGAGCGTGACGAGCGTTGCCTTCACGGACCCGGAAGGGGCCGAGGGCGCGGTCGACGCGGGCAGCTTCGCGCTCGACAACGTGGAAGGCTTCGGGGGCTGGATCGTGCCGCACGCGGGCTTCGCGTGGCCGGCGGCGATGGAGACAATCAACGCGGTGCGCGTCCGCTTCGTCGCGGGTACGGGCGCGCCCGAAGGCGTCAAGCAAGCCATCCTCGTCATGGTGGCGACACGCTACGACCTGCGCGGCGAGGGCAGGATGCTGACGCCGGGTATCGTCGCGGACCTCGCGCCGTTCCGCCGGCCGGTGGTGGCGTGATGCGCGATTGGGTCCGTCATTCCCGGCACGTCACCCGGACACCGCGGTGGCGCGCGCTGCGGGCGCAGGTGCTGGGCCGCGATGGGCACAAGTGCCGCGAGTGCGGCGCTCGCGGGCGGCTGGAAATCCACCACGTCCGGCCGGTGCGCGACGCGCCCGAGCTGGGCTTCGATCCGGACAACCTGCGCGCACTCTGCGGCGCGTGTCATGCCCGGATCACCCGATACGAGGTTCGCGGCGACCGGGAAGACCCGGCCCGCAAGGAATGGCGCACGGCCGTCCGCCAGCTTGAAAGAGGCGGCGATCACATGAGGACGAGCAATGCTTGATTCCGTGAAGATCGCGCGCCGCCAGTCGGAAATCCGGCAGGCGCTCGCGGGTATGGTCGGGAAAGAAAACCCGGCCGAAGACGAAACCCGTTCGATGGAGACGCTGGACGGGGAGTATCGGACCAACGAAACCCGCTATCGCGCGGCGCTCGTGGCCGAGGATGTCGAGCGCCGCGAGGCGAAAGGCGAACTGGAAACCCGTGGCGGGCGCGAGTGGTCCGAACTGGTGGCCGGCTTCGAGCTGCGGCAGGTGGCGCTCGCGCTGGACGAAGGGCGACAGCTCGACGGGAAGACGGCTGAGGTGGTGGCCGAGTTGCGGTCGCAGGGCGGCTATCGCGGCGTGCCGGTTCCGTGGGCGGCGCTCGAAGCCCGTGCCGGCGAGACTATCGCCAGCGGAACGCCGGACCCGATCCAGACGCGACCGATCATCGACCGGCTCTTTCCTGACCTCGCTGCGGCGAGAATGGGAGCGCAGATGATCAACATCGACTCGGGCGCAATCGAGTGGCCGGTGGTCACGTCCAGCGTCGCGGCCGGCTGGGCAGACGGCGAGCTGGCGAATGTCGCCGGTCCAACCACGTTTGCCACGACCGACCGCGCCTTGAAGCCCGAGCACAATCTCGGCGTCCAACTGCGCATCAGCCGCAAGGCGTTGAAACAGTCGGGCGCGGCGCTCGAAGACGCGGTGCGCCGCGACATGAACGGGGCAATCGGCGTCGCGCTCGACAAGGCGGTGTTCCTCGGGACAGGCGCGAACGGGCAGCCGCTCGGCGTCATCACGGGCGCGGCGACCTATGGCATTGCCGCGACGGCGCTCAGCGCTGCGGTGAGCTGGTCGGCTTTCCGGGCGGCGGTGGTGCGGTTCATGGCCTCGAACGCAGCCGGCTCGCCCGGAGCGGTGAACCTGCTGATCCGCCCGGAGGTGTGGGCGGCTCTCGACGGCTCGCTTATCTCCGGGACCGCCGTTTCGGAATGGGATCGGCTGACGGGGAATATCCCGGCCGGCAACATCGCCATGTTCAACAACGCGCTCGCGGCTCCGGCCGGCTCGCCTGCGGAATCGTCCGCGCTCCTGACGACCTCGGCGGGCGGCGTTGCTCCGATCTTCGTAGGTACCTGGGGCGTGGTCGACTTGATCCGCGACCCGTACTCGGACGCGCAGTCGGGCGGCCTGCGAATCACGGCGCTAGCGACGGTTGACGTGACCGTGGCACGGCCGGCGCAGCTCGAAGTGATCACGGAAGTTCAGTGATGCTCTTCGGCGCGCCGATCCACCTTGAAGTCCGCGCCGAGGGCGGGGCGACCCGGCTCTCGGGGCGCTTCCCGTATGGGCCGGAAACCGCGCTCGGGGACGGCCGCCGCGAGAAGTTCGCGCCGGGGGCCTTCCGCGCCCGTGTGGCGGCCGGCGAGACCAACTTACAGCTCGCCGGCCACGACCCCGCAAAGACCCTCGCCACGACCGAGGCGGGCAGCCAGACGCTGCGCGACGATGATGAGGCGCTGCACATCGAGGCGCGCGTGGCGGCGACGACGAGCTGGGCGCAGGACGCGCTGGCGGCGTTGTCGGCGGGCCTGACGAAGGGTCTCTCGCCTGGCTTCCGCGTGCCGGCCGGTGGCGACATGGTGACTCGCGCGGCGGGCGCGCTGCTGCGCACCGTTCATCGCGCCGACCTGTTCGAAGTCTCGCTCGTGACCCGGCCAGCCTATGACGCGGCGCAGATCGCGGCGCGCTCCTGGACGCTGGCAAGGTCTGCAAATCTGCCGACCCGTCATCTGAAACGCTGGAGGCTCTGATGCTGGAATGGCTTTTGAAGCGACGGGCCGAGCCTGCGGTTGAAAAGCGGTCGACCGGTTCCGGCTACACGGCCGCGATCATGGCGGCGCGCGAGTCCTACATCGCCGGCCGCTCCGGGCTCGCCGAGGCGACGGCGACGGTGCAAGGCTGCGTGAGCCTCTGGGAAAACGCCTTCGCGCTCGCGGACGTGGCGGGCACCGATCTGCTCGACCGGCGCTCCATGGCGCTCCTGGCGCGCGCTCTGGCGTTCCGCGGCGAGGCGGTGTTCTTGATCCGCGACCGGCTCGTGCCGTGCTCGGAGTGGGATTTGTCGACCCGCAACGGCGAGCCGCGTGCTTACCGCCTGAGCGTGCCTGAGGCGGGCGGCGGGCGCTCGGAGACGGTTCTTTCGGCCGAGGTGCTGCACGTTCGGCTTGCGGCCGACGTGGTGGCTCCCTGGACGGGCCAAGCGCCCCTGCGGCGGGCTTCCCTCTCGGCGCAGCTCCTGCACGAGCTGGAGGCGGCGCTGCTCGGCGTCTTCCGCGACGCGCCGCTCGGATCGATGATCGTCCCCCTGGACGCCGGCGGCGGCGAAGCGTTGGAAGAGGTGCGGGGAAGCCTGCGCGGCCGGCGCGGCGGGGCGCTGGTGGTGGAGTACCTGAGCCAAGCCATCGCCGGCGGCGCTCCGGTGCCGGGGCGCGGGCCGGACCACCTGACCCCGCCGTTGCGCGAGGCGGCCGTGGTGGAGACGCTGGGGGCGGCGCAGGCCGCAATCTGCGGGGCCTTCGGCGTGCTCCCCGGCCTGGTCAACCCCGCGGCCACGGGGCCGATGGTGCGCGAGGCGCAGCGGCATCTGGCGACCTGGACGTTGCAGCCGATCGCCGAGCTCGTGGCCGAGGAAGCGCGCGCCAAGCTCGGCGCACCGATCACAATCGACGTTCACCGTGCGTTGCAATCCTTCGACGCCGGCGGCTCGGCGCGAGCGCTTGTCGGGATCATGCAGGCGCTGGCGCGAGCCAAGGAAGCGGGCCTCTCGGGTGCGGAAATATCGGCGGCGTTCGGGGCGCTGGACTGGAACGAAGCTCTGAAAGGCTGATGGGATGGGTAGACCGCACCCGCGCGTCCGCGAAGACGGTCACAACCGCCCGCGTCTGGGCATGGGCCGGGGCGAAGCTGGCCTCGGCCCGACATCGCGACAAATTTCCGAGGCGCGTCACTAGCGGCTGGTGCTGGTTTCAATCGGGCTCTTGCGGCGCGGCGATCCGCCGACCCCGCTCTAATCGACGACGAGCCCTTTCCCCGGGGTCCATCTGGCCAGCCGTTTGTTCGTTCGATGGCTCACAAAGTCGATGGACGCGAGCATCTTCCCCGGCCCAGCGACCGCGCAGTTGAGGGTTTCAGCGAACCCGGTCTTGGTGCCAAAATCGACAGCCATGAAGGTAGCTTCATCCACCGATGCAGTTGGTTGCCTACCGATCATCCCGACCCCGTAAATGATCCCGGCCTCCTCGGCGGCGAGCCAGCGGTCCATGCATTCCTGCTGTATTTCAGCATAGGCCATGACCGGAATTGCGGCGAGACAAAAGGCGACAGAAAGACGCAACATGGCTGAAAACCTTTCGACCGCAATAACAGGGATTGATCGGGACGATGGCGCAGAATGTCAATATCAAAGGGTTGCGCGAGACATCCAATGTCATCGTGCCGCCCGCTATCGCGGGTCCAGACGCGTTTCGCCGCATGTAAAAAAGATGTGCCTTGACTGTTACCCCATGCGTTACCCCAGAGGGACAGCCAGAAGATCTGCCGAAGCGGTTCTATGTAGCTATCTAATTTTGTTGGGCTTCTTGGTGGGCCAGCGGGGATTCGAACCCCGGACCAATTGATTAAGAGTCAACTGCTCTACCGCTGAGCTACTGGCCCAAGAAGTCGTTGGTGAGCCCGGCGGGATTCGAACCCACGACCCACTGATTAAAAGTCAGTTGCTCTACCGACTGAGCTACAGGCCCCTACCGAAACGGTGTCTAGGCGGCAGGCGAAGCCCGGTCAAGCGGCTTTCGCCCGTTCGGCGGTGGCCGGGCGGGCGAACACCGCGTATAGAGCCGCGATGGACGGCGAATCTCATGTCCCGCCGCCGGGTCTGCGGTTTCGGAAGATGCACGGCCTCGGCAACGATTTCGTGGTGATCGATGCGCGCGGCGGCCTCGATCCGGTGACGGCTGCGCTGGCGCGCGCCATCGGCGACCGGCATCGCGGCGTCGGCTTCGATCAGCTCGCGGTCGTTCGCGACGCCGTCGATGCGGACGCGCGCATCGATTTCTGGAACGCCGACGGGACACGTGCCGACGCTTGCGGCAATGCGACGCGCTGCGTCGCGCGGCTGCTGATGGACGCGACCGGCGCCGCGACGCTGGCGCTGCGCACCGGGCGCGGGCTGCTCTGCGCCGAGGATGCGGGCGACGGGCTGATCCGCGTCGACATGGGGCCGCCGCAACTGCGCTGGGACGAGGTGCCGCTGGCCCGGGCGCTCGACCTCGACGCGTTGCCGCTCGCGGGCGATCCCGGCGCCGTCGGCATGGGCAACCCGCATTGCGTCTTCGTCGTGCCCGACGCCGAGGCCGTCGATCTGGCCGAAATCGGGCCAAGGGTCGAGCACGATCCGCTGTTTCCCACGCGGACCAACGTCGAGGTCGTCCAGGTGATCGATGCGCAAACCCTCCGCATGCGGGTCTGGGAGCGCGGCGGCGTGATCACCCAGGCCTGCGGTTCAGGCGCCTGCGCCGCGGTCGTGATCACCGCGCGGCGCGGCCTGACCGGCCGGTCGGTCACGGTGCGCCTCGACGGCGGGCCGCTGCACATCGACTGGCGCGACGGCGGCGTGTGGATGACCGGGCCGACGGCGCTGGTGTTCGACGGGGTCCTGTCGCCGGAATTCGTCGGGGCCTTCGCGTGAACGCGCCGCACCTGACGACGTTCGGCTGCCGCCTCAACGCCTACGAGAGCGAGGCGATGAAGGGGCTGGCCGCCGAGGCCGGGCTCGGCGACGCGCTGATCGTCAACACCTGCGCCGTGACGGCCGAAGCGGTGCGGCAGGCCCGCCAGCGGATCCGCAAGCTGCGGCGCGACAATCCAGGCGCGACGATCGTCGTCACCGGCTGCGCCGCGCAGACCGAACCCGCAACCTTCGCCGCGATGCCCGAAGTCGACCGCGTGCTCGGCAACGCCGAAAAGCTTCAGGCCGACGCCTGGGTGCGCGCGGCGGCCCCCGACGCGCCGCGCGTCGCGGTGTCGGACATCATGGCCGAACGCCGCTCCCCCAGCCCGCTGATCGACGGGCTCGGCACGCGGGCCCGCGCGTACGTCCAGGTCCAGAACGGCTGCGACCACCGCTGCACGTTCTGCATCATCCCCTACGGCCGCGGCTCTTCGCGCAGCGTTCCGGCGGCGACCGTCATCGGCCAGATCGCGCGGCTCGTCGATCGCGGGTTCAACGAGGTCGTGCTGACCGGCGTGGACCTGACGAGCTGGGGCGCCGACCTCGACGGAACCCCGAAGCTCGGCGATCTGGTGGCGGCGTTGCTGCGCGCGGCGCCCGATCTGGCGCGTCTGCGGATCAGCTCGATCGATTCGATCGAGGCGGACCCGCGGCTGATCGAGGCGATCGCCGTCGAACCCCGGCTGATGCCGCATCTTCACCTTTCGCTGCAATCGGGCGACGACCTGATCCTGAAGCGCATGAAGCGTCGCCATCTCCGCGACGACGCCATCGCATTCTGCGAGCGCGTGCGCGCGGTGCGGCCGGACATCGTCTTCGGCGCCGATCTGATCGTCGGATTCCCGACCGAGACCGAGGCGATGTTCGCGCGATCGCTGGCGCTCGTCGACGAATGCGGCCTGACGTGGCTGCACGTCTTTCCCTACAGCCCGCGCGCCGGCACGCCCGCCGCGCGCATGCCCGCCGCGCCGGGACCGGCGATCAGGGACCGTGCCGAACGGCTGCGGACCGTCGGCGCCGAGCGCGTGGCGCGCCACCACGCGGCGATGCGGGGCGCGCACGTCCGGCTGCTGATGGAGCGCCCCGACGTCGGCCGCACCGAAGGCTTCGCCCTCACCCGCCTCGCGGATCCTCGACCCGTCGGCGGCGTCGTCGCCGCGCGGGTCGTCGGCGCGGAGAACGGCGTCTTGCTCGCCGAAGCGGTCTGATCCCCGGCGCTTGCGGCGCGCCGTCAGGTCGTCTCGATCGTCACATCGGGCACGATCCCGGAGCGAGCTGCTGTTCGCCTGAATCCTCGCGCCGAACAACGCCAAGACCGCCCCGGCGATGGCGGTGACGTTCATGGAAGGCTACGACGTGCCCTGCGGCAAGATCATGGCGACATCGACGCTGATCGTCATTCCCTTGCTGATCTTCGCGCTGCTCGCGTCCAAGCACCTGCTGCGCGGCCTGACCATGGGCGCGGTGAAATAGCCGCGGGCGATGGTGCGCGCCCCCAAGCTGCCCCGGATCGACACCGAGGAGCGCTTTCTCGCGCAGGACGCCTTGGCGTACGGTGTCGAAGGCCTGACGCAGGAAAAGGTCGTGGCGAAGCTCGGCGTCACCCGGCTCTGCGTCGACAAGGCGCTGCCAGCCGGGCAGACGCCACGTCGGCCGATCTGGTCACCGAAAAACTCACGGCGCCTGAACACAACAATTTCAACAGCTTATCGATGTCGCACACGCAGACATCCCCCGAAGGATCGGCCCGCGGTCCCGGCCCGCGCCTCGGACGCCCAGATGGATCGACGCCGACCGCCGCCGTCCGGTCGCTTGCGACCGTGTGGCGCCACGCCTTGAGCGTCACCATCGGCATCGATCTCGGCGCCTCGGGCGTCAAGGCCGTCCTCATCCCCGAGCCTCTGCGCGTGAGGTCGCCCGGTGCGTCGGTCAGCCGTCCGATGCGAGAAGCCGGCGGTTGAACCTGATCGAGGACCACAGCGACACGCCGATCAGCGCGGCCCCGCCAAGACCGGTGATCACCTCCGGGATGTGGACGAGCGCCTGCAGGTACATGATCACCGACAGGATGAGGATCGCATAGAACGCCCCGTGCTCGAGATAGCGGTACTGGGCGAGGGTGCTGTTGTCGACCAGCATGATCGTCATGGACCGCACGTACATCGCGCCGATGCCGAGCCCGATCGCGATGATGAACAGGTTCTGGCTCAGCGCGAAGGCGCCGATGACGCCGTCAAACGAGAACGACGCGTCCAGCACCTCGAGATAAAGAAACGCCCCCAGGCCGCCCTTCACCGCGATGTCGGTCGCCTCTTGCGTGCTGTCGAGCAGGCCGCCGAGCACTTCGACCAGCAGGAAGGTCAACAGCCCCCAGATCGCCGCGCTGAAGAAAACCGTCGTCTCGGCCGGTTCGAGCAGGCGGGTGAAGACCAGGATCAGACACAGCACGAACGCCACTTCGATGCCCTTGATCGTCGCGTAGCGCGCCATGCGCCCCTCGATCCACTTGACCCAATGAACGTCCTTTTCGTTGTCGAAGAAGAACGTCAGGCCGACCATCATCAGGAAGGTTCCGCCGAACGCCGCGATCGGCAGATGCGCGTCGTTCATGATGCGGGCGTATTCGGCGGGCTCGCGCGCGGCGAGCACGAGCGCCTGCCATGGGCCGATGTTGGCGGCGACCACGACGATTAGCAACGGAAAGACGATCCGCATCCCGAAGACGGCGATCACGATGCCCCAGGTGAGGAAACGCCGCTGCCAGACCGGCTGCATGGTCTTGAGCTTGTTCGCGTTGACGATGGCGTTGTCGAACGACAGCGAAATCTCCAGCACGGCGAGAACGGCGCAGATGAAGAAGACCGACGCCGTACCGCCCAGCGTGCCGGTGGACTGCCAGCCAAGCAACGCTCCGAGCGCCAGACCGACGGCCGTGACGTAGAAGGCCCAGCGAAAATAGCTAAGCGTGGAGCGCCGTTCGAGGGTCGACATCGTTCTGCTCCGAGATCAAGGCGCGAACCGCTTGATACGTGATCGCTCCGTGAGGCTCAAGACCGCTTCGCGGCGCGTCCACCCCCCCCAAATCCCGCGTCAGCGGCGCGTTCCCGATGGTTCGGGCTTCCGCCGCCAAGCGAACGCGCGGCGTCGTCATTGGAACGCGCGGCGCCGCGCGACGCCCGTATTTCAGGCCGCGCCGCGCTCGTCGGCGTCGCGCAACCGTGCGCGCAGGAAGGCTCCGGCTATTTCGGCCGCGGCGCGGCCATCGGCGAGGCGCTGCGGCCAAAGCGGGAATGCGTGGATCATCCTTGGCCAGATCTCGAGCCGGACGGAGACATCCGCGGCACCGAGCGCGCCCGCCATCCGGACGGCGTCGTCGAGCAGCGTCTCCGACGAGCCGACCTGGATCAGGACCGGCGGCAGACCGGCCAGATCGGCGTGAAGCGGTGAGACGAGCGGGTCGCGCGGGTCGTGCCCGGCCAGATAGGCGGCCGCCAGTTCGTGCAGATACGTGCCATGGATCAGCGGATCGACGCCGTCCCTGGTTTCGATGGTTGCGCCGGTCATTTCGAGATCCACCCAGGGCGAGACGAGCCAGGCGCAGGCGGGCAACGCCTCGCCTGCGGCCCGCAGCGCGAGCATGGAGGCGAGCGTCAGGCCGCCCCCTGCGCTGTCGCCGCCGATCGCGATGCGCTGCGGCGCGAAGCCCTGCGCGCGCAGGAACCGATAGCCGGCGACGGCGTCGGTCAGCGCGGCGGGAAACGGGTGCTCCGGCGCGAGGCGGTAGCCGACCGCGAGCACGCGCGCGCCCGCCGCCCGTCCGATCGCCGCGACCATGTTGCGGTGACTGCGAATCGAACCCGAGCAATAGCCGCCGCCGTGAAGGAACAGAATCGCCAGATCCGTATCGACGCGGGGCGGCTGCGACAACTCGGCCGCGATGCCGTCGATGTCCACTGGCGTGAAGACGACGTCGCGCGGCGGCGGGTCGATGGCGCCCACCTCGTCGAGCCGCGCGCGACGGTCGGCCCAATCCGTCGGGCGTGGCCTGGCCGCGAAGATGCGACGCAGCGCTCCGGTCGGATCGGTCATGTCGGCGCCTCCGTCGTTCGGTCCAGCAGCCGGATCTGCACCACGGAGCGCCTAACACCGCAAGTCCGGCCGCGCCCCCGGTGTCGGGATCAGGCGTGGCGATAGACCAGGTCCGCCCGCGCGTCCGCGAAGCTTTCGGCCATTTCGGCGAGGCGCGCATGTTCGGGGGACTTGACGCAGACCGGGTCGGTGGCCGCGGGGTCGCCGAGCAACGCCATCGCCTGACATCGGCAGCCGCCGAAATCGACCGCCTTCCGTGCGCAGGAGCGGCAGGGCTCCTGCATCCACTCCGTTCCGCGATAGGCGTTGAACGCGGCGCCGTCGTACCAGATCTCGGCGAGCCCCCGGTCGCGGACGTTGTCGAAGGTCAGATGCCTGATCTCCTGCGCGGCGTGGCACGGCAGCACCGTCCCGTCCGGCGTGACGTTGAGCCCCGTCGATCCCCAGCCGCCCATGCAGGCCTTTGGGTAGGTCGCGTGATAGTCCGCCGGAACGTAGTCGATGACGAGCACGCCGCTCAGCCGGTCCCGCGCCTCGGCGACGGTTCGGCTCGCCTCGCGGGCCTGGTCGCGCGACGGCATCAGCGCGCCCCGGTTCGGCATGGCCCAGCCGTGAAACTGCACGGTGGCGACCTCGATGCGACGCGCGCCGAGTTCGACCGCCATTTCGATGGCGCGCGGCAGCTGCTGCATGTTCATCCGGTGCATGACGAAATTCAGCGTCATCGGCAGGCCGGCGTCGCGCAGCAGCGCCGCGACGGCCATCTTGCGCGCAAAGCCGCCGGCGTAGCCGCCGATGCGGTCGGCCATTTCGGCGTCGGTCCCTTGCAGGGACAACTGGACATGGTCGAGACCGGCGGCGTCGAGCGCCGCGATCCGCGCTTGGGTCAGACCGACGCCCGACGTGACGAGATTGGTGTAGAGCCCCGCGGCGGCTGCGGCGCGCACCAGGTCGACGATATCGCGGCGCGAGACAGGTTCCCCGCCCGACAGGTGCACCTGGAGCACGCCGAGCGCCGCCGCCTCGCGGAAAACGCGCGTCCAGTCGGCGGTCGAGAGCTCGACCTCCTTGCGGGTCAGTTCCAGCGGATTCGAGCAGTACGGGCAGGACAGCGGGCAACGATGGGTCAGTTCCGCCAGCATCGCGATCGGGGGCGGCACGGTCACGCCGCGAGGTCCAGGATGCGGCGCGCGACCAGCGCGCCGACGAATTCGCCGCAGTCCTTGCCGATTTCGGCGACAGGCGCGGCGTAGCGCGCGGCGAGGATGGCCGAAATGACGTCGATACTGCGGGCGCCGTCAACTTCGCTGAGGATGGCGTGGCCGATGGGGTCGAGCCTGATGGCGCGTTCCGGAGCGAGCAGGACCCAGCCGTCGCGCACCTTGTCGAACTGCATCCGCACGCCACGCGGCATGACCGGCACCGACGCGCCGTCCATCGTCACGCCGCGCCTTCGATCTCGGCGAGGCCGTTCCCGGGGCGCCACGCACCGTGCGGAATCCGTCCGGGCGAAACATAGGCCGCTTCGAGCGCATCGAGCTGCGCCCAGAGCACGTCGGTCTTGAAGATCAGCGCTTCGGCGGCGGCGTCCTGTTTCTCGGCGGTGTCGGCGTGATCGAGCACGAAACCCAGGCCGAAGGCCACGTCTTTCGGCGCTTCGTTCAGCCGCGTCCTGAAGTAGGACAGGCTCTTGTCGTTCGCGAAGGCGTAATTGGCGAGCAGCCCCTCGATACGCGCGGCGTGAATCGCCGGCGCGAACAGCTCGGTCAGCGACGCCCCGACGGCTTCGAGCAGCGTGCGGTCGAGGACGAAGCGGACATACGAGTCGACGGCGAAGCGGGTGGCGGGCATCACGCCGCGAGCGCTCGCGACATAGGCAGGGTCGAGGCCCACGGCCGCCGCGAGACGCAGCCAGCGCCGGATACCACCTTCGTTGGCGTCCGTCCCGTCGTGGTCCTCGATCCGCGAGCGCCAGGCGCGGCGCAGCGCCGGATCGTCGACCCGGCTCATGAACGCGGCGTCCTTCATCGGGATGCGGGACTGGTAGTAGAACCGGTTGACCACCCAGGCGCGAACCTGGTCCGGTGTGCACTGGCCGGCGTGAAGGCGCAGGTGGAACGGATGCTTGTCGTGATATCGCTCGTCGCCGATCTGGCGCAGCCGGGCCTCGAAGGTCGCGCGGGAGGCGGTCATATGGCGATCTCCATGCCGTCGGCGCCGATCTCCCAGCCGGCGGCGACGGCTTGCGCGCGCTCGTCGCTGTCGGGACGCAGGACGGGGTTGGTATTGTTGAGGTGCACGAACACCCTTCGGGCGACGCCGAGGCCCGCAAAGGCGGCGATGGCGCCATCGGGGCCGCTCATCGAGATATGGCCCATCCGCTTGCCGGTCTTGGTTCCGACACCTTCGGCCAGCATCTCGTCGTCGCGCCACAGCGTGCCGTCGAAAAAGACCAGCGGTGCGCCGCGGACGCGGGCCGCAATGTCGGGCGTGACGGCAGCGCATCCGGGAATGTAGAACGCGTGAACGTCGCCCGCGCGAAGCTGAACCCCGACCGTCTGTTCGCCGATAAGGTCGGTCACCGGATTCGCGCCTTCGACGTAGAGCGGGGCTTTGCCGGGGACGAAGAACAGTTCCGCCGTCAATCCCGGCGCGACTTCGGTCTCGACGCCGATTGCGACGGCCTTGCGCGTCACCTTGTCGGAGGCGAGGGCGTTGAAGATCGGATTGGCGTCGAGCACGTCGAGGATCTCACCGGTGGCGTAAAGCGTGAAGGTCTGCCCCTCGCGCAGGCTCAGCAGACCCGCCACGTGGTCGATGTCGCCGTTCGTCAGCAGCACTGAGCGGAGCGGCGTCTGTCGCGGTCCGGTCGGGTGCAGGTACGGCGACGCGGCGATCTGGGCTCGTATGTCGGGGGACGCATTCAGGATCGCCCAACTGGCTCCGTCGGCCGATACGGCGACGCTCGACTGAGTCTGGTGCGGTATTTTACCACGCCGCGCAAGATCGCAGTTGGAGCACCCGCAGTTCCATTGTGGCAAACCGCCCCCTGCGCCAGCGCCCAGGATGCGCGCGAAGAGCACGGACCGGCCCTCCGCACGCGTGCCAGAATCAGAACAGCGTGTCGCCGTCCCGGTCGTCGGCGGGGCCGTACATGTTGATTTCCATGCCGCAGCTGATTTCGGTCAGGGTTGGTTTCATCCAGGCCATTCGTCGTCCTCCCGATTGTCGAATCCACCGCCATTTCGCGGTATCGAGATTTTTAGCACGTCGGCTGGTCGGGGGCTGCACGACTTTAGTAGGTGTATTTGATCGGACACGATTACACTACCTTCCCGTTCGACGTCCGAAATCCATTCTTATGACTTTCTTATTTATTTCTTATTCCATCCTTATCCGGATTTCGAACCGCATCGCTGCGACCGCCGCCCGGACCGCGACCGCGCGCGACGCCGCCGCCCAACCCTTTTGCCGCGGCGCCTCCAGCAGCGTGGCGCAAGAATCCTCTTTCCCCGAATCTCAATGTCATGTTTAATTGACACATGAGTGTAAACCCGGACATCCCATCGCTGCGCCTCCCCCAGCCGGCCACCGTGCTGGAGTTGCTGAAACCCATCACGTGGTTTCCGCCGATGTGGGCGTTCATGTGCGGTATCGTGTCTTCGGGACAGCCGCTTGTGGAAAACTGGCCGCTGATCGTGATCGGCGTCCTGCTCGCCGGACCCGTCGTCTGCGGCATGAGCCAGGCGGCCAACGACTGGTGCGACCGCCATGTCGACGCCATCAACGAGCCCGACCGCCCCATCCCGTCGGGCCGCATGCCCGGCAGGTGGGGTCTGTGGATCGCCGTCGCGATGTCGGGTTTCGCCCTCCTGCTCGCCATACCCCTCGGTCCCTGGGGTTTCGGCGCCACCATGGTCGCCGTCGCCGGCGCCTGGGCCTATTCCGCCGAACCGATCCGCCTCAAGCGCTCCGGCTGGTGGGGGCCCGGCCTCGTCGGCCTGTGCTACGAAGGCCTGCCGTGGTTCACCGGCGCAGCCGTGCTGCTCGCGACCGGCCCCACGTGGCAGATCACGCTGGTCGCGCTGCTCTACTCGCTCGGCGCCCACGGCATCATGACGCTCAACGACTTCAAGGCGCTGGAGGGCGACCGCGCCACCGGGATCAACTCGCTGCCGGTCACGCTCGGGCCGGAGCGCGCCGCGCGCCTCGCCGCCTGGGTCATGGCGATCCCGCAGATCGGCGTCATCTTCCTGCTGTTCGCCTGGGATCTCCCGACCCACGGCATGGTGGTCCTGACCGGGCTCTGGCTGCAGTTTCTCGCCATGCGGCGGCTGATGACCGACCCCCGACGTCTCGCGCCCTGGTACAACGGCACCGGCGTCACGCTCTATGTGCTGGGCATGCTCGTCACCGCCTTCGGCCTTGGCGCTGCGGGGGGCGCGCCATGAAGAACCTGACATGGCTCGACATTTTCCGTCTCGGTCTCGTTCAGGCGGCGATCGGCGCCATCGTCGTGCTGACGACGTCCACGCTCAACCGCGTCATGGTCGTCGAACTCGCCCTCCCCGCGATGCTTCCGGGCGCGCTCGTCGCACTTTACTATATCGTGCAGCTCTCCCGGCCGAACTGGGGCTACCGCTCGGACGCCGGCGGCGCCCGCACGCCGTGGATCGTCGGCGGAATGGCGGTCCTCGCCGTCGGCGGCCTCGGGGCCACGTTCGGAACGCTGCTCCTCGAGGACGACTTCGCCGCAGGCATCGCGCTCTCCATCGTTTCGTTCGTCCTGATCGGCGTCGGCGCCGGGGCGTCGGGGACGTCGCTGCTGGCGCTGCTCGCCACGGCCACCGATCCCGACCGACGCGCCGCCGCCGCCAGCACCACGTGGCTGATGATGATCTTCGGCATCGTCCTGACCACGAGCGCCGTCGGCGCGCTGCTCGACCCCTATTCGCCGATGCTCCTGCTTGAAATCGTCGCTGGCCTCTGCATCCTCGCGATGGCGCTCACGATCGGCGCGAGCTGGGGGATCGAGCGCCGCCTCAGCCACCTGCCGCAGCGCCAGGCGACGCGCACGCCGTTTCGCGTCGCCATCGCCGAGATCTGGGGCGAACGCCGCGCCCGGGTCTTTTCGATCTTCGTTTTCCTGTCGATGACCGCGTACTTCATGCAGGAGCTGATCCTCGAGCCCTTCGCGGGCCACGTCTTCGCCTTCACCCCCGGCGAAAGCACGTCGATGGCCGGCCTGCAGAACGGCGGCGTCTTTCTCGGGATGCTCGGCGTCGGCGTCGTCGCAAGCGGCCTGAAACGCGGCTCGCTCAAGTTCTGGGCGGCGACCGGCTGTCTCGGCTCGGCCGCCGCGCTGACCGCCATCGCCTTCGCGGGCATTCACCCCGGCAGCCCGCTGCTGCCGCTCGTCTTCGCGCTGGGGTTCTTCAACGGCGTATTCGCGGTCGCCGCAATCGGCTCGATGATGCAACTCGCCGGCGACGGCAGGAAGGGCCGGGAAGGCACGCGGATGGGCATCTGGGGGGCCGCACAGGCTATCGCGGCGGGCTTCGGCGGCTTTGTCGGCGCCGCGGCCGTCGATGGAATGCGCGTTCTCACCGCGACGCCGGCCGCCGCCTATGGCGCGGTCTTCCTGTTCGAGGCGGCCCTGTTCCTCGTCTCCGCCTATCTCGCCTTCAGGGTCGTGACCCTGCCAACGCCGCAACCAGTTCCCGGAGGATTGAACGCATGACGGACTATGACGTGATCGTGGTGGGCGGCGGCCCATCGGGCGCCACCGCCGCCGAGCAACTGGCGAAGGCCGGCCACCGCGTCGCGATGCTCGATCGCGCCGGCCGCATCAAGCCCTGCGGCGGCGCCGTTCCGCCCCGGCTCATCCAGGATTTCGCCATCCCCGAGAGCCAGATCGTCGCACGCATCAACACCGCCCGGATGATCTCGCCCGGCGCCCGCCACGTCGATATCCCGATCGAGAACGGCTATGTCGGCATGGTCGACCGCGAGCATTTCGACGAGTTCCTGCGCGACCGCGCCACTGCGGCCGGGGCCGCCAAACTCACCGGCACGTTCCAGCGGATCGAGCGCGACGAGGCCGGAACGCATGTCGTCTATCGCCGGAGGGGCGGCGAGCCCACCCGCATCTCCACCCGTCTCGTGCTCGGCGCCGACGGCGCCCGCTCGAACGTCGCCAAGGCCGAGGTGCCCGGCGGCGAGAAAATTCCCTATGTCATCGCCTACCACGAGATCATCGCCGCCCCCGCCAACGGCGGCGTCTACGACAGTACGCGCTGCGACGTGATCTACGACGGCAAGATCTCGCCGGACTTCTACGGCTGGGTGTTCCCCCACGGCGCACAGTGCAGCGTCGGCATGGGAACCGGCGTCGAGGGCGTCGATCTCAAGGAAGCCACGGCAGCACTTCGCGCCTCCTCCGGCCTCACCGACTGCGAGACCATTCGCCGCGAAGGCGCGCCGATCCCGCTCGCGCCCATGAAGCGCTGGGACAACGGCAAGGACGTGGTGCTCGCCGGCGACGCCGCGGGCGTCGTCGCGCCATCGTCGGGCGAGGGCATCTATTACGCGATGGTCGGCGGCCAGTTCGCCGCGACCGCCGCGAGCGCATGCCTCGCCTCCGGCAAGGTCCGCGACCTCAAGCTCGCCCGCAAGCTGTTCATGAAGGAGCACAGCATGGTGTTCCGCGTGCTGCGCGTCATGCAGGACACCTGGTACAAATCCGACGATCGCCGCGAGCGCTTCGTCACCATCTGCCGCGACGTCGACGTGCAACGCCTGACCTTCGAGGCCTACATGAACAAGCGGCTGGTCCGTGCGAAACCCCTTGCGCATCTGCGCATCATGGCCAAGAACATCGGTCATCTCACGAGGTTGATCCCCGCCGCATGACGCAGATGATCCCCGCCTGGATGGACGGCCAGCTCGTTCCGCTCGACAAGCTCGACGTCCATCAGCGCGGCCTGCGCCACCCGGCGATCTCGGTGTTCATCATGGACGGCGACCGAACGCTGATCCAGCGACGCGCGCTGTCCAAGTACCACACCCCGGGCCTGTGGGCGAACGCGGTCTGCACCCATCCGCATTGGGGCGAACCGATGCCCACCTGCGCCGCCCGGCGGCTGCGCGAGGAACTCGGGATCGAGGGTCTGGCACTCGTTCCCCGCGACCGCATCGAGTACCGCGCCGAGGTTGGCGTCGGCCTGACCGAACACGAGGTCGTCAGCCTGTTCGTCGCCGACGCCGACGCGGCGCTGCCCATGGCGCCCGATGCGGCGGAGGTGATGGACGTCCGCTGGATCGCCCTCGACGCGCTGCGCTCCGAGATCGACGCCACACCCGCCGCCTTCACGCCGTGGCTGCGCATCTACCTCGCGGACCACGGCGGCCAGATTTTCGGCGCCGCCGCATGAAGCGCCCGGATTAATCACCCGGCCAATCGTGAAACCAAGCACGCGCGCTTCAAGGGCGTGTCCTGCAATGCGCCGAATTCTGCAGGAATACTCATAAAAATCAACCTGTTGCGCGGATAACAGTCTGTTATGGACCGGTGTCTCGCCGTGTTCCGGCCTCAACCCCGGCCCCGCCGCCGCGCCCCGCGGGCGGCTCTGATGGGATCGTTGTCAAACAGCCCCGCCAGTTGCTCGGTCATCGCCCCGGCCAGCTGCTCGACATCGGTGATCGTGACCGCCCGCCCGTAGTACCGCGTCACGTCGTGCCCGATCCCGATCGCGACCAGTTCCACCGCGCGCCGCCGCTCGATCATCGCGATCACGTCCCGCAGATGCCGCTCTAGATACGTCGCGGGGTTGACCGACAGCGTCGAGTCGTCCACTGGCGCGCCGTCCGAGATCACCATCAACACGCGGCGCGCCTCGGACCGACCGGTCAGCCGGCGATGCGCCCATTCCAGCGCTTCGCCGTCGATGTTCTCCTTCAGCAGCCCCTCCTTCATCATCAGCCCGAGGTTGGTCCGCGTCCGCCGCCACGGCGCGTCCGCCGATTTGTAGATGATGTGCCGCAGGTCGTTCAGCCGCCCCGGCCCCTGCGGCCGCTGCGCCGCCAGCCAGGTCTCGCGCGCCTGGCCGCCTTTCCAGGCCCGTGTCGTGAAACCGAGGATCTCCACCTTCACCTGACACCGCTCGAGCGTGCGGGCCAGCACGTCGGCGCAGATCGCCGCGATCGAAATCGGCCGCCCCCGCATCGAGCCGGAGTTGTCGAGCAGCAGCGTCACAACCGTGTCGCGAAAATCCGTGTCCCGCTCGCGCTTGAAGCTGAGCGGCGTCATCGGGTTCGAGATCACCCGCGCGAGCTTGCCCGCGTCGAGCGTGCCTTCCTCGAGATCGAACTCCCACGCCCGGTTCTGCTGAGCCTGCAGCCGCCGCTGCAGGCGGTTCGCCAGCCGCGACACCGCGCCTTTCAGCGGTTCGAGCTGCTGATCGAGATAGGTGCGCAGACGATCGAGCTCTGCGGGGTCAGCGAGGTCCTCCGCCGCGATCTCCTCGTCGAACTTGGTGTTCCAGGCTTTGTAGCCAGGATCGGCGTC
>JBBRUZ010000041.1:0-19743 GCA_038247355.1 Rhodobacterales bacterium
GCTGAACCTGCGCGGCACGATCGTGCCGGTCCACGACCTGCGCGCACGGCTCTCGGGCAGCCTGACGGAGGCGACCGACACCCATGTCATCGTCATCGCGAACGTCGGCAGCCAGACGCTGGGCATCCTGGTGGACGCGGTGTCGGATATCCTCAACGTCAAGCCCGACGACATGAAGGTCCCGCCGCAGGCCGTCGATTCGCCGGCCAGCCAGGCGCTCGTCTCGACCGAGGACGACCGGCTCGTGACCATCCTGAACCTGTCGGCGCTGTTCGGGTCGCATTCGGACAGCGGGTTCTGATGGAGACGCTGCGCCGCCCGGCGGCCGACGGTCCGACTCGGTCCGACGCGGCGCCCGGTTTCGCCGGAGAATTCCCGATGACCGCCGAGGACCTGCGCCGCATCACGGCCCGCGGCCAGTTGGCGCTCGGGATCGAACTGGGCGAAGGCAAGCGGCAGATGATCTATTCGCGGCTGTCGCGGCGCCTCCGGGCGATCGGGCTGAGGTCTTTTTCGGTTTATCTCGACCTGCTCGACACGCCCGCGGGCGCGGCCGAGCACGAGCACTTCGCCAATGCGCTGACGACCAACCTGACGTCGTTCTTTCGCGAAGCCCACCACTTCGAGCATTTCGAGCGTGAGATCCAGAAGTCGGCGGCCGAGACCCGCCGCCTGCGCGTGTGGTCGGCGGGATGCTCGACCGGGGAGGAGCCCTATTCAATCGCCACGATCCTGCACGCCAACGCCAACCTGCTGGGGACGCGCGACCGGCGCATCCTCGCGACCGATATCGATACCGGCGTGCTGGGGGTGGCGGCGCGCGGCGTCTATGCCGGCGACAAGATCAAGACCGTTCCGGCGCGGTTGCGCACGCAGGCCTTCGTCGACGCCGGCGAGCCGGACCGGTACGCGATCGCCGATCCGCTGCGCGAAGTCGTCGCATTCCGCTCGCTCAACCTCATCGGCCCCTGGCCGTTCAAGGGCGCGTTCAACATGATTTTCTGCCGCAACGTGCTGATCTACTTCGCCGCCGAGACTCGCGACCGGATCATCGACCGTTTTGCCGACCTGATCGTTCCGGGCGGGTTCCTCTATCTGGGGCACTCGGAGTCCATCCTCGGAAGTCATCCGAAGCTCGCAGCCGAGGGCCACACCATTTACCGACGGGTGCGCGCATGAATTCCCGCATCGAGCTCATTCGCGTCGCCGTCGTCGACGACAGCGCTCTGATGCGCCGTCTGATCACCGCCGCGCTGTCCGGCGCGCCCGACATCACGGTGGTCGGCTCCGCCTGCGACGCGAACGAGGCCCGCGAGCTGATCCGCGCCTCCGATCCGGACGTGGTCACGCTCGACGTGGCGATGCCGGGCATGAACGGCCTCGATTTCCTGCGCAAGATCATGGAGCTGCGCCCGACCCCGGTCATCATGGTGTCAAACCTGACCGCCGAGGGCGCGGACACCAGCGTGAACGCCCTGCAGATCGGCGCCATCGACGTCGTCCAGAAGCCCCAGGGCAAGGAGGGCATGGAGAAATTCGGGGCCCTTCTCCAGTCCAAGGTCCGTCTCGCGGCCAGCGCCCGGCCGACGCTCGAAAAGCGCCGCGTCGCCGGGATCCCCGGCCCGCGCACGGCCCTGGCCCGGCCCGCGGCCTTCTCCCGCGGTCTGATCGCCATCGGCGCGTCGACGGGCGGCGTCGGCGCACTGACGAAGTTGCTCACCTCGCTTCCCGACGGGTTGCCGCCGATCATGATCGTCCAGCACATGCCCAAAGGCTATCCCGAACGCTTTGCCGCGCGGCTGCGCGTGGAACTCGGTCGCGACATCGCCGAAGCGCGGCCGGACGAAACGCTGGTCGCGGGCATGATCCGCATAGCGCCCGGCGACCTGCACCTGCGTGTCGTGCGCCGCGGCGGCGGCATCCAGAGCGAACTCGAGGACAGCGACCCGGTCACCGGTCACCGCCCGTCGGTGGACGTGCTGTTCGAGAGCGTGGCCCGGTCGATCGGGGCCAAGGCGATGGGCGTGATCCTGACCGGCATGGGCCGGGACGGCGCCACCGGCCTCGCGGCGATGCGCCGCGCCGGAGCGGTCTGCCTCGGCCAGGACCGCGACAGTTCGGTCGTCTGGGGCATGCCCCGCGCGGCGCTCGAGATGAACGCGCTCGACGAGGAAGTCAGCATCGACACGATGCCGCAACGCATCCTGCACCATCTGACCGCGGTCCGACGCGACGGCGGCGCCTAGCCGCCTGGTCCCGGCCCGGACGGCTCGGCGCGGCGGCGGCGGACGTTCGCGAGTTGTTAACGGCAAGGACCGAAACTGGAACAGCAGCGACTCGAAGGGAACTAACGAAATGCCGGCAGCCCGCAGCATCGCGGTCCTCGTGGTGGACGATCAGCAGACGATGCGCGCCATGGCGCGTCAGGTGTTGAAGCAACTCGGCGTGATCGACGTCGCACTGGCCGCCAGCGGTGAAGCCGCGCTCGAGCAGATGATGACGCGCAAGTTCGACGTCGTCATCTCGGATCTGAACATGCCCGGCATTTCCGGAGCCGAACTCGCGCAGAAGATCAAGGCGCATCCGGTGCTGAAATCCATTCCGGTCTTTCTCGCGACCTCCAACGCGTACCGCGACCAGGCGAACGATTGCATCGACCATTTCGTCGCGAAACCGTTCGTCGTCGCCGAACTGCGCGCGGGACTCGAAACGCATCTCGGCAAACTGAGCTGACCAGCGTCGCGACGACGCGCCACGCCGCGCGCCGGTGCGACGGGCCGTCTTGATGAGCACGCCCTCGGCATCGCCGTCCACACCCCCCCCAGTCCGGGGCGACGGCGCGCCTCGCGCGATCGCTGGGCGCGCGCGCCGCTTCAGCCGCCTTCGGCGACACGCACCAGATAGCGGCCGTACTCCGTTTTCAGATACGGCGCCGCCAGCGCCTTCAGCGTGTCGGCGTCGATCCAGCCCTGGGCGAACGCGATTTCCTCGGGGCACCCCACCTTGAGGTTCTGGCGCTCCTCGATCGTGCGAACGAAGTTGCCGGCGTCGAGCAGGCTCGCGTGCGTTCCGGTGTCGAGCCAGGCGAAGCCCCGCCCCATCCGCTCGACCGTCAGCAGGCCATCCGCGCGATAGAGGTTCAGCAGATCGGCGATCTCGAGTTCGCCGCGCGCGCTCGGGGTGAGGGCCGCCGCCCGCGCCGGCGCCGAACCGTCGAGCACGTATATCCCCGTCACCGCGAAGTTCGATTTCGGCTTTTCCGGCTTTTCCTCGATCGACAGCACCGTGCCGTCGGCGTCGAACGCGACCACGCCGTACCGCTCGGGATCGCGCACCTGGTACCCGAACACCGTGCCGCCAACGGCCCGCGCGCCGGCGGCTTGCAACAGATCAGGAAGGCCATGACCGAAAAAGACGTTGTCGCCGAGCACCATGGTGGAGCCGGCGCCGTCGAGGAACGCCTCGGTCAGCACGTAGGCCTGCGCGAGGCCCTCTGGCCGCGGCTGCGCGATGTAGCCGATTTCCATGCCCCATTGTGCGCCGTCGCCGAGCAGCCGGCGAAACTGGTCCTGATCGGCCGGGGTGGTGACGATGGCGATTTCGCGCAAGCCCGCCAGCATCAGGACAGACAGCGGATAGTAGATCATCGGCTTGTCATAGAGCGGCAGCAGCTGCTTGGACAGCGAATGGGTGATCGGATAGAGCCGCGTTCCCGAGCCCCCGGCGAGAACGATGCCCTTGCGTGCGACGGCTGTCGGGTCCGAAATCATCTATTATCCTTTTCGCGCGGCGCCGGCGCATCGCACAGGGGGGCGGGCGCCTCGGACTTAGGCGATGCGGCGTCCCGTCGTCCAGCCTCTTGGCGCCGAGGGTTTTCCCATCGGTGGCGCGATCGCCGCACTGCGCGAAAAAAAATCCGCGACAGGGGACCCGCGCTTGTGGAGGCAGGAGAATGGGGTAGTTTGGAACAAAATGTCGAAGAGCAGGCTTACCAGGAATGACATGGTCGCGCCAGCGCGCTCTCCTCGCGGCTATCGCAGCCGCATCGGTGTCCGTGGCGGCGCCCGCCGCGGGCTTCGAGCTGTTCGGCGTGCGGCTCTGGGGCGCACCTGAAGCCGACGACGCGAACGGGATCATCGATCCGGTTCGCTACTCCGTCGATTTCGCCGTGAGCCCGGCCGGAGACGCCGATGCCGCCGCGGACCTTGACCGGGCGCTGCGCGGCGCGTCGAATCTCTGGAGGGATCGCGACGAGCCGGTTTCGGGCCAGGCGGGGCTGTTGTCCCGGGCGCGCGGCGATTACCGCCGCATCCTCGCGACGCTGTACAACAACGCCTATTACGGCGGCGAGATCAGCATTTTGCTGGCAGGGATCGAAGCCGCCGACGTGACGCTCGGCGGCGCGTTCCCCGCGGTCGTCCCGGTGACGATCCGTGTTCGTCCCGGTCCCCGGTTTCGCTTCGGCGAGGCGGTCATCGTCAATCCGCCGCCTGCAGTCGTCGGCGAACAGGACGCCGAGGAAGAGGCGGCCGCGGCGGCGTTCCGGACCGGCGCGCAGGCGGACGCCGGCGTCATCGCCGCGGCCTCCGCCACGGCGATCCGGCGGTGGCGCGCGGTGAGCTACGCGAAGGCGCGCGAAGTGGACCGGTCGGCCATCGCCGATCATCCGACCAGCCTGCTCGACGCGCGGATCACGCTCGACCCCGACCGTGCGGCGCGTTTCGGCGCCGTTCGGGTCTCGGGGACCCGGCGCGTCGATCCGGGGTTCATCGCCTACATGGCCGGGATACCGGAAGGGTCCAGCTTCGACCCGGACCGCGTCCGGATCGCCGAGGAGCGGCTGTCGCGGCTGGGCGTGTTCCAGTCGGTCCGCGTCGTCGAGGCCGATACGATCGCGCCGGACGGCACGCTCGACATGTCGATCATGGTCGAGGACCGTCGCCCGCGCACGATCGGATTCGGCGGCACGGTATCGACGCTCGACGGGCTCGGGCTCGAAGCCTACTGGCAACACCGCAACCTGTTCGGACGGGCCGAACAGTTGCGGTTCGACGCCAGCGTGACCGGGCTGGGGCTTTCGGGCAGCGCGGGCGACTCCGACTATTCCGCCGGCGTCAGTTTTCTTCGGCCAGGGGTGTTCCGGCCCTACATCGACTTCATCGCGTCGCTCTCGGCGCAGCGGCTCGATCTCGACAACTACCGCGAGCAGTCGGTGACCGGACGCGTCGGCCTGCAACGAAACTTCGCGCGCAATCTGAACGGCGAACTGAGCTTCGCCGTGACGAAGGCGCGGTTCGAGGATTTCTACGGCACGCGCGATTTCCTGATGTTCATCCCGACCGCGCGCGGCACCTTCGATCGGCGCGACGACACGCTCGATCCGACGCGCGGATACTATCTCGCGGCGGAGATCCTGCCGTTTTACGAGTCGGATTTCGGCAATTTCGGGTTTCGCGGCACGCTCGAGGGCCGCATCTACCGCGGCTTCGGCGCGGAGCGGAAATTCGTGCTCGCCGCACGCGGCAGGATCGGCGTCTACGACGGCCCGCCCGACGCCGAAAGCCCGCCCAACCAGTTGTTCTTCGCCGGCGGGGCGGGCTCGATCCGGGGCTATGCCTATCGGTCGATCGGAATCGACGTCACCGACGCCGATGGCGAGACCGGCGTCGTCGGCGGACGCGGCCTCGTCGAAGGCACCGGCGAAGTGCGCTACCGGATCAACGAGCGCTTCGGCGCGGTCGGGTTCATCGACGCGGGTTTCGTCGCGGCGACCGGCACGTTTGCGGACGGGGGCGGCGACGTGCGGGCGGGCGCGGGCGCGGGGGTGCGGTACTACACCGGCCTCGGGCCCATCCGGGTCGATCTGGCCGCGCCGCTCAACCCTCGATCGGAGGATTCCGCCGTGGCGCTCTATATCGGCATCGGGCAATCGTTTTGAGACGGCTGCTCGCGGGTCTCGGACTGCTGGCGCTGCTGGGCGTCACGGCGCTGGCCCAGGCGCCGACGGGCGAGGCCCCGGCCGTCGGCGGAGAGGCGGGCGCCGAGGACAACGGCTTTCTGATCAACCTGCTGCAGAACACGCTGTCCGCACCGGGCCGCGAGATCCGGCTGCAGGGCGTGACCGGTGCGTTGTCGTCGCAGGCGCGCGTCGCCGAGATCACGATCGCCGACGACGAGGGCGCCTGGCTGCGGCTGCAGGGCGTGGAGATCGACTGGAGCCGGAGGGCGCTGCTGCTCGGTCGGGTGAACGTCAACCGCCTGGCCGTCGAACGCGTCGACTTTCTGCGCCGCGCCGCACCACCCGAGCTCAGCCTCGCCGACCGGCTGCCCGAAGTCGAGGCGCAGCCGTTCGCGCTGCCCGAACTGCCGGTCTCGGTCCAGATCGGGTCGGTCGAGCTGCCGCTGATCATGATCGCCGAGCCGGCGTTTGGTCAGGCCGCGGAACTAGGGGCGACGGGGCGGCTCGATCTGGCGGGCGGTGAGCTCGACGCGGCGCTCGACGTGCGCCGGCTCGACGGGCCGGGCGGCGGCCTCGAGCTTGGCCTCGCGTTCTCCAACACGACGCGCGAACTCGACGTCGACCTCGAACTGCAGGAGCCGGCAGGCGGCGTCGTCGCGACGCTGCTCGACATCGAGAACCGGCCGGCGATCGATCTGCGGCTGCAAGGGGCCGGGCCGATCGATGCGCTCGACGTCGACTTTTCCTTCGACGCGGGCGGGGCGCGCATCGCGGGCGGGCAGGTCGAGCTTCGCGGCGGCGAGGCCGGGCTCGGGTTCGTCGCCGATTTCCGCGGCGCGCTCGCGCCGGTGATCCCGGCCGCCTATCGGGATTTCTTTGCGGGCGAGACCGCCGTCGAGGTCGCCGGCGCGAACCTCGCGGCGGGCGGGTTCCGGATCGACCGGCTGGCGGTGCGCGGCGCGGCGCTCGACCTCACTGGCGCGCTCGAAACAGCGGCCGACGGCTTTCCGCGCAGTCTGACCCTTGCGGGTCGCATCGGCGACGCGCGCGGCCCGGCGGTGACGCTGCCCGTGCCGGGCGGGACGACGACGCTGAGGTCCGGCAACCTGCACGTCAGTTACGGCGGCGGGCGGAGGTGGACCGGTCTCGTCGCCCTCGACCGGCTGTCGACGGGCGGCGTCGAGATCGAAGACCTGACGCTCGACCTCGGTGGCCTCGCCGAGAACCTCGACGATCCGGCGCGCCGGAATGTCACGATAGCACTTGAGGGCGTGGCGACCGGCGTGTGGGCCGAGGATCCGGACGTCGCCGCGGCGCTCGGAACCCGGCTCGACCTTTTCGCGGACGTCGCGCTGCCGCCCGGCGGAACGGTTCAGGTCCGCCAGGCGCAGCTGGGGGGCGAAACCGGGCTGTCGCTGTTCGCCGCGGGGGTGTTCGACGGTCTCGACTTCGACGGCCGGGTCTCGGCGCGCTCGCCCGACATCGCGCCGGCGTCCGGGCTGGTCGGCCGCAACCTCGGCGGTGCGCTCGATCTGCGCGCGTCGGGCTCGGTGAACGCGCTCGACGGCACGTTCGATCTGACGCTCGACGGCTCCGCCGAGGATCTGCGGCTCGGCGTTCCGCAGCTCGACGGCCTGCTCGCCGGGACCACGACGCTTTCGGGCGGCGTCGCGCGGGGCGCGGGCGGGTTTCGCACCGACGCGTTCCGCGTCGCGAACGCACAGGTAGAGATCACGTCGTCGGGCCAGATCTCCAGCGACCTGACCGATCTCGGCTTCGATCTGCGCCTGACCGACATCGGCCGCATCGATCCCCGGCTCGGCGGCCCGCTGACGGCCACCGGGCGCGCCACCGGCCAGGGCCGCCCCATCGCCGTGCGCCTCGACGCCGAAATCCCGCAAGGCCAGGTGATGGACCGGCCGCTGACCGCAGCGCGGCTCGGTTTTGACGGGACGCTCGACGGTACGGACGTCAGCGGGGCGATCCGTGGCGGCGCGACGTTCGGCGATCAGCCGATCACGCTCTCGGCCGACATCGACGTCGGCGGCGAGACCCGCGCGTTGCGCGGCCTCGTGGCGCAGGTCGGGCCGAACCGGTTGACGGGCGACGTCACCCAAGGGGCGGGGGGGACGATCCTCGGCAGGCTGAGCCTCGCGGCGCCGGACGTGACGCCGCTCGCGGCGCTGGCGCTGCGCGAGGCGAGTGGTGCTGTGGACGCGACGATCCGCCTGTCCCCGGCGGAGGTCGGCCAGGGCGTCACGGTCACGGCGCAGGTTCGCGACCTCGTCGCGGCCGGCGCTGAGGTGGGATCGCTCGATCTCGACGCGCTGATCGTCGACGCGTTCGGAACTCCGCTGATCAACGGCGACGTCGCGGCGCGGGATCTGCGCGCCGCCGGCGTCGACGTGGTGTCGCTGTCGGCGCGGGCCGAGCAGTCCGACGCCGCGACGACGAACGTCAGCGCCGAAGCGGAGCTCGCCGCAGGGACGCAAGCCCAGGTCAGCGGGGCGCTGTCCCGACTGCCTGGCGGGTTCGCGGCGACGCTCGCCACGCTGTCGCTGCGGCAGGACGCCGTTTCAGCGCAACTTTCGGCGCCCGCCACCGCGAGCTACGTCGACGGCGCGATCCGGTTGACGCCGCTCGCGCTCGACATTGGCGGAGGCAGTCTCACGGCCGAGGGCGAAATCGGCGAGACGTTCGATCTGGACCTCGCGCTGCGCGCATTGCCGCTCGACGTCGCCAACGCGGTCATGCCGGCGCTCGGCCTCGAGGGGACGGTCACCGGTTCGGCCCGGGTCGCCGGGCCGCGCGACGCGCCGGACGTGACGTTCACCGTGGTCGGCGACGCCCTCGCCTCGGTCGCGACGCGCGCTGCGGGCCTTCCGCCCGCCCGACTGACCGCCACGGGCCGGACGGCGGACAGCAGGCTGCAGTTTGACGGGGAACTCACGGCGACCGGGCTCGGCGCGCAGGTCGGCGGCTCGGTCCCGCTCGGGGAAGGCGCAATGGCGGTCGACGTCACGATAACGTCGCTGCCGCTGGCGGCGCTCGATCGGCTCGCCGGCGAGCCTGGCCTCACGGGCGCGATCACCGGTCGCGCATCGGTAGCCGGCAGCGTCGCCGCGCCCTCGATCGATTTCGAGCTGCGCGGCGCCGGGGTTTCGGCGCGCGTGCTGGCGGAAAACGCGGTGGCGCCGCTCGACGTGACCGCGACGGGGGGCTTCGCGCGCAACGTCCTGACGTTGAACGCGTTCGAGGTGTCGAACGCGCAGGGACTGGCGGTGTCCGGCGCGGGGACCGCGCCGCTCGCGGGTGCGGGGCTCGATCTGCGCGCCTCGGGGTCGGCGCCGCTGTCGCTTGCGGACGCGCTGCTCGCGGATCGCGCCGCGCAGGTGAGCGGTCTCGTGCGGTTCGACGTGACGGCCCGCGGCGCGCTGGCGTCGCCGCAGTTCGGCGGGACCGCGGCGCTCGAAGGTGGCGCGATCTTCGACCCCGCCACCAACATCCGGCTGCAGGACATCACCGCGGACGCGACGCTCGACGGGCAGACGGTGAACCTCCGCGAGTTCCGGGCGGTCGTGACGGCGGGCGGGGTGATCAGCGCCAGCGGAACGGTTTCGCTCGCGCCCGGCAACGCGGCGAACCTCAGCGTGCAATTCGACGGCGTGCGCTACACAGACGGGTCGTTCGTCTCCACCCAACTCGACGGGCGGCTCCGCATCGAGGGGCCGCTGGCGGGGGGGGCTACGGTGTCGGGCGAGATCGACCTCGGCAGTACCGAGATCTCGGTCGCCGAAGGGCTCGGCGGCAACGCCCAGGCGGTGCTCGACGACGTCATCCATCGATTGCCGCCGCCCCGCGTCCAGCAGACGCTCGACCGCGCCCGTGTCGGCACACCGCGCACGCGGGAGGCGAGCGGCAGCGGCCAGTTGCTCACCAACATCCTGATCCGCGCGCCGAACCGGATTTTCGTTCGGGGCCGCGGGCTCGACGTCGAGCTCGGCGGCGAACTGCGGATCACCGGACCGACCAACGCCATCGTGCCGGTCGGCCAGTTCACGCTGCGCCGCGGCCGCCTCGAAGTGCTCGGCCAGCGCATCGACTTCGACGAAGGGTCGTTGCAGCTCACCGGCAACCTTGACCCGCAGATCGATTTCGTGGCGCGGACAAGCTCGGGAGACGTCACAGCGATCATCACCGTCGCGGGGCGGGTGTCCTCGCCCGAGATCACGTTCTCCTCGCAACCGCCGTTGCCGCAGGACGAGGTGTTGGCGCGGATCATCTTCAACCGCAGCGTCGGCAACCTCTCGCCGTTCCAGATCGCCCAGCTCGCGAGTGCGGCGGCCGATCTCGCGGGCGGTGGCGGCGGCACGGGCCTTATCGGGGCGCTGCGCGGCGCGACCGGCTTTGACGATCTCGACATCGTCACCGAAGAGAACGGCGAAACCGCGTTGCGCGCCGGCCGCTACATCGACGACAACATCTATCTCGACGTCCAGGCCGAACAGGATGGCGACACGCGCGCGCGCATCAACCTCGACGTCACCGACGACTTCACGGTACGCGGATCGGTGGGGTCCGACGGCAACTCGACGCTGGGCTTGTTTTACGAGCGCGATTACTAGGCGATGCACACAGCGGTTCGGCGCGCATCGATGCGTGCGGCGCGACGCGGAACAAGGCGCCGCGGTCGGGTCCGCTTATCCGACGGTTTCACTCGGAATTCGGCATTGACTCGGTTTCGCGAAAGGCGGAGAAAGGCTGACGATAAGACTCAGCCTTTCGGGGCCTGGAAACGGGGCAATCATCATGCAGCCAGTTCGCAACCCGCTCGCCGCGCTCGTCGCCGCAAGCCTTTCGCTCGGTTCAGGCGCCTTGGCGATGGCGCAAGAGGTCAACATCTATTCGTCGCGCCATTACGACAACGATTCCGCCCTCTATGACCTGTTCACCGCCGCGACGGGCATCACGGTCAACCGGATCGAGGGCGAAGCCGACGAGTTGATCGCCCGGATGAACGCCGAAGGCGCGAACAGTCCGGCGGACATCTTTCTGGCCGTCGATGCGGGGCGGATCTGGCTCGCCGATCAGGACGGTTTGCTCCAGCCCATAGACAGCGCGGTGCTCGCGGAGCGCATTCCGGCATACCTGCGGCATCCCGACGGTCACTGGTTCGGGTTGTCGCAACGGGCCCGCGTGATCTTTTACGCGAAGGACCGGGTCGCCAATCCACCGCAGACCTACGAGGCGCTGGCCGACCCCGAGTACGAAGGCAAGGTCTGCATCCGCTCGGCCACCAATGTCTACAACCTGTCGTTGATGAGCGCGATCATCGATCATCAGGGCGAAGAGGGCGCCAAGGGCTGGGCCGAGGGGCTGGAGGACAATCTCGCCCGCGCGCCCGAGGGCGGCGACACCGACCAGTTGAAGGGCCTCGTTTCGGGGGTCTGCGACATCGCCGTCGCCAACACCTATTACTTTGCCCGCGCCAAGGCTTCGCCGATCGAGGGCCTGAGCGAGGGCGTCGACGGGATCGGCTGGGTGATGCCGAACCAGGAGACGACCGGAACCCATGTCAACGTCTCGGCGGCCGGCGTCGCCGCCCATGCGCCGAACCGCGACAATGCGGTGGCGTTCCTCGAGTACATGACCACCCCGGAGGCGCAGGCGTTCTTCGCCAACCAGAACCACGAATTCCCGGTGGTCGAGGGCGTCGAGGTCGGGCCGATCGCCGCAGAGTTCGGCGATTTCAAGCGCGACGAGCTGAACCTCAGCGTGCTCGGCGTGAACCAGCCGAAGGCGCAAGCGATCTTCAACGAGATCGGCTTCCCCTGAAGTCGTCCCGCCTCAGTTCAGGTGGCCCAGCACCGAGCGGGCGGCCCGCACGCCTGGCGCTTCGCCGCCGCGCCCGAGGATCTCCATCGCCCGCGCTCCGATCGCCCGCTGTTCGTCCGCGGCGGCAGGGTCGCGCAGCAACCGGATGATCTCGGCCTCGATGCGTTCGGGGGTGCAGGTTTCCTGGAGGAGTTCCGGCACCGCCAGCGTCGCGGTGACGAGATTGACCAGCGTCACCGTGTCGAGCCGGATCAGGCGACGCGCAACCCGGGCGGTCAGCCAGTTCAACCGGTAGGCGATGACCATCGGCGCGCCCGCGGCGGCGAGTTCGACGCTGACCGTGCCTGACGCGGCCAGCGCCACGTCCGCCGCCGCGAACGCCGCGCGCTTGCGGGTTTCGGCCTCCGCGACCGGCCTGCCCCGCGGATCGAGGACGCGCGGCCAGCCGGCCGCGTCGGGCGGCATCAGCGCGGTGACGAGATCGGCGGCGGCGCCGACCGCGGGCACGATCGCCGCGAGGCCCGGATCGGTTTCGCGCAGCCGCCGCAGGGTCTCGGCGAAGACCGGCGCGAGCCGGGTCACCTCGCCGCGACGCGATCCCGGCAGCACGACGATCATCCGCTGGTCCGCCGCGAGACCGAACTCGGTCCGAATGTTCGCGACCTCGGCCGCGGTCGCCTGCGGCGCCACGGCGGCGGGATGCCCGACGAAGTCGCAAGTCATCCCGGCGGCCTCCATGTAGGGCGGCTCGAAGGGCAGCAGCGCCAGCACGTGATCGACGACCCGAGCCATCTTCGCCGCCCGGCCGGGACGCCAGGCCCAGACGCTCGGCGCGACATAGTGGATCACGCGCAGCCCGGGTAGCCCCGCGCGGGCGCGACCGGCGACGCGGAGGCAGAAATCCGGGCTGTCGATGCCGATCAACGCATCGGGCCGCGTGGCGATCACCGCATCCGCCGTTTGCCGGATGCGCCGCAGCAGGTTGGGCGCGCGTGGCAGGACCTCGGCAAGGCCCATCACCGACAGCTCCTCGATCGGAAAGCGGCTCGCCAGACCCGCCGCGGCCATCGCGGGCCCGCCGACGCCCGTCACGTCGAGACCTTCGCCGCACAGCGATCGCAACCCCGCGAGCAGCGCGCCGCCGAGCTGATCGCCCGACGGCTCCCCGGCGATCAGGAACAGCCGCGGCTCGTTCACGCGCCGGGCTCGCGGCCCCAGAGGAACAGCCCGGCGGCGTCGGCCGCGGCGACGGTCTCCGCACGCCCGAGGATCAGCACGCCGCCGGCTTCGATCGCCACGCCGGCGAGGCCCGCCGCCGCCGCCGCGCGCATCGTGTCGGGACCGATGGCCGGAAGGTCCATCCGCCAGTCCTGGCCGGGCTTCGGCGCCTTGTAGAGCACGCCGCGCGCCCCGGCCCGATCCGGCCGGAACGGCGCGCCGGTGCGCGCGACGAACGCAAGCATCGCATCCGTGCCCTGGACGGTCTCGACGCCGAGGCAAATCCCTTGAGCGACGACCGCGCCCTGGCCGACATCCACCGCGCCGAGCGCCGCGACGATCGACGCCGCCCGCGCCGCATCGGCCAGGTCCGCATCGCTCGGCCGCGCCCGTGCGAGCATGCCCGGCGCCGCGAGCAGACCCGCGAGGATCGCTTGCGCCGGTACGAGCGTCAGGCCCTCGGCCTCGAACACCTCCGCGACAATGCGCAACGCCTGATCGTCGCCCGCACGCATTCCCGCGATGACCTTCGGCGCCAGCCGGAGCATCGTCAGATCGAACCGCAGCGGATTGAGCTCCGGACGCACGATGCCGCCCGCGAACGTGACCTCCGCGCATCCGGCGGAGCGAAGGTCGGCGAACAACCGTCCGGGCTTCTCGAAGGTCGCGGCAAGCACCGGGTGACCGGCGGTCCAGTCCAGCGGCACGCTGCGAAAAGCCACGACGCGGTACGGCCGGCCGCGCCGGGCGCAGTCCTCGGCGATCAGCCGGGGCAGCACGCCCCGCCCGGCGACGATGCCTAGGCCTTGGCCGGGACCGGTCACACCGCGTCACGCGGCGGGAAGAAGGAAGGATCGCGGCGTCGCCGGGGTGAGAAACTCGACGACTTCGCGCACCAGCGCGTTGCCGGCGCGGCGCTCGGCCGCCGCCGCCGCCCGCTCCTGCAGGTTGCCCGCATCCGCCGCATCGAAGATCTCGCCGTAGGCGGCGCGAAGCTCGTGGATGACCTCGCGCGGGGCGCCGCGGCGCTTCAGGCCGGTCAGGTTGAGACCGGCGAGATGCGCGCGCGCGCCGATGACCATACCGTAGGGAATGACGTCGGCGGCGGCCCCCGCCATGCCGCCGATCATTGCGCCGCGACCCACCCGGACGAACTGCTGGACCGCCGACAGCCCGCCGAGAATGACGTTGTCCTCGAGCGTCACGTGCCCGCCGAGCGTCGCGTTGTTCGCCATCACGCAGCCGTCGCCGACGTGGCAGTCGTGGCCGACGTGGACGCCGACCATCAGAAGGTTGCCGTCGCCGATCCGCGTCACCCCCCCGCCGCCTTCGGTTCCGGGGTTCAGCGTGACGTGTTCGCGGATCCGGTTGCGGGCGCCGATGATCAGTTCGGTTCGTTCGCCGCGAAACTTGAGGTCCTGGGGCGCGTGTCCGATCGACGCGAACGGCCAGATCGCGGTCGCGTCGCCGATCCGCGTCACGCCGGCGATCACCACGTGGCTGTGAAGGACGACCTCCGCGCCGAGCTCGACTTCGCCGCCGATCACGCAATAGGGGCCGATCCGGCACTTCGGGCCGATCGCCGCTCCCGTCTCGATTACCGCGGTCGGATGGATCTGCGCGCTCGGGTCGATCAGCATCACGTCAGCCTTTCAATCGCCGGTCGTCGGGCGGCATGATCATGGCGGTGAACTCGGCCTCCGCCGCAAGCGTGTCCGCCACGCGCGCCTCGGCGCTGAATTTCCAGACCTTGCCGCGACCGCGGACGATGGCGATGTGCAGCTCCAGCCGGTCCCCCGGCGTTACGGTGCTGCGGAACTTCGCGGTCTCGATGCTCATGAAGTAGACCAGCGACCCCTCGTCGATCAGGGCGAGCGTGCTCACCACGAGGACGGCCGCGGTCTGCGCCATCGCCTCGATGATCAGAACCCCCGGCATCACCGGGCGCGCCGGAAAGTGACCCTCGAAATGCGGTTCGTTGACCGTCACGCCCTTCAGCCCCACCGCCGACCGGCCCGGCGCGATGTTGACGACCCGGTCGATCATCAGCAACGGATAACGATGCGGGATCATCCGCTTGATCGCGAGAATATCCGCCTGCGCCAGTCCTGCGTCGATCGTCATGGCCATGCGTCCATCCCTCCTACTCCGTCCCTGCGTCCGGCGGCGCGTCAGAAGGCGGCGGCTCCGGCTCCGGCACGGTTCCCGACGGGTCGCGATCGATTTCGGCGATGACCTCGTCGGTTATGTTCAGACCTTGGTCGGTCAGCAACACGCTGTTCTCGTCGAAGATCGCAAGCGCCCCGACCCCCTCCATGACGCGGACGAGGATCGGCGCGACGTCAGCGTAGAACTGCCGGCGCCGTTGGTCAAACTCGACCGCCAACGCGTTCGCGCGCGCGTCCTGTTCGGATCGCGCCGCCACGACGCGCACGTCGAAATCGTCGGCGAGGGCGCGAAAGGCCGCCGTGTCGAGTTCGGCGCGGCGTTCGGTGAGCTGGCGTTCCTCCGCCTCGAACGCGGTCTCGATCTCGCGCGCCGTGGCGCGCAGCGCGTCGCGCGCGACGGTCTCCGCCGCGAGCAGCGCCTGACCGCGTCTTGATGCGGTCAGGAGCCGCTCCTGGCTGACGAACAGAAACGACGGCGGCGGCGCCTGTTGAGCGGGCGCCGCAGAGCCGATGGCGAACGACAGCAACACCGCTGGCCAGAGCCCGCGCCCCATCGCCTCAGAAGCGCGTCGCGATGGTGAAGCGGAAGTCCTCGGTCTCGTCGAAGTTCTCCTTGCGCAGCGCGCGGGAGAAGTTGAAGCGAAGCGGCGCGAACGGCGTCTCGACGAAGATGCTCAGTCCCGCCGTGGCGCGCAGATAGAAGCTGTCATCGACCACGCCCATGCTGCCGTCGGTGTCGAAAAGACCCCAGACCGAGCCGATGTCCGAGAACACGCCGCCGTAGATGCCGTACTGCTCGAGCGGACCGAGCGGAAAGCTCGCGTCGAGCCGGAGCACGGCGAGCATGTCGCCGCCGAGCGGATCATCGACGCTCAGGTCCTGCTGATCGGCCGGTTGGCACTCGCCGACGTCGCAGACGTCGCGCGGGCCGATGCCGTTGCGCGCGAAGCCCCGGAACGAGTCGCCCCCGGTGGTGAAGCGTTGCGTGACCGTCGATCCGTCGTTGGAGAGAAGTGCGCCGCCCTCGAGCGCCGCGCTCAGCAGCAAATCCTCTTCGAAGAAGCTCGCATAGGCCCGCGCGACGCCGGAGGTCTTGGAATATTGGGTGTCGCCGCCGACGCCGGCGAATTCCTGCGTCAGCGTCAGGATGAAACCCGCCGACGGATCGACCGGCGAATTGCGGCGGTCAAAAACGTAGGTGCCGGCCAGCGCCGAGGTGATCAGCGTGCCTTCCTCCTCCTGGATGATCAGCGAGGAGTCGTCGGCGACGTCGTAGATCTCGTCTTGCGACAGCACATAACGCAACGTCACGCGACCGTTCTCGCTGACCGGAAAACCGATGCGTGGAGCAAAACCGATGTTGCGGGTCTTGTAAGCGGTTTCGTTGAAGTTGCGGTCGAGGTAGTAGATCTGGAAGCCGCCGAGCAGGTCGCGGTCGAACAGCGCCGGTTCGAGAAAGGTGAAATCGACGTTGGCGAACTGGCCGCTGCCGGTGACCGCGAGGTTCACCGTCTGGCCGCGGCCGAGGAAGTTGCGCTCGGTGATGCTGATCTGGGCGCTGACGCCCTCGCTGCTCGACAGCGCGCCGCCGATGTTGAGGCTGCCGGTCGGCTGCTCCTCGACCTGCACGCCGATGATCGCGCGGCTGGGCGACGTGCCCTCGCGCACCTGGATGTCGACCGTCGAGAAATAGCCGAGCGCCTGGATCCGGTTGTCGGCGTTGCGCAGTTCGCGGGTGTTGAATGCGTCGCCCTCGACGAGGCGAAACTGCCGCCGGATCACCCGGTCGAGCGTGCGCGTGTTGCCGGTGATGTCGATGCGCTCGACGAACACCCGCTCGCCCTGCACCAGTTCGAACGCGATATCGACGGTCAGGTCGGCGTCGTTCTTGGTTATGCGCGGCCGGACCTCGAGGAATGCGTAGCCCTCCTGCCCGGCCTGGAACGACATGCGCTCGACGACCCGCTCGACGAGCCGCGCGTTGTACACGCCGCCGCCGAGCACCGGCGCCAGCAGCGGCTCGAAATCGACGGCGTCAAGGCCCGGGATGAACGACGCCACCGAGACCTGCCCGAAATCATAGCGCGGCCCCTCGAGCACGGTGAACGTGACGAAGAACGCGTTCCGCTCCCGCGCAATTTCCGACGTCGAGGACTGCACGCGGAAATCCACGTACCCCCGTTCGAGGTAGAATTGGCGCAACAGTTCGCGATCGACCTCCACCCGGTCCGCGTCGAATGCGCCCGAGCCGAGCAGGCCGCTCAGCAGGTTCGCCTGGCTGGTTTCGACCACGCGGCGCAGGCGGCCGTCGGAGAACACCTCGTTGCCGATGAAATTGATCCGCTGGACCCGCGTCGGCCGACCCTCGATCACTTCGAACACCAGATCGACGCGATTGTCGGGCAGCCGGATGATCACCGGCGTGACCTCGGCGCCGAACCGACCGGCGGCGCGGTAGGCGTCGATGATGCGCTGGGCGTCGGCCTCGGCGGCGGCGACCGAGAACGCGCGACGCGACCGAAGTTCGATGGTCGTGCCCAGCGTTTCGTCGTCGATCGACCGATTGCCCTCGAAGGCGATCTGGTTGATCGACGGGTTCTCGACCACGGTGATCACCAGCCGCCCCGCCTCGGGCATCACGTCCACCGTCTCGAACAGGCCGGTGTCGAACAGCCGGCGCACCGCGAGGTTCAGCGTTTCGGGCGACGCCGCCTGGCCTGCCTCGATGCCGGCAAAGACCCGGATCGTTTCGGCGTCGATGCGCTGGTTGCCCGCGACGTCGATCCGGCTGAACACCGCCGTTCCCTGGCTCTGGCCGAGCGAGGCGGCGAAAATGGCGAAGAAGAACGCGACTCCCGCGATTGCGCGTCCGATCGCAAGGCAGAACCGTCGTGCGACGTGCCGTTGGCCCATGGCGTCTTGCCCCTCTGCCCGAACGGGCGGTTCGCCGCCCTGATTTTCAACTCACCATTCGCATGATGTCGTTGTATGTAGCAAATACCATCAGTAGTAGGATCAAGCCAAGACCAATCGACATGGCGAACTGCATCACCCGTTCGCTTGGCGGACGGCCACGGGCGGCTTCGATCAGGAACGCGACGAAATGCCCGCCGTCGAGCACCGGAATGGGAAAGAGGTTCAGAAGCCCGATCGCCGTCGAGATCACGCCGATCAACGTCAGGAAGCTGACGAGGCCCTGGCTCGCCGTCTCGCCCGAGATCTGGGCGATCCCCAGCGGACCCTGCAGGTTTTCGGCTCCGATCGTGCCGAGCAGGATGTGCTTCATGCCGTTGAGCGACTGGACGATCACCAAAACCATGCGCTCGGCCCCGAGCCCTACGGCCGTCCAAGGCGCCGGCGTCGCTGTCGCCGGGGCATAGAGCGATGCGCCCGCCACCCCGATCATCACCCGCCGTTCGAACCCGCCCGCCCCGTCGTCGGCGTCGCGCTCGATCGGCGTGATCGGCAGCGTGAGCGTCTGGCCGTCGCGCCAGACTTCTAGCGGGATCGCCCGACCGTCCGAGGCGAGCACCGCCTGACGCAGGTCCTCGAACGCCGCGAGCGGCGCGCCGTCCGCGCGCAGGATCACGTCGCCCGGCTTCAGCCCGGCGCGGCTCGCCGGGGACAGCGGCTCGACGCCGCTGACGATCGGCGGCAGCGCGAACGGCGCCGTCGCCTCGACGCGCGTCCCGTCCCGCTCGATCACGAAGGCCATCGGTCCCGGAACCGGCATTTCGGCGGCCGCGACATAGATGTCGCGAAACTCGGTCACCGGCGCGCCGTTGACTTCGATGACCACATCGCCGGTCCGCAGCGGTTGCTCGACGTTCGGAAAGGGCTGGATTTCACCGAGCGTCGCGCGCTCCATCGGCACGCCCTGCCAAAGGATCAGCCCTGCGAACACGACGATCGTGAGGATGAAATTGGCGACCGGCCCCGCGAGAACGGTCAGCATCCGTGCGCCGACGCTCGCACCGTGGAAACTCGACGCCCGCTCGGTCTTGGACATTCCCGTGAGGCGCGCCGTGTCCGCCCGGCTCGAGCCGTCGCCATCGCCGAGGAACTTGACGTAGCCGCCCAGCGGCAGCGCCGCGAGCTGCCACAGCGTGCCCCGCCTGTCGCGGCGCGACCAGATGACCGGTCCGAAGCCGACCGAGAAAACCTCAGAGCGAATTCCGCACCAGCGCGCCACGATGTAGTGACCGAACTCGTGCACGAACACGACGATGCCGAGCACCACCACGAACGGCAGCACCGTCGCGAGAAACGCTCCGACGAACGGAATGCCGGCGATCAGCTCCATGAACCTGCCTCAGTTCGACGCGACCCTGTCGCGGGCGCTCCGCCGCGCAGCCGCGTCGAGCGCCATCACCGTTTCGAGCCCGTACCCGGCCATATGTCCTGCGGCCTCGGGACCGACGTCCGCCATCACATGTTCAACGACGCCCGCCATGTCAAGGAAGCCGATGCGCCCATCGAGGAATGCGTCCAGCGCCGCCTCCTTCGCGCCGTTGAACACCGCGCCCGCGAGCCCGCCCATCGCCATCGCCTCGCGCGCCAGCC
>JBBRUZ010000042.1:0-19131 GCA_038247355.1 Rhodobacterales bacterium
GGGGGATTTCATGAGCGGTAGAGCCTTGTGTATTGGGTTTCGTGGCGCATCGCGGCGAGATCGGCGCGAAAGGCGCAGCCGCCGATGTCGTCGAGGGAGGCGGTGAGGGCTTCGGTCGCGACCCGGGCGGCCAGTGGCATGAGGGCGGCGGTCAGGCGCTGGCCGTCGGTCTGGCCGAGCGGGATCAGGCGGACGCCCGCGGAGATCACGCTCGCGGCGAAGGCCTGGAGATAGAGCGTCGCGGTCAGCGGCAGCGGCAGCGCCATCGCCCCGGCGGCGCAACCGACGGCGACCGGGTAGGGCATCGCGGGCAGCGCGATCCCCCACGCGGCGGCGGTGGTGCGGGCGAAGGCGGCGCCTTGCGCCGTGGTCTCCAGATGGCGTTCGAGCGACGGGGCGAGGGCCTCGGCGAGGTCGGCGAGGGGGCCCGCGTCCTCCGCCGCATGGGCATGGGCGAGGAGGATGGCGTCGGTGCGCCCGGCGCCGAACTCGACGAGGTCCGCGACCCATGCGCCGAGGGAGGCGACGTCGGTGACGTCGCCGGCCTCGACCGCCCATTCGAGGCCGTGGGAGTAGCTGTAGGCGCCGATGGGATAGGCGGGCGAGAACCACGCGGCGAGGACCTGGACGGCGGCCGCGTCAGTCATGCAAGTGGCCATGGGCGGGCGCGGGTTCGGGCGCGTCGGGATCGTCGGTCGGGCCGCCGTGGTGGTGGGGTTGGGTCCGGCCCGGGCCATAGGCTCCTCCGAGCGGCGTGAAGGGTTCGGAGACGGCGCGGGAGGCCGCGCCGAGGCGGACGAGCATGTCGGCCATCACGTGATCGGACCGGATCAGGATGCGGCCGGGCTCGATCTGGGCCGGCATGTGACGGTTGCCGATATGCCAGGCGAGGCGCGCGAGTTCCGCCGGCGAAGCCACGATCTCGAGCAGCGGCTCGGGCGCCGCGCGCACGGCGATCAGCTCGCCGGTCTCGGTCACAAGGGTGTCGCCGTCGTCGAGCGACACGGTTTCGGGCAGATCGACGAGCAGGGTCGCACCCCTGTCCGTCGTCAGCGTGCGACGGCGCAGAAAGCGGCCCTCGTAGTCGAGCGTGACGCGGTCGACCGCAACCTCCGGCTGCGCGGCCCGGCGCAGGCCGCGGGCGATTTGACTGTGCATGCGGCGAACCCCTCCCGTGCGCGATGAGCCGAACTTAGCAGCCCCGCCGACGGAAGAAAGGGGGACTGTCGCGCGCCGGTTCGGCTGCGCCGTTCAGCGGCGGTCCGCCGGGAGCAGGCGGAAGGGGGCGTCGGGTCGCGAGGCGGGGTGCTTTGGCGGCGCGGCGGGGTCGGCGGGCGACGCCCGACGTTCGGCTGTCCGCTCAGAGTCACGCCTGGTCCGAACGTTGCCGCCAGTGTTCGGCACGAAGGCGGCGTCCGGCCCCGCCGGCGGGCTACGCTTTGTTGTGGCGTCCGCCTGTCCGTTTGCTAGGTTCGCCCCGTCCCAGCCACGGAGCCGCGATGATTGAGACCCCCTATCTGCTGTTTCTCGGCGACGCGCCGGACGCGCTGGCGGCGAAGGTCGCGCAGGGCGTTCGCGACTGGCGCCCCGAGGCCGCCGTCGGACAACTCCGAATGGACGGGTGTCGCGCCGACATGGGCCTGCCCGACGTGACGATCGCGGAGGCGAAGGCGCTGGGTGTGCGCACGCTGGTGGTGGGCGTGGCGAACCGTGGCGGGGTGATCTCGCCGGCCTGGCTGTCGATCCTGACCGAAGCGCTGGCCGCGGGGATGGACGTCGCTTCGGGGCTGCACACCCTGTTGCGCGACGAGCCGATGCTGATCGCGGCCGCGATGGCGCACGGCCGGCGGCTGCATGACGTGCGGACGCCCGAACAGCGCTATCCGATCGCGAACGGCAAGCCGCGAACGGGCAGGCGCTGCCTCGCGGTCGGCACCGATTGCTCGGTCGGCAAGATGTACACGGCGCTCGCGATGGAGCGCGAGATGCACGCGCGCGGCCTGAAGGCGACGTTCCGCGCCACCGGCCAGACCGGCATCCTGATCACCGGGGGCGGCGTGCCGCTCGACGCGGTGGTGGCCGATTTCATGGCCGGGTCGATCGAATGGCTGACGCCGGACGCCGATCCCGATCACTGGGACCTGATCGAGGGGCAGGGGAGCCTGTTCCACGCGTCCTATTCCGGGGTGACGCTGGCGCTGATCCACGGCGGGCGGCCCGACGCGCTGGTGCTGTGCCACGAGCCAACGCGGCCGCACATGCGCGGCTTGCCCGACTACAAGCCGCCGACGCTGGAGGCGCTGCGCGATCTATCGATAACCATGGCGCGGATCGTGAACCCGGAGGTTTTTGTGGCGGGGGTGTCGATCAACACGGCGGCGATGCACGACGAGGCGGCGCTCGACTATCTCACCGCGGTCGAGCGGCGGCTCGGGCTGCCGACGGTCGATCCGCTGCGGCAAGGTGCTGCGCGGCTGGTGGACGCGCTCGGATGAAGCTCGAGATCGAGGCCGAGGTGTTCGCGCTCGCCCGCGCGTTCGTCATCAGCCGTGGCGCGCGGACCGAGGCGCGGGTGCTGACGGTGACCCTCACCGATGGCGGTCGCCGCGGGCGCGGCGAGTGCGTGCCCTACGCGCGCTATGGCGAGACGCTCGACAGCGTCGAGGCGCAGATCCGGGGGGTCGCGGTTCCGGTGACGCGGGAGGCGCTGGCAGGCGAGCTGACGCCCGGCGCCGCGCGCAATGCGCTCGACTGCGCGCTGTGGGATCTGGAGGCGAAACGGGCGGAGCGACCGGTCTGGGCGCTGGCCGGGCTCGGCGCGCCCGGTCCCGAGATCACCGCCTATACGCTGTCGCTGGAGGCGCCCGCCGTGATGCGCGCGCAGGCGGCGCGCAACGCCCATCGACCGCTGCTGAAGGTCAAGCTCGGCGGGGAGGGCGACATGGCGCGGCTGGAGGCGGTGCGCGACGGAGCGCCGAACGCGCGGCTGATCGTCGACGCAAACGAGGGCTGGAGCGCCGGGGAATATGCGGCGCTCGCGCCCGCGCTGCTCCGGCTCGGGGTCGAGATGGTCGAGCAGCCGCTTCCCGCCGGGGCAGATGACGCGCTCGGCGACATGGCGCGGCCGCTGCCGGTCTGCGCCGACGAGAGTTGTCATGACCGCGCCAGCCTTGCGGGGCTCGAGGGGAAATATGACATCGTGAACGTCAAGCTCGACAAGACCGGCGGGCTGACCGAGGCGCTGGCGCTGCGGGGCGCCGCGCAGGCCGCGGGCTTCGGGGTCATGGTCGGCTGCATGGTCGGCACGTCGCTCGCGATGGCCCCGGCCGTTCTCGTGGCGCAGGGGGCGGCGGTCACCGATCTCGACGGCCCGCTGCTGCTGGCGCGCGACCGCGACCATCCGCTGCGCTATGACGCGCGGGGCGTGCATCCCGCAGCGCCCGAACTGTGGGGATGAGCATGGAACGAACGGTCTATGTCAACGGCGCTTTCGTGGCCGAGGGGGAGGCGAAGATCAGCGTCTTCGACCGCGGTTTCCTGTTCGCCGACGGCGTTTACGAGGTCACGTCGGTGCTCGGCGGCAAGCTCGTCGACTTTCCGTTCCATTTGCGCCGGCTGCATCGCTCGCTCGCGGCGCTCGACATGCCGGGCCCGGCGGGCGACGCCGAGCTCGAAGCCATCCACCGGGCGTTGATCGCGAAGAACGCGCTCGACGAGGGCATGGTCTATCTTCAGGTCACCCGCGGCGCCGCCGATCGTGATTTCGCGTATCCCGCCGTGCCCGAGCCGTCGCTGGTGATGTTCACCCAGGCCCGCGCGCTGGCTGACGCCCCCGCCGGCGTCCATGGGATCAAGGTGCTGACGGTCCCCGACATCCGGTGGGGTCGGCGCGACATCAAGACCGTGCAGCTGCTGGCGCCGTCGATGGCCAAGATGATGGCGCGGCGGGCCGGATGCGACGACGCCTGGATGGTGGAAGACGGGTTCGTCACCGAGGGCACGTCGAACAATGCGTGGATCGTCACGACGGACGGGGCGCTGGTGACGCGGGCGCTGTCGGCGGCGATCCTGCACGGGATCACGCGGGCCGCGGTGATGGAGTACGCGCGCGAGGCGCAGATGCGGATCGAGGAACGCGCGTTCACGGTCGCCGAGGCGATGGGGGCCGCGGAGGCCTTCATCACCGCCGCGACCGCATTCGTGACGCCGGTCGTCGCAATCGACGGGCGACAGGTCGGCGACGGTGTCCCCGGGCCGGTGACGACGCGGCTGCGCGCGATTTACGTCGCGGAAAGCCGGCGCCGGGCGCGCTGAGGCGGGAGGCCGCGTCGAAGCGACGGGCGCGGCGAGGCCGTAAGGCGCCTCGCCCGCGATGGCGCGCAGCAGGGCTCCGCGCCCGCGACGGGGCGACGGAACGGTGCGATTCGCGGCGCATGGACGGGGGCGGAATGGGTGTCGTTTTCGCAATCACGTTGCCGAATAGTCGCGTTTGCGCTTGGTCGGATGGCAGAATCATGAGAGGATTATTCATTCAATGGTCCGGTCGAAGGAGGGAAGCCGATGCATATTAGCCTGAAGGTCGTCACGAGCGCGATTGCGCTCGCCTGTGCGACGTCTGCGAGCGGGCCCGCCCAAGCCGACGGCAGCGCGTTCGTCGGCGGTCTGGTCGGCGGTATCGTCGGCAGCGCCATCGCCAACGCGCCGCGCAATCAGCCGCAGGTGCATACGCGCACCGTCTATCGAAGGGCCGCGCCGGCGCCGGTCGTGAACACCTACGAGCGCCAGCAGAACCGCGAAGTGCAGACCGCGCTGAATTATTTCGGCTTTCCCGCCGGGTCGCCCGACGGCGTGATGGGCCCGAACTCCCGCTCGGCGGTCGCGCAGTTCCAGGGCATGATGGGGTATCCGTCGACCGGGTACATCAACGAGTACGAGCGGGCGTTCCTCGCGTCGGCGTACAACCGTGCGCTGGTCGGCGGGCCGCAGGTCCAGCAGATGATGGCCTCCTACGGCCAGGGCCCGCGCGGCCTGCTGCTCGCGTTCCGCGCCGAGCAGTCGGGCCAGACGCTCGTGGCGGCGCCGCTGCCGGTTCCCGTCACCCCGCTCGCCCCGCTTTCCGGGGCCCCGGTGATCGCCGCGCCGGTGGTCGCCGCTCCTGTCGTCGAGGCCGCTGCGCCCGCGCCGGCCGCCCCGGCCCCGGTCCCGGCGCCCGCCCCCATCGTCGAGGCGGCGGCCCCCATGCCCGAGCTCGCGGTCGAGGCGGAGGCTGCGCCGGCCGGGCTGCCGAGCTTTCTCGCCGCGACCGCGGAAGCGTCGATGGCGAGCCATTGCAACCGCGTCAGCCTCGTCACGTCGACGAACGGCGGGTTCGTGACGGTGTCAAACCTCGTCGATCCGGCGTTTGCGCTGGAGGAGCAGTTCTGCCTCGCCCGGACCTACGCGATCGAGGACGGCGACCGGATCGCTGCGACGGTCGAGGGCGTTTCGGCCGGAGACATCCGCGCGCAATGCGAGGCCTTCGCGCCGGCGATGCGGCCCTATCTCGCGCTGCTCGGCGGTGAAGGGCCCGGCGAAGTGGTCGAGCAGGTGCGCGGCTTCATCGTGCAGACCGGCGCATCGCCGGCCCAGATCGCCGGCAACGCGCGCATCTGCCTCAGCGTCGGCTATCGGACCGACAATGCGGAGCTTGCGCTCGGTTCGGCCGTGATGCTGGAGGCGGCAGGCGAAGCCGCGTACGGCGAGCATGTCGGGCACCATCTGATGCAGGGGTTCGGCGTTTCGCGCCGCGGCGACCGGGCGGTCGAATGGCTGACCGCCGCCATCGATGCGATGGAGCAGGGCGCGAGCCCGGTTGTCTCGCCCGGCACGCCCGAACGCGTCGCGTTGCTCCGCCGCTCGCTCGACATGGCGACCGGCACGCCCGGCGAGGTGCTGAGCGACGCGGCGGCGCCGGCGACGGGGCTCCCTGGGTTCGTGCTGCCGACCGCGCCGGCGACCGCGTCGAACTGAGCGATCGACGCGCGTGGCGGCGGGCGCATCCGATATGTGGGATCTGGCCCGTCGAGGTGTCGTCGTGCCGACGAGCGGCGGGTGCCGCGCGGGCGGCAGAGTTGCGGGTTCAGGTGAGGGCGAAGACGGCGGTCGCGTCCAGCGGGCCGTGGCTCGTGGCGAGGTCGCGCTCGGCGAGATCGATCAGATGCGCCAGCACGTTGCGACCGGCGGCGAGCCGTAGCGCGGGGTCGAGATCGGGATAGACGGTCGCGACGAGGGCCGCCACGGTCGCCGGGCCGCTCGACAGCGCCGCGCGGATCTGCGCTTCGCGTTCGGCGCGGTGCGCGAGTTGCCAGGTTAGCATCGCCTGCGGGTCGCGAACCGGGCCGCCATGGCCGGGAAAGTACACCCGCTCGTCGCGGCGCTGCAGCCGTCGCAAGCTGGCGAGAAACGCGCCGAGATCGCCGTCGGGCGGCGAGATCAGCGTCGTCGCCCACCCCATCACCATGTCGCCGGAAAACAGCGCGCCGCCCTCGCGCCAGGAAAAGCACAGATGGTCGCCGAGATGGCCCGGCGTGTGGACTGCTTCGAGCCGCCAGCCCGCGCCGGTGACCATTGCGCCGTCGGCGAGCGTCACGTCGGGTGCGAAGCGCGCGTCGATCCCCTCGCCGCCGCCGAGCCCGCCCGCCGCCGCCAGCCGCGCCATCGCGGCGCTGCGCGGGCGGGCTCCGAAGCCGAAGATGGGCGTGCCGACGCGGTCCTGCAGCGCGCGCGCCCCGGCGCAATGGTCGTGGTGCGCGTGGGTGACGAGGATCGCGGTCACGCGGGCGCCCGTGGGCAGCGCCGCCGTAAGCGCGTCGAGATGGCCTTGGTCATCGGGGCCGGGGTCGATCACCGCGACGTCGGTCGCGCCGAGCAGATAGCTCCGCGTGCCGGTGAAGGTCATCGGCCCGGCGTTGGGCGCCGTGACCGCGACGACGCCCGGCGCCAGCGACTCCGGTTCGCCGGGGACCGGCGCATGATCGCGGGTGAACGGATCGATCCGCATCGCCTCTCCCTTGCGCGGGGGCGGGCCAGGCCGTATCCGTCGCGCCATGCAGCCGCCGCGCCTCAAGTCCGTTCTGCCGCGCAGCCTGTTCGGGCGGGCGCTCCTGATCCTACTGGCGCCGATCGTGTTGCTGCAACTGGTCGTCGGGCTCGTGTTCTTCCAGCGGCATTACGAGCGGGTGACCGACCAGCTGACCCGGGGCGTGGCGCTGGAACTGCGGCTTGCGATCGCCCAGATCGGAACGGCGGCCGATCTGCGTGCGGCGACGGCCGCGCTCGAACGGATCGCGACGCCGCTGCGCCTCGCGATGCGGCTCGAACCCGACGCGCCGTCTTTCATACCGGGCGCGCGGCGCAAGCCGAGCGACCTGACCGGACGGGTGATCGTCGCAACGCTCGAAGAAGAGCTGGCCCGGCCGATCCGGGTCGATCTGGTCAGCGACGCGCCGATCGTGCGGATCGACATCCCGACGTCGAGGGGCCTCTTGATCGTCGATGCGCCGCGCAGCCGGCTCTCGGTTCAGAACCCGCATCAGCTGCTCGTGCTGATGCTGATGGCCTCGGTCGTGCTCGGCGCGGTGGCGGTGCTGTTCCTGCGCAACCAGGTCCGGCCGATCCGCCAGCTCGCCGAGGCCGCTGAGGCGTTCGGCAAGGGTCGCTCGCTGCCGTTCCGGGCCGCGGGCGCCGAGGAGGTGCGTCGCGCCGCGGGTGCGTTTCTCAACATGCGCGCCCGCATCGAGCGGCAGATCGAGCAGCGCACGATGATGCTGTCGGGCGTCAGCCACGACCTGCGCACGCCGCTGACGCGGATGAAGCTGACGCTCGCGCTCATCGACGACGGCGAGGATATCGACGGCCTGCGCGGCGACATCGACCAGATGGAGCGGATGCTGGGCGAGTTTCTCGCGTTCGCCCGGGCCGACAGCCGCGAGGAGACGACGCGGGTCGATCCGTTCGCGCTGGCGGCGCGGCTGGTCGAGGACGCCGGGCGCGGCGGCGTGACGGTGGCGCTGGCGCGGTTCGACGAGACGCCGCAGGATCCGATGGTGCAGATGCGGCTGAACGCGGTGCGGCGCGCCGTCGAGAACCTGCTCGGCAACGCGGCGCGCTACGGCCGGCGCGTGGCGCTGCAGGTGCGGCTGCTGCCCAAGACGCTCGATTTCGTCGTGGAGGACGACGGACCCGGCATTCCGCCCGAGGACCGCGTCCGGGCGCTCGCGCCGTTCTCCCGGCTCGAAGCCGCGCGCAATCAGGACGAGGGCGGCGGCGTCGGGCTCGGGCTGACCATCGCGCTCGACGTGGCGCGCAGCCACGGCGGCAGTCTCGAGCTCGGGGCGAGCCCGGGTCTCGGCGGGTTGCGCGCCGTGCTGCGCTTGCCGCGATAGGCCGCTCGCCTTGCCAACGCGGCCCCCGATGCTAGCTGCCACGAATTGACGCAGGCGCGCGATCGCTCCGGGAGGACCAACGCCATGCCCACCATCAGTCCGGCGATGCGCCTGCGCGACCGTCCCGAGTTCGCCAGCAAGCCGAAGCCGCTGACGTTTCCGCGCGACGCCACGGTGGCCGCGGCGGTGGCGCGGATGTCGGAGCTGAACTTCGGTTCGGTGATCGTGGTGGACGCCGACCGGCGGGTCGAGGGCGTCGTCACCGAGCGGGACATCATGAAGCGGCTGGTCAACCAGGGTCGGGACCCGGCGACGACGCTGCTCGCCGACATCATGACGTCGAACCCGCGGGTGGCGCGCGAGGACGACGACCTGCTCGACTGGCTCCGGATCATGTCGAACGAACGCTTCCGGCGGCTGCCGGTGGTCGACGCCGAGGGACGGATCGTGGCGGTGATGACCCAGGGCGATTTCGTCAGCTACACGTGGCCGGACCTGATCTATCAGGGCAGGCAGATCATGCGCGCGAGCCTGGCGAAGAATTACCACGTGTTTCTGATCGCCGGCGGGGTTATGCTCTATTCGCTGGTGATGATCCTGCTGTTGCGGGCGATGTGACGGGCGGTGCGTTTGCTCACCTTCGCGTCGGCATTCGCGCGTCAGTCGCGGTCGAAGAGGTCGGCGTAGCGGTCGGGTCCGCCGTCTAGCGTCGAGGCTATGATCTCGGCGGCGATGCGCGAGAAGGTGATGCCGGCCTAGGGCTCGACGCCTGCGACGAACGCTCTCGTCCAGTTCGGGATCGATCAGCCGCTGTTGCCGCTCGCAGACAAGATCGAGCTTGATCGCGCCGCCCGCGCCTGGCGGAGGTGGCGCCTCGCGTCTTCAACCGCAGGATGGCGTGGATGCGGGGTTTTCGCGGCAAGGCGACGGCGCGTTGATCGGCAAGCCGGTCGCCGGTCGATTCCGCGCTGCCATCCGTTCCCAGGACGGCGATCAATCCAGCGCGAACTCCACGAGCAGATCCTTCGCATCGACCTGGCTGCCCGGCTGGACGTGCAGCGCCTTTACCGTGCCCGGCCGATCGGCGTAGAGCCCGGTCTCCATCTTCATCGCCTCGATCGTCAGGATCATGTCGCCCGCCTTGACGACATGACCGACCGTGACCGGGACGCTGGCGATGACGCCGGGCATCGGGGCGGCGACATGCGCAGGGTTGCCGGTTTCCGCCTTGGGACGCTTCGGCGCAAGGGCCTGCGCCTTGCGGTTTGGCACGCGGATCGTCCGCGGCTGGCCGTTGAGCTCGAAGAACACCCTCACCTCGCCATCCTCGTTGGTCTCGCCGATGGTCTGGAAGCGAATTTCGAGGATCTTGCCGGGGTCGATCTCGACCGAAATCTCCTGACCGGGCTCCATGCCGTAGAAATAGACCGGGGTGGGCAGGGTGCGGACCGGGCCGTAGTCGCGGTGCCGGCCGGTGTAGTCGAGAAAGACCTTGGGATACATCAGGTAACCGCAGAAATCCTCGTCGTCGATGGCGACGCCGGGCAGTTCGGCCTTGAGCGCGTCGCGCATCTTCTCGAGATCGGCGCTCGGCATGACGGAGCCGGGGCGCAACGTGTTCGGGATCTCGCCCTTCAGGATCTTCTTCTGCAGCGCCGCGGGCCAGCCGCCCGGGGGTTGGCCGAGGTTGCCCTTCATCATGTCGACGACGCTGTCGGGAAAGGCGACTTCGACGGCAGGGTCCTCGACCTGTTCGCGGGAGAGCCCCTGGGACACCATGACGAGCGCCATGTCGCCGACGACCTTGGAGGACGGCGTGACCTTGACGATGTCGCCGAACATCCGGTTCACGTCGGCGTAGGTGCGCGCGATCTCGGGCCAGCGGTCTTCGAGCCCCATCGAGCGGGCCTGGCTCTTGAGGTTGGTGAACTGGCCGCCGGGCATCTCGTGCAGGTAGACCTCCGAGGCCGGCGCCTGCAGGCCCGACTCGAAGGCCGCGTATTGCGTGCGCACCGTCTCCCAGTAGTCGGAGATCGCGCGCACCGCGGCCATGTCGAGCCCGGTGTCACGATCGGTGTTGCGCAGCGCCTCGACGATCGAGCCGAGGCAGGGCTGCGACGTGCCGCCGGAGAACGCATCCATCGCCGCGTCGACCGCATCGACGCCGGCTTCGGCAGCGGCGAGGATCGAGGCGGCGGCGATGCCGCTGGTGTCGTGGGTATGGAAGTGGATCGGCAGGCCGACTTCCTCCTTCAGCGCCTTGATCAGCGCGCGCGCGGCGGCGGGTTTCAGCAGCCCCGCCATGTCCTTGACCCCGAGGATGTGCGCGCCGGCGTCGCGCAGCTCCTTGCCCATCGCGACGTAGTACTTGAGGTCGTACTTTGCGCGGTCCGGATCGAACAGGTCGCCGGTGTAGCAGATCGCCGCCTCACAGACCTTGTTCGCGGCGATGACGGCGTCCATCGCGACGCGCATGTTCTCGACCCAGTTGAGGCTGTCGAAGACGCGGAAGACATCGACGCCGGAGGACGCGGCCTGGCCGACGAACGCTTCGACGACGTTGTCGGGGTAGTTGGTGTAGCCGACCCCGTTCGAGGCGCGCAGCAGCATCTGGGTCATCAGGTTCGGCATCGCGCGGCGCAGGTCGCGCAGGCGCTGCCACGGGCATTCCTGCAGGAAGCGGTAGGCGACGTCGAACGTGGCGCCGCCCCAGCATTCGACCGAGAACAGTTGCGGCAGCGTGTGCGCGTAGGCGGGCGCCACCTGGATCATGTCGTACGAGCGCATCCGGGTCGCGAGCAGGCTCTGGTGGCCGTCGCGCATCGTGGTGTCGGTCAGGAGCAGCGCCTTGTGGCCGAGCATCCATTCGGCGACGGCCTTGGGACCGTTCGTCTCCAGCAGCTGGCGCACGCCGTGTGGCGGGGCGTCGACGGGGACGCGCGGCGCCTTCGGGGCCTTCGCCTCGGCGGGCGGCCGCGCGCGGCCAGCGGTCTCGGGGTGGCCGTTCACGGAAATGTCGGCGATGTAGGTGAGGATTTTCGTTGCGCGGTCGCGGCGTTTCTTGAAGCGGAACAGCTCGGGCGTCGTGTCGATGAACTTGGTCGTGTAGGTGTTGTCGAGGAAGGTCGGGTGCTTCAGCAGGTTCTCGACGAAGGCAATGTTGGTCGAGACGCCGCGGATGCGGAACTCGCGCAGCGCCCGGTCGACGCGGGCGATGGCGGCTTCGGGCGTCGGCGCCCAGGCGGTGACCTTTTCGAGCAGCGAGTCGTAGTAGCGGGTGATGACCGCGCCGGAATAGGCGGTGCCGCCGTCGAGCCGGATGCCCATGCCGGTTGCGCCGCGGTACGCGGTGATGCGGCCATAATCGGGGATGAAATTGTTCTGCGGGTCCTCGGTGGTGATCCGGCACTGGATCGCGTGGCCGTTGAGCGTGACGTCGGCTTGGGTCGGCGTGCCGGTCGCCTCCGCGATGGTCGCGCCCTCGGCGAGCAGGATCTGGGCGCGCACGATGTCGATGCCGGTCACTTCCTCCGTCACGGTGTGCTCGACCTGGACGCGCGGATTGACCTCGATGAAGTAGAAGGCGCCACTGTCGCGGTCCATCAGGAACTCGACGGTGCCGGCGCATTCGTAGTTGGCATGACGGCAGATGCGCAGGCCGAGCTCGCAGATCTCGTCGCGCTGGGCCTGGCTCAGGTACGGGGCGGGGGCGCGCTCGACGACCTTCTGGTTGCGGCGCTGCACCGAGCAGTCGCGCTCCCACAGGTGGTAGAGGCCGCCGTATTTGTCGCCGAGGATCTGGACCTCGACGTGGCGGGCGTTGAGGATCATCTTCTCCAGATAGCCTTCGCCGTTGCCGAAGGCGTTGATGGCCTCGCGCCGGCCCTCGAGCACCTTTTCCTCGAGTTCCTCGGGTTTCATGACCGGACGCATGCCGCGGCCGCCGCCGCCCCACGAGGCCTTGAGCATGAACGGATAGCCGACGGCCTCGGCCATGCGGCGGACCTCGTCCATGTCGTCGGGCAGCACTTCGGTGGCGGGGATGACGGGGACGCCCGCGGCCATCGCGACGCGGCGCGCGGAGGCCTTGTCGCCGAGCATCCGCATCGTTTCGGCGCGCGGGCCGATGAAGGTCAGTCCGGCTTCGGTGCAGGCGTCGACGAGGTCGGGGTTTTCCGACAGCAGACCGTAGCCGGGGTGGACGGCGTCGGCGCCGGACATCTTTGCGACGCGGATGATCTCGGGGATCGACAGATAGGCGGCGACGGGCCCCATGCCTTCGCCGATGCGGTAGGCCTCGTCGGCCTTGAACCGGTGGAGGCAGAGCTTGTCCTCTTCGGCGAAAACGGCGACCGTGCGCTTGCCCATCTCGTTGGCCGCCCGCATGACGCGGATCGCGATCTCGCCGCGGTTGGCGATCAGGATTTTCTTGAAATTCTTCATTCTGGGGGTCCCTCGCGCAGCGGTCTCGGCCGGCCAGTGTTATGGCGATGAATGGTGCAATGCAACGTCAGTGCGACTTTCGTCGCCAGTTGTGCTGCGCGCGTTCGGATGCGGCGCCGAAGCGGCGCCCTGTTCGGGCTCGAGCACGACTCCGGCCATCAGATCCTCGATGAAAAGGCTCAGGAGTTCGGCGCGGCTGTTCACGCCGGCCTTGCGGTAGACTGCGGCGCACTGCGCCTTGACCGTGCCGGCCTGCGTGCGCCGCATCGCAGCGATCTCGGCGACGGGCACGCCCTTGACCGACAGGAGCGCCACGTCGCGCTCGGACGGCGTCAGGCCCCAGCGGGCGAAGCTGTCCTCCAGCAGGTCGAGGAAGGCGCCGCTTGCCGCGCGGGCCTGGCTCGCCATCCGGTCGTTCTGCGCGAGGATGCGGCGCAGCTCACGCAAGCCGAGCGCCGATCCGATCAGCAGGGCGATCACCACCAGCAGTTCCGCCAGCGGATGCATCGGCGCCGTCCGAAACGCGGGCAATTCGGTCAACACGTCGAAGACGAAATAGATGGCGCAGGCAACCTGAAGCACCGTCACCGCGACCATGGCGCGGTGACGTTTGAGGGAGCGGGCGACGCTGTGCGGCATGGAGCCTCCCGCGCGCGGGAAGGCCTAGCGGCGCTTCCTCCCGGTGATCATCGCGCGCACGAGATTCTCTCCGTTTCGGACGCTTTCCCACACTACGCCCGCGACATGCAGCGCCACAAGGCCGAGCGTCACGTTGACGGCGCTTTCATGGAGACCTTCGACCCATTCCTCGCCGAACCAGGCGTCGCTGCCCATCATCCACCCCGAGGCGCCGATCACGATCACCATGGCCATCAGCGCGAGGATCATCGCCGCCCCAGCCGGATTATGGCCGAGGTGGCGGCGTTCCCGGCTGTGGACGACGTCGCCGACGTATCCGATCAGCCGACGCGGACCGGTGACGAAATCGGCGAAGCGCGCGTGCTTCGTGCCGATGACGCCCCAGACCAGCCGCACCGCCACGGCGCCGAGGGCGAGATAGCCCAGGGCCTCGTGGAGATCGCGGGGACGCTCGATCAGGAACGCCCCGAAGAACGATGCGACCAGCGTCCAGTGGAAGATCCGCACGATCGGGTCCCAGACCTCGACCGCGCCGGCTTCGCGCGCATCAGTCGCCAGGCGCATCAGCCTTCGACGCGCTCGAGTTCGGCGCCGGTCGTCGGATTGTAGTAGACCTCGAACTTCTTGCCGGCCGTCTCGCCCTTGATCTCGTAGCAGCCGTCCTCGACCTTCATGTCGCGGATGACGCCGTCGGCGTCTTCGAAGGCCTTGGCGACCTGCCACATCGGCGTCGTCATGGCCATGCCGTCGCAGTCGGGTCCGGCGAAGGCCGGCGCCGCAAGAAAGGCGATGCCGAGCAAAGGAAGGGCTGCGAGCGTGGATTTGTTCATTCGATAGCTCCGTTTCTTGGATCCCGACACGGCGTCGGGATGCCGGGGAGGTATGGGCCGAGGCGCAGACGGGCCATTGGTTGCGGGCTTAGGGGCGGGCGCGTAAGCCCGGGCTTACGGCCGCTGCAGCGCGATGCGGACAGGTAGACCGACGTCTTGCGTACCGGTCACGCGGCCGGCCGAGAGCACAGAGCGTACCGCGTTTCGATCGGTCGTCATACCGATCTAGCGCCCGAACTGGCCGCGGAGCGCCGCCTCGATCAGGGCGGTCTGTTCGCTGGAGCGTTGCAGGAAGGCGGGGTTGCGTTCGTCGGGGATGGCGGGGTCCCAGACCTCGGCGAGTTCGGCGAGCATGTGGCGGTCGTGCTCGAAGAACGCGGCGGCGATGCGCTCGATCTCCTCCTCGTCGTAGTCGAGGGCGGCGAGCGCGTATTTGCCGGCGCGCACGGCGCTGTCGAACAGTTCGCGGACGCTGTGCGGCGTGCCGGCGGCGTAGAGCTGATAGACGTGGTGGCGGTCGCGGGCCCTCGCGATGATCTTCACATGCGGATAGCGGCGGTGGATGTGCGCCGCGAGCGTCACGGTTTTTTCCGGATCGTCGATGGCCAGCACGATCGCCCGCGCCTGCGCTATTCCGGCGGCGGCCAGCATCTCGGGCCGATCGATCTCGCCGTAGAAGCCCTTGATCCCGAAGGCGCGCATCCGGGCGACCGTCGCGGGATGGTTGTCGATGACGACGGTCTTGTGGCCCAGCCCGGTCAGCATCCGGTTCACGATCTGGCCGAAGCGGCCCATTCCGGCGATGATGACCGGGCCATGTTCGTCGATCGCGTCGGCGGGACCGCCCGCGCCGGGGAGGACGCGGGCGCCGAACCGCTCGTAGATGAGAAAGAGCGCCGGCGTCAGAAACATCGACAGCGAGACGATCAGCAGCACCTCGGCCGTCGTGTCGCCGGGAAGAACGCCGGCCTGGCGGGCGAAGGCGAGCAGGAAGAAGGCGAACTCCCCCGCCTGCGCGAGCGACAGCGTGAACAGCAGGCGGGCGTTCCCCGACAGCCCGAACAGTCCGGCGAGCGGGAACAGAACCGCGGCCTTCATCAGCATCAGGAGCACCGTCAGCGCGAGCAGCTTCGGCCCGTCGACGAGGAGCAGGCCGAGGTCGATGCCGGCGCCGACGGTGATGAAGAACAGCCCCATCAGCAGACCCTTGAACGGCGCGATGTCGGATTCGAGCTCGTGGCGGTACTCGCTGCCCGCAAGCACGACGCCGGCAAGGAAACTGCCCAGCGCGGGCGAGAGATCGACGAGCCCGAGGGCTGCGGAGATCGCGACGACGAGCAGCAGCGCGGCGGCGGTCTGGATCTCGGGCAGCCGCGCCATTCCGATGTAGCGATAAAGCGGGTGGGTGAGAAACCGGCCCGCGACGATCACCCCGGCGACCACGCCCACCACGAGGGCGGCCTTCGTCCAGCCGGTGAAGGCGGGCAGCCCGGAAACGGCGTGAACCTCCGCGGTGGGCGGCGCCGCGCCGAGCGCCAGCAGCGGGATCAGCGCGAGAAGCGGGATCACCGCGAGATCCTGGAACAGCAGCACGGCGAACGCCGCGCGTCCGCCGTCGCTGCGCGCCAGTTTCCTCTCGTTCAGCGACTGCATGACGATCGCGGTCGACGACAGGCACAGGATGATCCCCACCGCCAGCGCCTCGTTCCAGGGCAGGCCGAGCGATCGCGCCACGAGCGTCACGGCTCCGAGCGTCAGGCCGACCTGCAGGCCGCCGAGGCCGAGCAGACGCGTCCGCATGTCCCACAGCGTCTTGGGCCGCATCTCGAGCCCGATCAGGAACAGCATCAGCACGACGCCGTACTCGGCGAATTCCTGAAGCTCGCCGGTTTCCGCGCCGACCAGACCGAGGATCGGGCCGAGCGCGAGGCCGGCGAGCAGGTAGCCGAGCACCGAGCCGAATCCGAGACGCTGACTGAGGGGCACGACGATCACCGCGGCGGCGAGATAGATCGTTATCTGGATCAGAATGTTCTGCAAAGCGGTCCTCGCGGCGCGGTCGAACCTCAGTCTAGCGGGGGAGCCGTCGCCGCGCCATAAATCTTGAGAGTTTCGCGCGAACGCAGCGCGAACGCGGCTTTCTTTTCCGATCGGGGCGCATTAATCTCGATGCTCATGAGCGCGTATGTTCCCGACGAAGCCGAAGCCTTCGAGGCCGCTGGACTCCCACTGTCGCAACGGGCCCAGGCGGCGCGGCCCGCGCCCTATCTCGACGCGCTCAACCCGGCGCAGCGGGCGGCGGTCGAGGCGCTGGACGGCCCGGTGCTGGTGCTGGCGGGGGCCGGGACCGGCAAGACGCGCGCGCTGACGGCGCGGGTCGCGCATATCCTGAACTCCGGGCGGGCGCGGCCCAACGAAATCCTGGCGGTGACCTTCACAAACAAGGCGGCGCGCGCGATGAAGTCGCGTGTCGGCCAGCTCGTCGGCGCGGTGATCGAGGGGATGCCGTGGCTCGGGACGTTCCATTCGCTGTCCACGAAGCTGCTGCGCCGGCATGCCGAGCTCGCGGGGCTGAAGTCGAGCTTCACGATCCTCGACACCGATGACCAGTTGCGCCTGCTGCGGCAGTTGATCCAGGCGGCGAACATCGACGAGAAGCGCTGGCCGCCGCGGATGCTCGCCGGTCTGATCGACGGCTGGAAGAATCGGGCGCTGTCGCCGGACCGGGTTCCGGCGGCGGATGCGCGCGTTTTCAACGGCCGGGGCGTCGCGATCTACGCGGCGTACCAGGAACGGCTGAAGGCGCTGAACGCCTGCGATTTCGGGGATTTGCTGCTGCATGTCGTGGCGATCCTTCAGGCGCATCCCGACGTGCTGGCGCAGTATCAGCGCTGGTTTCGCTATATCCTCGTCGACGAATATCAAGACACCAACGTCGCGCAGTATCTGTGGCTGCGGCTGCTGGCGGGCGGGCATCGCAATATCGCCTGCGTCGGCGACGACGACCAGTCGATCTATGGCTGGCGCGGGGCGGAGGTCGGCAACATCCTGCGGTTCGAGAAGGATTTTCCCGGCGCGCAGGTGATCCGGCTCGAGCAGAACTACCGATCGACGCCGCATATCCTCGCCGCGGCGTCCGGCGTGATCTCGGCGAACGCGCAGCGCCTGGGCAAGACGCTGTGGACCGACGTCACGTCCGGCGAGAAGGTCCGGCTGATCGGGCATTGGGACGGCGAGGAGGAAGCGCGCTGGATCGGCGAGGAGATCGAGGCCTATGCGCGCGGAACGCGGGGTCTGGCGCCGGTGTCGCCCGACGGCATGGCGATCCTCGTGCGCGCGACGCATCAGATGCGGGCGTTCGAGGATCGGTTCCTGATGATCGGGTTGCCGTACCGGGTCATCGGCGGGCCGCGGTTCTATGAGCGCCAGGAGATCCGCGACGCGATGGCGTATTTCCGGCTTGCGGTCAGCCCGGAGGACGACCTCGCCTTCGAGCGGATCGTCAATGTGCCCAAGCGCGGCCTGGGCGACAAGGCGGTGCAGGAAATCAACCGGACGGCCCGCGCGGCGGGGACGTCGCTGGTCGACGGCGCGCGGTCGATTGCGGCTTCGGGCGGATTGCCGAGCCGCGGGTGCGCCACGCTGGGCGCGCTCGTCGGCCAGATCGACCGATGCGCGGCGGCCGTGCGGCGGGGCGACGTGTCGCATGTCGATCTCGCCGAGACGATGCTCGATGAGAGCGGGTACACGGCGATGTGGCAGGCGGAGCGTTCACCCGACGCCGCCGGGCGTCTCGAGAACCTCAAGGAACTGGTCAAGGCGTTGGGCGAGTTCGAGAATCTTCAGGGGTTCCTCGAGCATGTCAGCCTCGTGATGGACAACGAGACCGACGACGCGGCGCCGAAAGTGTCGATCATGACGCTGCACGCCGCGAAGGGGCTCGAGTTTCCGTGCGTGTTTCTGCCGGGTTGGGAGGACGGGCTGTTTCCGTCGCAGCGGTCGATGGACGAGAGCGGAGTGAAGGGCGTCGAGGAGGAGCGGCGCCTCGCCTATGTCGGGATCACGCGCGCCGAGCGGCATTGCACGATCAGCTTCGCAGCGAACCGGCGGGTGTACAACCAGTGGCAATCGGCCATGCCGTCACGCTTCATCGACGAGCTGCCGCCGGCGCATGTCGAGGTTCTGACGCCGCCAGGACTTTATGGCGGCGGATACGGGGCGGCGGCGCCGGTGACGTCGACGTTGGTGGACGGCGCGGCCAATGCGGACGTCTACAAGTCGCCGGGTTGGCGGCGGCTGCAGGCGCGCGCCGGGGCGCGGCCGATGTCGCAGCCGCGCGAAGTGCGCGACGTGGTGATCGACGCGTCGGCGGTTGCGGCCTATGCGGTCGGGGCGCGCGTGTTTCACCAGAAGTTCGGCTACGGCGTCGTCACCGGCGTCGACGGGGACAAGCTGTCGATCGACTTCGAGAAGGCCGGAGCAAAGAACGTCGTAGCGCGCTATGTGAGCGCCGCCGACGAGGTTCCGTTCTGAGCGGTTGCGGTCGCGCGCGAGGCGGAGCCGAATCGATTTGAACGCACGGGTGAGACCGGACGGTTGCGCGACTGGCCAGAGATGGTGGCCGCGCGCTTCAAGTCATTGATAACGCGCGGAATTTATGGGACCCAAGGATGCGACGCCCGCCGCATTGTCGATTTGTTAAGCTCATTGTTGCCTGCTGCGCTGCAGCGCGTTATATTGCGTCTGCGAACAGACTCGAACAGCAGCGCGCAGGAACAAAGGAGAGCAGCGATGAA